>NZ_JBEYJA010000001.1:0-370071 GCF_040703815.1 Streptomyces sp. NPDC006743 | reverse complement strand
GGCGATGCTCGCGATGCTCGCGCCGGGGTCGGCGGCGAGCATCCGCGCCCCCGTGGTCAGGACGGCTTCCAGGTTGCGTGCTGCGTCGGCTCTCATTCCCTAAAAGTACCTCCACTGAGGCTTCTGATTCCTTCACTAGTCACACCTATGCGCTTCTAACGACAAGAAGTGCTACAGTCTAGTGACAGATAAGCGATCGACCGCGGGATCACCGATCTCACGGGACCTGAAGGAGCGGATTGTGATGATCACGTACGACCGGCTGTTCGTGGCGGGTTCCTGGACCGAGCCGAGCGATCCGGAGCTGCTGGAGATCCTGTCGCCCCACGACCGGTCGGTGATCGGGCGGGCGGCGCAGGCGCGGCCGGCGGACGTGGACCGTGCGGTCGCGGCGGCCCGGGCCTCCTTCGACGCGGGTGTCTGGTCGACGGTGGCGCCCGCGGAGCGCGTGGCGGTGCTGCGCCGGTTCAACGCGCTGCGGGAGGAGAACGCGGAGCGGATCGCCGAGCTGATCTCCATGGAGAACGGATCGGCGCTGTGGTTCACCCGCGCGGGCCAGCCGGGCCTGACCCGGCAGGCGAACGCGTACCTGAAGGCGGCCGAGGAGTTCGGCTGGGAGGAGACGCTCACGCCGTCGGACCCGGCCTCCCCCTTCCGCAGCGTGGTGCGCAGGGAAGCGGTGGGCGTGGTGGCGGCGGTGATCCCCTGGAACTCACCGTTCTCCTCGGCCACCTCGAAGATCATCCCGGCGCTGCTTGCGGGCAACTCGGTGGTCCTGAAGGTGTCGCCCGAGAACTCCCTGAGCATGGGCTTCCTGGCCGAGCTGCTGGAACGGGTCGGGCTGCCGGAAGGCGTGGTCAGCGTGCTGCCCGCCGACCGGGAGACCAGCGAGTACCTCGTCTCGCACCCGGACGTCGACAAGATCGCGTTCACCGGCTCGACGCGGGCCGGGCGCCGGATCGCCTCCATCGCCGGTGAGCAGCTCAAGCGCGTCTCCCTGGAACTGGGCGGCAAGTCGGCCGCGGTGATCCTGCCGGACGCCGACATCGACAAGGCGGTCGCGGGCGTGAGGTTCGGCTCGCTGCTCAACAACGGCGAGTCCTGCATCGCGCAGACCCGCATCCTGGCCCCGCGTGAGAAGTACGAGGAGGTCGTGGCCGGCCTCAAGGAGCTGGTGGAGTCCCTCAAGGTGGGCGACCCGAACGACCCGGACACCTTCATCGGCCCGATGATCCGCCCCGACCAGCAGCAGCGGGTGCGCGACTACATCCGGATCGGCATCGAGGAGGGCGCCCGCCTGGTCACCGGCGGCCCGCAGGTCCCCGAGGGCCTGGAGAAGGGCAACTACGTCACCCCGACCCTCTTCGCCGACGTAGACAACTCCATGCGCATCGCGCAGGAGGAGGTCTTCGGCCCGGTCCTGGTCGTCATCGCCTACGACGACGAGGACGAGGCCGTCCGCATCGCCAACGACTCCGAGTACGGCCTGTCCGGCGGGGTGTGGTCCGCCGACGAGGCCCACGCCCTGGCCGTGGCACGGCGGATCCGGACCGGAACCGTCACCGTCAACGGCGCCTCGATCGGCTTCGACGGCCCCTTCGGCGGCTTCAAGGCCAGCGGCATCGGCCGCGAGTACGGCGCCGTCGGCCTCGGCACCTACACCGAGTACAAGACCGTCACCGTCTGACCCGTCCGGGACACCCGCGGCGCCCTCCCGGACACCCTGCGGCGCGCGGCCGGACCGGACGACACCTCCGGCCGCGCGCCCCCCACACCTTCCGGTCCCTCACCCCGTCCCTCACACCTTTCCGCTCCCTCCCCGAAAGATCCTCCGATGTCCAAGGCACAGCAGTCGCCCGCTCCGAGAACCCGCGGTGTCGCCGCGGCCATGAGCGCCCTCATCCTCGCGGTCCTCCTCGCCGCCCTCGACCAGACCATCGTCTCGACCGCACTGCCCCGGATAGCCGAGGACCTGTACGGGTTCGACGACATCGCGTGGGTGAGCGCCGCCTACCTGCTCGCGTCCACCGCGGTCACCCCGCTGTGGGGCAAGCTCGGCGACATGTTCGGGCGCAAGCGCCTGTACCTGGCCTCCACCTCCGTCTTCCTGATCGCCTCCGTGGCCTGCGGTCTGGCGCAGAACCTGCCCGAGCTGATCGCGGCGCGCGCACTGCAGGGCGTGGGCGGCGGCGGCATGATCGTGCTGACCTTCGCGCTCGTCGGCGACATCGTCGCACCCGGCGAACGCGGCCGGTACCAGGGCATGTTCGGCTCCGTCTACGGTGTGGCCAGCATCGTCGGTCCGCTGCTCGGCGGCATCTTCACCGACCAGCTGTCCTGGCGGTGGGCCTTCCTGATCAACCTGCCCATCGGTGTGGTCGCCCTGGTCATCGCGGCCCGCGTGCTGCCCGCCGGCGCCAGGGGGGCCAAGGCCCGTATCGACTACCTCGGTTCGCTGGTCCTGGCCGCCATCGCCACCGGCATCGTCCTCGTCACCTCCTTCGGTGAACGCTGGGGCTGGACCTCCCCGGCCATCCTCGGGCTGATCCTCGCCACGGTCGTCCTGGCCGCGGTCCTGGTCCCCGTCGAGCGGCGTGCCGCCGCCCCGGTCCTGCCGGTGACCATGCTCACCTCCCGTACCGTGGTGTTCTCCTCACTGATCGGTTTCGTGGCCAACGCCGCCATGTTCAGCGTGCTGGTCTACCTGCCTACCTACCTCCAGGTCGTCGACGGTGTCTCGGCCACCCTGTCGGGTGTGCACCTGCTGCCGCTCGTCGTCGGCCTGGTCGTCAGCCAGTCCCTCGCCGGCCGCTGGGCCGCCCACGCCGGGCGTCTGCGCCTGATCCTCGTCTCGGGTCTGCTGGTCAACCTCGCCGGGCTGCTCCTGCTGGGCACCATCGGCGCCGCGACCGGCACCGTCCTGCTCAGCGTCTACTTCCTGATCACCGGTGTCGGCATCGGCATGGTCCCGATGGTCGTCCTGACCACGGTGCAGAACACGGTCCCGGCCGCCGACCTCGGCGCGGCGAGCGCCGTCGTCACCTTCGCCCGGTCCATCGGCGCGGCCTTCGGCGTCGCCGTCTTCGGAACGCTGCTCTCCACCGGCTTCGCCCACGGCACCCGCGCCCTGCCCACCGGCGGCGGCTTCGACCCGTCCCGCCCGGACACCATCGCCCACCTCCCCGCCGGGCTCCGCGACACCGCCCTGGACGCCTTCGCCCACGCGACGAGCACCGGATTCCTGTGGATCGCGCCCACTCTCGCGGTCGGCACCGTCCTCGCGCTCGCGCTCAAGAGGTCCCGGGACACCACGGTCCAGGCGGACACCACGGTCCAAGCGGACACCGGGGGCCAGGCGGCCGGGAGCGCCCCCGCGGAGAGCGCCGACGACCGGGTGGCGGTCTCCTGACCGGGCACACGCCCGCCGACCGGGCACACACGCCACCTGACGACACGGCACAGCAAGCGGGACCGGACCCTCGGGTCCGGTCCCGCTTGCTGTGCGTGGGAGGGATCAGGACGCGGCGCCCTGGGACCGCCTGCCGGTGCGGGCGATCAGCCACATCAGATAGGGGGCTCCCACCGCGGCCGTCAGGACGCCGACGGGAAGCTCCACGGGATGGAAGAGGCGGCGGGCCAGCAGGTCGGCGACCACGACGACGAGCGCGCCCGTCAACGCCGAGGACACCAGCGGGATCTGGGAGGTCCGGGTGAGTCTGCGGGCGATCTGCGGGGCGAGCAGGGCCACGAAGTCGACGGGGCCGGTGGCCCCGGTCGCGACGGAGGTCAGGACCACGCCGAGCGCGGTGAGCCCGAGCCGGACCGCGTTCAGGCGGATGCCGAGCGCGCGGGCGGTGTCGTCGCTCAGCGCCGCGCCACGCTGGGCACGGGCCGCCCACACCACCGCCGGGACGGAGCAGAGCAGGACCAGGGCGAGCGGCGCGGCCTGGTCGTAGCCCCGGCTGTTGAGCGAACCCGTCAGCCAGACCTTCGCCTGCTGGGCCACCACGACATCGCCCTTGGTGAGCACCAGCTGGGTCAGCGAGCCGAGCGCCACCGACACCCCGATGCCGATGAGCACGAAGCGCGAGGCATGCAGCCCGCGCCGCCACGCGAAGACGTACACCAGCAGCGCGGCACCGAGCCCGCCCGCGACGGAGACGTAGGGCAGCGCGTCGTACCGGACGAGGCCGAAGCTCATCGCGGTCACCGTGGCCAGTCCCGCCCCGTGGGTGACGCCGATGACGTCGGGGCTGGCCAGCGGATTGCGCGCGACCGTCTGGATCGTCGCGCCCGCGATGCCGAACGCGGCGCCCGCGAGCAGGCCGACGACCAGGCGCGGCAGCCGCAGCGTGCCGACGACGAGTTCGTCGGGGCTGGGCTGCCCGAGCACCACGCGGATCACCTCGCGCGGCGCGGTGAACGACTCACCCGTGCACAGGTACGCCACCGCCGCGCACGCCAGCAGGACGGCGAGGCCGGCCGCGACGAGCGCCGCCCGGCGGTGCACGAGGACGCTGGCGCGCCGGGCGCGCAGCACGGTGTGTCCGGCCGGGGCGAAGGAGGCCGGTCGGGTGCGGTTCACGCGGCCACCGCCGCACGGCGTCGTACGAGGGCGATGAGGAACGGCACGCCGATCACCGCGGTCATGACGGCCACCGGGACCTCCGAAGGGGGGAAGACGACGCGGCCCAGCACGTCGGAGCAGAGCAGCATCACCGGCCCGAGCAGGGCCGACAGCGGCAGCACCCAGCGGTGCGAGCTGCCGACCAGCGCACGGGCCAGGTGCGGGACGGCGAGGCCGGTGAAGGCGATCGGGCCGACCGCCGCCACCGCGGCGCCGGTCAGCACGGTGGCCGCCAGTGCGCCCAGGGCGCGCACCCGGACCACGTGGTGGCCGAGCGCGCGGGCCGCCTCGTCTCCCAGGGCCAGGGCGTCCAGACCGCGGGCGAGCACGACCACCAGCACCGCACCGGCCAGCAGGAACGGCCAGACATCAAAGACGACCTCGCCGCCGCGCCCGTCGAGTGAACCGACCTGCCAGAAACGGAACTCGTCCATGACATGGGCCCGGGTGGTGGCGACCGCGGAGACCACGGAGGCGAGGAAGGCGTTCATCGCGGCGCCCGCGAGGGCCAGTTTGACGGGGCTCGCCCCGCCCCGGCCGCCGCTGGCGACGGCGTAGACGGCCACGGCCGCCACCACCGCGCCCGCGAACGCGAACCAGACGTAGCCGCCCGTGGTGTGCACGCCGAAGAAGGCGATCGCGCACACCACCCCGGCCGCGGCGCCCTGGCTGACGCCGAGGACGCCGGGTTCGGCGATAGGGTTGCGGGTGACGCCCTGCATCACCGTCCCGGCGAGGGCGAGCGCGACGCCCACCAGGACGCCGAGGACCGTGCGGGGCACCCGCAGCGCCCGGACCACCTGCGCGTCGTCGCCGGTGCCGCCGTGCAGCAGGGCCTGGAACACCGTGGCGGGGGCGATCTGCCGGCTGCCGACCGCGAGGCTCAGCAGGACGGCGCCCAGCAGCATGACCGTCCCGGCCAGCAGCCAGGCCGCTCGGCGGCGGTTGGGGGGCGACATGGGCCGCGCTCACTCTCTCTCGTCAGCGGTCTTTCACCGGCGGTCTCCCGTCGGCGGTCTCATGCCCGGTGGCCCCCGCCGCCGGTGGTGCCGCCGCCGGTGGCCGAGCCGGTGAGCCGGTCCGCGCCTTCGTCCGGCTCAGGCCGTCAGGTACTTCTGGAGGTCGTCCAGGACCGAGTCGGCGGCCGTGACCCCCAGTCCGAGGTACCAGGTCTCGTCCGGTACGTCGTAGGCGTGGCCCGCCTTGACCGCCTTGAGGTTCTTCCACAGCGGGTTGCCCCGGGCCTTGCTGCGGGAGGTGGCGTCCGGGTTGCCGTAGACCCCGCTGAAGATGCAGTCGGCGTCGGCCTTGTCGATGTTCTCGGCGCTGATCTCGGCGGCGAGGTCGGCGATGTCCTGGTTCTTCGGACGCGGAACGCCGACGTCCTTCAGGATCGTGCCGATGAACGAGTCGTTGCCGTACAGCCGGATCACCCCGTTGGGCATGTAACGCACCATGGACACGGTCGGCTTGTCGGCGCCGAGCTTCGCACCCAGGGCCTTGGCCCGCTTCTCGTAGGCGGCCAGCGCGGCCTTGGCCTGGGCGGTGCGGTCCAGGGCCGCGGCGTTCAGGAGGTAGTTCTGCTTCCAGGTGAAGCCGGGCCGGATGGAGAAGACGGTGGGCGCGATCTTCGACAGCTCGTCGTAGGAGTCGGCGGCACGCAGCCGGCTGCCCAGGATGAGGTCCGGCTTGAGGGCCGCGATGGCCTCCAGGTTGAGGCTGTTGATGGTGCCGACGCTCTTCGGCGAGCCCGCTCCCTTCAGGTACGAGGGCAGGTGCGGGGACCCTTCGGTGTACGCCACGCCGACCGGCTCGACGCCGAGGGAGACGACGTTGTCCAGCTCGCCGACGTCCAGGACGACCACCCGCTCGGGGCGCTTGGCGAGTTCGGTGGTGCCCATGGCGTGCTTGATGGTGCGCGGCCACTGACCGGGCTTGGCGTCCGTGCCCAGCGCGGCGGTCTGCTCGGCCGCGCTGCCGAAGTCCTTGCCGCCCTTGGCCACCGACTTCGATCCGCCGCCCCCGGTGCTCGAGGAGCTGGAGGAGGAGTTCTCGCCGCCGGCGGAGCCGCTGCCGCACGCGGAGACCGACAGTGCGGCGACGACAGCGAGGGCGACGGCGACGGGGGCGCGGCGGCGAAGGGACATGTGCACTCCGATGAGGACGGGTGAGCAATAAGTAAGGATAGGCTCACCTTACAGGACCTTCCGGGTCCGTCATGAGGAGCCTGTGCCCTCTCCTTCGCACTCCTGCCCTTCCCGCTGCCGTGATACGCCGTGCTTCCTCCAACTTCCCTCGCACCGGCCCAAGTTCAGGGTCGGCCGGCCCGGCCCGGCGGGCCCGGTGACATCGCGTCCGGGCCCACCGGGGCGTCCGGGACCCAGAGCTGCGGACAAAAGGAGCGCCCGGCTCGCGACGCCCGGCACGCACGCTCGCGGGCGTTGCCGAAAGGCTCTGACAGCTCCGCCACGAGGACCTTCCGGCGCCTTGCGATCGCACCACCGGACACCGCGAGCTGACCGGACTCCCCTTTTGCGCACAGCTCTCAGGCCTTGGCCGGTTCCGGCTGGGGCTGGGCCTGGGTCTGGGCCTTGACGGCCGGGGCCTGCTCGGCGGCGTCGTTGGCCGTGTAGAAGACCGACGTGCCCTGCTTGCTGCGGTGGGCGTGGTTCTTGGCCACCAGCCCTTCCAGCGTGGTGCGCACGACGGTGGTCTTGATGCCACGGTCGGGATGGGCCTGACCGAGGGCGGTGGCGACCTCCGCCGCCGAGCGCGGCTCCTTCTGC
Source organism: Streptomyces sp. NPDC006743 (assembly GCF_040703815.1). Taxonomy (NCBI): domain Bacteria; kingdom Bacillati; phylum Actinomycetota; class Actinomycetes; order Kitasatosporales; family Streptomycetaceae; genus Streptomyces; species Streptomyces sp. NPDC006743. The sequence continues at coordinate 362,658 of NZ_JBEYJA010000001.1, read as the reverse complement.
TCGCCGAGGTGACGGCGGACCAGTTCGACCAGCGTGGGCTGGCCGGCGGCGGACTTGGCACCGGCCGACTTGGCGGCCGTGGACTTCGCGGCCGCCGGCTTGCCGGCGGTGGTGGCCTTGGCCGCGGCCGGCTTCGCCGCGGCGGACTTCTCGGCCGTCGCGGACTTGGTGACCGCCGTGGACTTCTCGGCCGTCGCGGACTTGGTGACCGCCGTGGACTTGGCGGCTGTCGCGGGCTTCTCGGCCGCCGTGGACCTGGCGGTCGCCGTGGCCTTCTCGGCCGTCGCCGGCTTCTTGCTCTCGGTGGCGGTGCCGGCGGCGGCCTTCTTGCCCGCCGCGGCCTTGCCCGCCGCCGGCTTGGCGGCGGCGGACTTGGCCGAGCCCTTGGCCGTACCCGTCTTGGCGGTGCCGGTCTTGGCGGCGCTCGTCCTGGCCGCGCTGGACTTGGCCGTAGTGGCCTTGGCGGTGGCCGTCTTGGCCGTAGTGGCCTTGGCGGTGGCCGTCTTGGCGGTGGCGGCCTTCGGGGTGGCCGTCTTGGCGGCGGCGCCCGCCTTGGCCGTGGCCGGCTTGGCCGCGGCGGACTTGGCGGTGCTCTTGCGGCGGGGCGCGGGCACCGTGCCGGTGCTCGTGCCCGCGCTCGCCCCGGTGTTCGCGGCAGGCGCCACGGCGGGCGCCTGCTGGGCCGCGGACGTGCCGTTCTGGGCGAGCGCCTGCCGCATGTTGACCAGCACGTCGTGGTCGCGCCGCAGGATCGACAACTGCTCCTGCAGCGAGGCGATCTCGCCGCTGACGCGCTCCTGCTCCTTGAGGTTTCGCTCCAGGTCACCGGTCACCTGGGCGGTGTACTGCGATGCCAGATCGCGTGAAGCGGTGGGTTCAGGCATGGTGTCGGCCTCTTCTCGTGTTGCCCCGGTCGGCTGGGACGCCACTTGGCGTCGAATTGTGGATTATGGGCCATGTGGCTGGTGGCAGCGTAGTGGATGGTGCGAGGAGCGGGCTTTCACAGTTGACGGGTCGCCCTCCGCGGAAGGTGTCTCGACCGTTCCCCAGGACGTGGTCGACATGCCTTCCGGCGGCCCGGGGTCAGGACGGACCGGCGGTGTCCTGCCGGTGTTCCACCGCACCGCGCGGCGCCGGGACGGACGCCTTCGCGGTGTCCTGACGTGTGGGTTCCGCGGGCTCCTCCGGCTGCCGCGCGCGGATCAGGCGCAGCGCCAGCGGCTCGGTCCAACGGGCGGTCAGCGGGCCCATGATGACGAGGATCAGCACATACGCGGTGGCCAGCGGGCCGAGCGAGTCCTCGGTCCCCGCGGTGACGGCGAGCCCGGCGATGACGATGGAGAACTCACCGCGCGCGACCAGCGTGCCGCCCGCCCGCCAGCGGCCCTTCACCGAGACACCCGCCCGCCCGGCCGCCCAGTAACCGGTGGCGATCTTCGTCAGGGTGGTCACGGCCGCCAGCGCGAGGGCGGGCAGGAGGACCGGCGGGATGTCCGCCGGGTCGGTGTGCAGGCCGAAGAAGACGAAGAACACCGCGGCGAACAGGTCGCGCAGGGGTGCGAGCAGATGGTGTGCGCCCTCGGCGACCTCACCCGACAGGGCGATGCCGACCAGGAACGCCCCCACGGCGGCGGAGACCTGGAGCTGCTGGGCGACACCGGCGACCAGCAGGGTCAGGCCCAGCACGACCAGCAGGAGCTTCTCCGGGTCGTCACTGGAGACGAACCGGGAGATGTGCCGGCCGAAGCGCACCGCGAGCAGCAGCACCAGTCCGGCGACACCGAGGGCGATGGCCAGGGTGACACTGCCCGCCGCCAGACCGCTGCCCGCGAGCAGCGCCGTCACGATCGGCAGGTAGACGGCCATGGACAGGTCCTCGAGGACGAGGATGCTCAGCACCACGGGGGTCTCGCGGTTGCCGAGCCGGCCCAGGTCGCCCAGCACCTTGGCGATGACGCCGGAGGAACTGACCCAGGTGACACCGGCGAGCACCACGGCCGCCACGGGCCCCCAGCCCAGCAGCAGCGCCATGAGGGCACCGGGCAGCGCGTTGAGCGTGGCGTCGACGAGACCGGCCGGGTACTGGGTCTTCAGGTTGGAGACCAGGTCGCTGGCCGTGTACTCCAGGCCGAGCATGAGCAGCAGCAGGATGACGCCGATCTCGGCGCCGATCGCGACGAACTCCTCACTGGCCCCCAGCGGCAGCAGCCCGCCCTCCCCGAAGGCCAGCCCGGCCAGCAGGTACAGCGGGATGGGTGAGAAGCGCAGCCGCCCGGCGAACCGGCCGAGCAGTCCGAGTCCGAGGAGGATCGCGCCGAACTCGATGAGGAAGACAGCGGTCGAGTGCATGTGCTCACTCCCGCCCGAGTATTCCGGCGGCGGCGTCCACGCCTTCCAGGGTGCCGATGACGATCAGCACGTCACCGCCGGCGAGCCGGAAGTCGGGGCCGGGGGAGGGCACCGCCTCGGCCCGGCGCAGCACGGCCACGATGGACACCCCGGTCCGGGTGCGCATCTGCGTGTCGCCGAGCACCCTGCCGTTCCAGTACGAGGTGGCGGACAGGGTGATCCGCTCGGCCACCAGTCCCAGTTCGGTGGTCGACAGCAGGTTCGGACTGTGGTGCGCCGGCATCAGCGCGTCGATGAGGCTCTCCGACTCACCCGGTGTCAGCCGCACCGACAGCGCGCACGCGTCGGCGTCGTCCTCCCGGTACGCGCTGAGCGTCCGGGTGCCGTCCCGGTGGGCCACCACCGACAGGCGGCGTCGCTCGCGGGTCGTCAGGTCGTAGCGCATGCCGATGCCCGGCAGCGGTGTGTTGCTCATGCGTGCAGCTCCCACGCTTGTCTCCCTCACTGGTCCCATGCGGCTTGACCATTTCTTTGCCAACCGCCCGGGACACCCTAACGACCGCCTCCGCCGCGCGGCGAGGGCGGTCGCCGCGCGGCGGAGGGACGGACGGGGTGGGCGGGGGAGGGAAGTGTGGGAGCGGGGGCGAGGACGTGCCCCGGCCGGACTCTCAGGCGTTCGGGTCTAACGGGATGCCGGCGGGCATGGAGTGGGCGAGCGCGTACGCGAAGTCGCCGTCCCTGATCTTGATGGTGGCCGCGCCGAAGTCCGCGCCCATCAGCTTGTCGCGGAAGCCCGCGGGGTAGCCGTTCCACCCGACCAGCCGCGGGTAGAACCAGCCGCCCGTGACGTTCTCGGGGGGTTCGTCGTTGCTCCCGGCGAACCGGAAGCAGTGCGTGGAGATGCCGTCCTTGTGGTAGACGATCTTGGGGTGGGTGCCGTCGAACCGCACCGACGAGGCGGACGCCACCTGGTATCCGGAGTGCTGGGACACGGAGACGTACTTGACCTGGTTGCCGTTGATCCAGACCACGACGTGCTCCCAGTCGTGCGTGTGCCCGATCGCGGCAGGGCCGAGGGTGGCCTGGTCCTTCTCGAAGTAACTGGCGTACATGACCGCGCACCAGCCCTGGTCGCACTTCTCCCGCGAGTAGGTGTTGGCGTTGGCCAGCTGGACGTAGTCGTGGCAGTGGCCGTTGACGTCACCGCCCAGCCGCAGCCCCGGGTTGAGGGTGCCGTCGGCACCGATGGCGGCCGTGGCGTAGCAGCCGTCGCCGTCGTAGTCGTAGGCGGGCGAGAAGGTCTGTTCGAGGCCGTCGGCGTTCTGCGGCAGCAGCGTGAGGACGGCGGCGTCGGCGTGGGCGGGGAACACCAGGGAGACCAGGGTCAGCACACCGAGCAGGGAAAAAAGCGGGACGCACCGTCGGCGCATGGGGGGAGTCCTCCCAACTGGCTTGTGGGGCAGGTGAGTTGGTGCACCATCAAGCTGGCACAGGGCGGTGGGCGGTGCAAGGGTGCCCGGAAGTTCCGACCCGCCCGGCGGGACGCGGGCGCTTAAGGTTTCTCCTGAAGCATGTTTGTATGGCACATGTTTGTGTCAGGTGTCCGCGTACTCTCAGCAGAAGGAACATGCACATGACTTCGTCTCCCCCCGCCTTCCCGGCCGGCCGTACGGCCGGATGCCCCTTCGACCCGCCCGCGCTCTACACGGAACTGCGGCAGCGGGAGGCTCCCGCGCGGGTGCGCATCTGGGACGGGAGCACCCCGTGGCTGGTCACCCGCCACGACGACCAGCGCGCGGTGTTAGCCGATCCCCGTTTCAGTGCCGACCCCTCCCGGCCCGGCTTCCCCTCGCCGAGCGCGGGTTTCAAGGCCCAGGGGGCCGCGGAGATCCAGGCGTTCGTCACCCAGGACGACCCCGAGCACGCGCGTCAGCGACGGATGCTGGCCGGGCACTTCACCGTCCGGCGGGTGGCCGCGCTGGCCCCCCGGATCCAGGAGATCATCGACGGTCTGCTGGACCGCATGGAGGCCGCCGGCCCTCCGGCCGACCTGGTCGAGGACTTCGCGCTGCCGATGCCCTCCCTGGTCATCGGGGAACTGCTCGGGGTGCCCCGCGAGGACCAGCCGCTGTTCCAGGACGCGGCCCGCGCGATGATCGCCCGGGACAGCACCGTCGACGAGTTCACCGCCGCCCGCTCCCGACTCGCGTCGTACCTGCGCGAGTTGATCGCCTCCAAGGAACGGGCGCCCGGCGACGACCTGCTGAGTTCCCTGGTGGTGGAACGGGTGCGCGGCGGCGAACTCGACTCCGCCCTCCTCGTGGAGATCGCCGTGTCCCTGCTCGTCGCCGGGCACGAGACGACCGCCAACATGACGGCGCTCGGCACCCTCGTGCTCCTCGCCGACCCCGCCCGGCTCGCCGTCGTCCGCGACAGCCGCGACCCCGCCCGGGTGGCGTCCGCCGTCGAGGAGCTGCTGAGGTACCTCACCATCACGCACAGCGGACTGGCCCGTGTCGCCACCGAGGACGTGGAGGTCGGCGGCCGGCTGGTCCGTGCCGGTGAGGGAGTCATCCTGGCCAACGCCGCCGGCAACCGTGACGCGGCCGTCTTCACCGACCCCGACCGCTTCGACCCCGCCCGCGCCGACGTCCGCAGACACCTCGCCTTCGGACACGGCGTCCACCAGTGCCTCGGGCAGAACCTGGCCCGCACCGAACTGCAACTCGCCTACCCCGCACTGCTGCGCCGCTTCCCGGACCTGCGCGTCGCGGTCCCCCACGACGCCGTCGCGTTCAAACACGACATGCTCATCTACGGCGTCCACGAACTGCCGGTCACCTGGTGACGAGGCCCCCGCACGGAAAGGAACACATGCACCACCCCCGCACCCCCCACCAGGACCACTCCGCTCCCACCGGTCCGCCCGTCCCCTTCGACCCCGAGCTGGCGGCCTTCCTGGACGGCCCCGCCGTTCCCCCCGGCGCCGAGCCGTCCTCGCCCGCCGACGTCCCCCGCTGGCGGGCCCTGCTCGCCGCCACCTCCCCCGACCCCACGGACGAGGAACTGAGCGACGGCGGCGCCTTCGACGTGCACGAGCGGAGCGTGCCGGGCCCGGCGGCAGCCCCCGGCGTCCCGCTGCTCATCGCCCGCCCCGCCGCCCTGCGCGAGGGCGCCCCCGTCGTCTACCACCTGCACGGCGGCGGCATGATCGGCGGGACGCACCGCACCGGACTCGCGGGCGTGCTGCGCGAATGGGCGGCGCCGCTGGGCGCGGTGGTGGTCTCCGCCGGGTACCGTCTCGCGCCCGAGCACCCCTACCCCGCCGGCGTGGAGGACTGCTACGCGGGCCTGGAATGGGTGGCCGGGCACATCGACGGGTTCGGCGGCGACCCGCGGCGGATCGTGGTGGCCGGAGGCAGCGCGGGCGGCGGACTCGCCACCGCCGTCGCCCTCATGGCCCGTGACCGCGGCGGTCCCGCCCTCGCCGGTGTCCTCGCCATGTGCCCCATGCTCGACGACCGCAACGACACGCACTCCGCCCGCCAGATGACCGGCCGCGGCGTGTGGGACCGGCACGCCAACGACGTCGGCTGGACCTGTCTGCTGGGCGAGAGGCGGGGCACCCCCGGCGTCCCGCCCTACGCGGCGCCCGCCCGCGCCACCGATTTCGCAGGGCTGCCGCCCTTCTACATCGACGCGGGCGCGGCCGAGACCTACCGCGACGAGGACGTGGCCCTGGCGGCGTCCCTCTGGCAGGCCGGCGGCGACGCCGAACTGCACGTCTGGTCGGGCGGCTTCCACGGCTTCGACCAGATCGCCCCGGACACCGCCGTCTCCCGGGACGCCCGCGCGGCACGCGTGCGCTGGCTGCGCCGCGTCCTGGCACGCTGACCCGCCCCGGCAGCGTGCGCGGGGGGCGCGTGCCGGGGTCCCGTGGCCGGGCTCCGTGCGCGGGCCGCGCGCTCACGCTCCGTGCCGGGTCAGGCCTTCAGCGCGTAGAAGTGCATCGGGGAGTTCGCACGGAAACCGATGCGCGGGTAGACGGGCGCGCCGGCGGCCGTCGCGTGCAGGGTGGCGCGGGTCAGGCCGGTGGCCCGCGCCCCCTCGTGCAGCGCCTTGCGGGTCACCGCCTCGCCGTAACCGCGGCGCTGCCAGTGGGGGTCCGTGGCGACCAGCGCCACGAACAGCCGGCCGTCGGCCTCCAGCGCCGCCGCGCACGCCACCGGCACTCCGTCGCGCAGCGCCAGGTACGCGTACGCGTCGTCCTTCCACAGCGTGGAGCCGAGGAGCCCGTCGCGGCCGTCCTCCAGCGGGAAGCCGTAGGCACGCGAGTTGAGGTCCGCGTACGCCCGGAGCTGGTCGTCCGTGGTCACCCGTGCGAAGGTCAGGTCGGGGTGGACCGGATCGGGCAGCGGGAGGACGTCCCCGGCCATCCCGGTACCGGGGAAGGCGGGTGCGAGCCCCGCCCGCCCGGCCGCCGCCGGCAGCGCCTGACGGGCCCCCTCGTCGAGCAGGTCCTCGAAGACCCACAGGAAGCCCGGGTGCTCCTTGCCCCGCATGACGTCCGCCGCCCGGCCCAGCCGCTCGGCCAGGAGGTCCGCGTCCGCGCCGACGTCCGTCAGCGTGACGCAGTTCCAGAAGGCGAACCGGCAGTCCGCCCAGCGCACGGCGACACCGGGTAAGTCGCGTACGTCCGCCCCGGGATCGCGGTCGAGCACCATCATGCGCCACACGGCCGCGAGCTGCTCCATGGATTCGACCGACTCGGCGAGATCCGCCACTGTCCCACTCCCTTGCCTCGACGTGCGGGAATCGTCCGAGTACAACACGGCCACCGCCCGCGCCGCGGTTCACCACGACGCCCCCTTCGGTCCACCGGCAGGCCCCGATGTCAGTGGTGGCTGCGACCCTGTCGCGTATGGACGAGCAGGACTTCATGCGGGGCCGGGTCTACGGCGCCGACCACGAGGACGCGGCGCCCCGGCCCGGGCGCCGCTACGCGCAACTGGTGGCCGGGCCGCTGGACGGCCTGCTGCTGGACGTCACCGACCGGCCCGCGCACACCCGCGCGGACAGTGTCGTCCTGCCGACGGAGATAGGCAGGTACGGCCCCGGCGGCCGGACGGTGTACGCGCCCCGCCCCGCCGACCCCGGCCGCTTCGACTGGCGCGGTGACCTGCCCTGATCGGGCGCGGGCCGGCCGCCGGCGCACCCGACCGTCGCGGGCACGGAATGTCGGGTCCGCCACCGGGCCCGCCGCCTAGCGTGGTGGGCACAGGAAAGGAAGGAAGGGGACCGGGAGTGCTGGAGCGGCTCAACCAGGCCATGGAACACATCGAGGACCACCTGTCGGAGGCCGTCGACGTGGCCGCGCTGGCGCGGATCGCGACCACGTCGGAGTATCACCTGCGCCGGATGTTCTCCTCGCTCGCGGGCATACCGCTGTCGGAGTACGTACGGCGCAGACGGCTCACCGTCGCGGGCGCCGAGGTGCTCGCCGGACGCGACTCGCTGCTGGACATCGCGGTGCGCCACGGCTACGGCTCGGGAGAGGCGTTCGCCCGGGCGTTCCGCGCCATGCACGGCGTCGGGCCCGGCGAGGCCCGCCGTACGGGTGCCGCACTCGTCTCCCAGCCCCGGCTGTCCTTCCGTCTCACCGTCGAAGGAAGCAGCAGCATGCGATATCGCGTAGTGGACCGGCCGGACTTCGCCGTCGTCGGGTACAAGGCCCGGCTGCCCCTGGTGCACCAGGGGCCGAACCAGCCGATGATCGACTTCATCCGCGGACTGGGCCGGCCGGCCCTGGAGCGGCTGGAGAAGCTGTCGGACCAGGAACCGCACGGGGTGGTCGCCGTCTGCGACGGCCTCGACCCCTCGCGCGCCGAGGGCACCGAGTTCGACTACTACCAGGGGGCGATCACCTCCGCCGCCGTCCCCGAGGGCATGACGTCCCTGGCGGTCCCGGCCGGTACCTGGGCGGTGTTCACCACCTCCGGCCCGGCACCCGAGGCCATCCAGACGCTGTGGCGGGACGTGTTCACCCAGTGGTTCCCCTCCAACCCGTACCGCGGCCGCCCCGGCCCCGAGATCCTGCGCAGCCGCCCGCAGGAGGGCGGGAGCGGGGCGGACGCCGAACTGTGGCTGCCCGTGGAGCGGGAGGAGAGCTGAGCGGAGGCGGCGGCCGGGCGGGGGCGCGTCCGTCGCGGTGAGGCCCGTGCGGCCCAGAGCTGCGGACAAAAGGGGGCACGCCGCCCGCCGGGCCCGCTTCTGTCCGCGGTTCTCAGGGCAGCGGGGTGCCGCGGGCGGCCACCCACAGCTCGTACCACTCCTCGTGGGAGAGGCGCGTCTCGCCGCTCACCGCGTCGGCGCAGGCGCGGATGCGCTCCGGGCGGGTGGTGCCGACGACCGGGGCGATGCCCGCCGGGTGGCGCTGCAGCCACCACAGCAGGACGGTCTGCGGTGTCGTCCCCTTGCTCCTGGCCAGGTCGGCGACGAGCCGGCCGGCCGGGGTGTCGTCGCCCTCGGTGAACCGGCCCCGGGCCAGCGCGCCCCACGCCTGGAGCCGGATGCCGGCCGCCGCGCAGTGCTCGAGCGTCCCCGGCGGCCAGCCGGTCCCGGCCGCGGCCGGGGTGTTGAAGAGCACCCCGGCCTCCACCCAGTCCCGGTGGGCGAGGCTCATCTCCAGCTGGTCGACGACCAGCGGCACCTCCAGCCGGGCCTGGAGGGAGGCGATCTGCGGCCCGCTCATGTTGGACACGCCGAACTGCCGTACCAGGCCCTGGGAGTGCAGGGAGGTGAGGGCCCCGGCGATCTCGTCGGGGTCCGCGAGCGGGTCGGGCCGGTGCAGCAGCAGCACGTCCACCGTGTCCGTACGCAGCCGTGCCAGGCTCTCCTCCACCCGGCGCACGATGCTCGCGGCGCGCAGGTCGTAGTGGCCCACCCGGCCGCCCTCGGGCAGCCGGATACCGCACTTCGTCTGCACGGTGATCCGCTCGCGCAGCCCCGGCGCGCGGGCGAGCACCTCGCCGAAGACGGCCTCCGACTTGCCGAACCGGTAGATGTCGGCGTGGTCGAACGCCGTGATGCCCGCGGCCAGGGCCGCTTCGACGGCCGCCTCGGCCCGCCCCACGTCCTCGGCGGTGTACGGCAGGGTGTCCCAGCCGCCGCCCAGGCCCATGCAGCCGTACAGCAGCCGGTGCGCGCGGATGTCGGGGGGTGCGGTCATGGCGGTCTCCGTAGGGTGAGAGGAGGGGGAGGGGAGAGGGGGTGGGGGGTGGAGGGGGTGCGGCGGTCGCTGGGCCGGTCAGGCGCGCAGGGCGTCGGCGAGCATCTCGGCGGCGGCGAGCACCGGCAGCTGCGTGTTCGCCGCGGGCACCGTCGGCAGCACGGAGGCGTCGGCGATCCGCAGGTCCGCCACGCCCCGCACCCGGCCCTCGCCGTCGACCACGGCGAGCGGGTCGTCCTGCGGTCCCATGGCACAGGTCCCCACCGGATGCCAGTAGGTGCCCACCCGGTCGCGCAGGTCCGCGTCGGACAGTTCACGCACCGGCACGCCGCCGTCGGGGGGCCCGGCCAGGGAACCGAGGGCGGCGGCCAGTTCCGCCGCCTTCTCCAGCCCCGAGCGGAGCACGGCGAGGTCGTGGCCGTCCGGGTCGGTCAGGAACGCCGGGTCGATCTCGGGCGGTTCGGCGGGGTCGGCCGAACGCAGCCGGACCCGGCCGCGGGAGACCGGCTTCATGAGGAAGGCGGACACCCCGGCCTCGTACTCGCCCGGCGGCAGCTTCCCGAACAGCGGCGGCCCCGCCGTGGGGAGCAGGTGCAGGTCCCACGCCCCGTCGGGGCAGCGTTCGCTCGCCGCCCTGACCAGCATCCGGCTCACGTAGAGTTCCCCGGCGGCCTCCTTGGCGGCCAGCGCCGCGTTCAGCGCGGCCGTCGGGGACAGCGGCTGGAACACGCCGGGCTGGTCGGACAGGTTCGCGCCGACCCCGGGCAGGTCCGCCTCGCAGCGGATGCCGTTCTCCGCCAGGTGCGCGGCCGGGCCGAGGCCGCTGCGCAGCAGCACGGCGGGTGAGCCGAAGGTGCCGGCCGTGAGGACGTACGTACCGGCCGTCAGCGTCGTGGGCCCGCCGTCCGTGTGCACCCGCACGCCGTGCACGCGCCCGCCGCGCACGGTCAGCCGGTCCACCAGGGCGCCGCTGAGCACCGTCAGGTTGGTCCGGGCCCGCGTCGCCGGGTCAAGGTAGGCGAAGGCCGCGTTGCGGCGCAGGCCGTCCACGGCGTTCAGCAGGGGCCGGCCCCGGCCGGGGCCGCCCTCGGCCGAGCCCATGTCGACCTCGGCGTGACCGAGCCGGCGGGCCGCGTCGAGCGCCCCCTCGCTCCACGGGGACAGTTCGTGGTCCGGGACCGCGCGCAGCCCCATCCGCTCCACCGCCCTGCGCCGGTACGGGTCCATCGCCGGGGCCGACCAGCGCTCGCCGCCCGCGCGGACCCACTCGGCGTGGTCGGCCGGTGAACCCCAGGTGTTCCAGCAGCCGTTGATGCACGAGGAGCCGCCCAGTACGCGGGCGCGGATGCGGTAGAACGCGGTGTGCCGTTCCCACACGTCGTCGCGGGGCAGGGCGCGCGCGTTGCGCACCTTCTCCGGCCAGTCCCGCTCCCGGGGACCGTAGTCCGGGCCCGCCTCCACGAGACAGACCGAGCGGCCGGGGTCCTCGCTGAGCCGGGCCGCCAGCACGCAGCCCGCGACACCGCCGCCGAGGATGACGACGTCGTGGCCGGAGGGGATCGATGAGCTTGCCATGGCTGCTCCCATGAGGTGTCGTCGCCGGGTGAACGGCGGGGTGAAGGGCTGGAGGGAGGGCGGGGTGAGCGGCGGGCGGGACGGGCCGGCGGGTCGGCGGTCGGGCGGGACGGGCCGGTCGGAGGACCGGCCGGCCCGTCCCGCCCGCCGGGCCGCCACGGACGCGCCGTGGCCGCACGGACCACGGGCACGTCAGGGCCGCACGGGCCACGGGCGCGCTGCTGCTGCGCGGCGGCCCGGGGCGCGTGCTGCTGCGCAGTGGCCCGGGGCGCGCTGCGGCCGTGTGGTGACCGCAGGCGCCCTGCGGCCGGACGGGGACCGGGTGCTACGACCGCACAGGGGCCGTGCCCGCGTCCGCGTCCGTGCCCGTGCCCGTGTCTTTCGGCTGGGTGTCCCCGTCCGCGCCGCTGCCGGTGAACGCGGGCGCCAGCAGCCGGGCCCCCTCCGCCACGCCCCGCAGGGTGATCTTCTCCGTGGCCGGGAGGGCGGGCAGCACCTCACTGGTGAGGCAGGCGTTCGCCGGGCGGGAGGCGTAGCGCGTACGGGCCCGGGGCACCGGGACGACCAGACCGGCCGGTGCTCCCAGGGCCCCGGCGATCACCGTCGCCCACTGAGCGCGGGTGACCCGGTCCGGGCCGCCCAGGTGCAGCACCGCGGGCAGCGGGTCCGCGGTGCGCAGCAGGGCCGCCGTCACCTCGGCCACGTCGGGCAGGACCACCGGTGTCGTCCAGTGGTCGTCGGGGGCCTCCACGCGCTCGCCGCGCAGCAGCCGGTGGGCGCAGACGGCGAAGAAGTTGAGCCACTTGCCCGCGTCTGCGCCCTCGTGACCGTAGACCAGGCTGACGCGCAGCGCGACGGCGCCCGGGGACGCGGACAGCAGTGCCTGTTCGGTCGCGAGCTTGGCCCGGCCGTAGGCGTTGGCCGGGCTCACGGGCGTGCTCTCGGTGTTGTGCGCCGAGGTGCCGTCGAAGACGTTGTCGGTGGAGATCAGCACGATCCGCGCGTCCCGGGCCAGGGCGGCGAAGTTCTCCGCCACGGCGACGTGCGCCGCCCGCGCCTGCTCGGGGTGTTCCTCGCACCAGGTGGCGTCGGAGGGGCCGTGCACCAGGACCACGCGGTCGGGGCGGACCCGGGCCAGGAGCCGTTCGCAGGACCGCCGGTCGGTGGCGTCCAGCGCCTCCCAGCGCGCCCCGTACGACTCCGGGGCCGGGACGGGACGGCGACGCGAGGCGAGCGTCACCGCCTCCCCGGACGGGACCAGCCGACGGGCGAGGGCGGAGCCGATCAGCCCGCTGCCCACCACGAGCGTGCGCGCCGCGCCCGCGGCACCCGGCGCGCGGACGCCCGCGGTGCCCGGGCCGGGGATGCCCGCGGTGCCCGGGCCGGTGATGCCCGCGGTGCCCCGCGCCAGGCGGTCGTCGGACGCGCCCCCCGCGAGGCCGTTCACGGTGCCCCCTGCGAGGTGGGGACCGGTGTGCGCTCGGTCAGCAGGCGGCCCGCGCCGATCAGCCCGTGGTCGTCGTCGGCCACTCCCAGGGAGACCATCGCGTCGACCTGGCCCGCGTCCAGGCCGAAGCAGCCGAGCCGGGTCAACTCGCCCACCAGGAGCCGCCGGTAGGGCTCGCCGACGGCCAGCGCGAAGCCGCCCATCAGGATGTAGCGGCACACCCCGACCGACGTGAACACCGCCGAGACCGCCTGGGCGAGGTGGGTGAGGGTGCCGCGCAGCACCTCGGTGGCGAAGGCGTCGCCCTCGCGGACCGCGCGGGCCGTCGCCCGGTTGTCGATGTCCTCGGCCCGGCCGCCGCACAGCGCGGCGAGCCGCGAGCGGCCGAAACCGGCCGGATCGGCGGCGGCGGCCCGCCGCGTGGCGGCCAGCACGCCCCGGCCCGAGGCGATCGCGCCGAGGTGGCCGCGCCCCCCGCAGTCGCACGGCGGCGCGTCCGCGGAGACGTCGCACACCCAGTGGCCCAGCTCCCCGCCGTGGCCGTCGGCGTCGACGAGGACCTCACCGCCGCGGAACACCTTGTTGCCGATGCCCGAACTGACGGTCAGCAGGCAGAAGTCGCTCGGTTCGGTGGCCGCGTACCGCCAGGCCGCCGCCGTCAGGTCGTTGACGACGACCGCCGGTGCCCCGGTCCGTTCGGTGAGCAGGTCGCCCAGGGGCAGCGGGTCGCCGCGCCTGCCCCACACCGTCGGGGCGGCCACGACGAGGCCGCCCGCCGTGATGGGACCGGCGAAGGCCACCCCGAGCGCCCGGGGGACGCGCCCGCCGGTGTGTGCGCCGACCTCCCGCACGATCTGGTCCACCACCCGCCGCTGGAGCACCGGCACGGGCGCGCCGGGGTCGCGGTGCATGCCCTCGACGGGCATCCGGCGCACCCGGGACAGCGCGCCCGTCGCCGGGTCGTAGGCGCCGATCCGCAGCGTCGTGCCGCCCACGTCGAGCACGGTGAAGGTGCCCTCGTCACGCGTCATGGACACCGTCCGCCCCTTCCCCGTGCGCCGCCCCGCCGGGCCCGGCGCCCCGTTCCTCGCGCACCGCCACCTCGAAGACGAGCAGCCGCAGGTCCTCGTGGGCGGAGTCGTTGCGCAGGCCGTGCTCGCCGTACGGCTCGTTGACGACCACGTCGCCGGGGCCCACCCGGAACTCCCTGCCGTCCCGGTACATCAGCCCGCCGCCGTCGAGCACCACGTACGTCTCCCGGTCGGCGCCGTGCCGGTGCCGGCCGATCGAGGTGCCCGGCGGCAGCACCGCGAGGTCGACGAACTCCGCGCCGGGCGAGCCGGGCCGGCGCGCGAAGAGGCGGTGGGCGAGGATCGTGCCGACGCCGTCGTGGTCACGCTCCTTGCCCCTCAGCAGCTCCCGCAGATTGACCAGGTCCTCGTCAGGCATCACGCCGCTCCGCTCCCGCGCCCCCGCGCCCGGTGTCCGGCGTGCCCGCGTCCTCGGCCAGCGCACCGAGCGCGGCCACCAGCACGTCCCCGGGCACGTCCTCCAGTTCCTCCACGAACGCGGCCTTGCCGATCCCGGTCGGCACCACCAGCTGCAGCTTGCGGCCCCGCCGCTGCCAGGACGCCCGCAGCGCCTGCGTCATCAGCTCCGGCGTGCACGTCTCCGGGTCGAACACCGGCAGCCCGATCGCGCGCAGCAGCCGGACGATCCGCTCGCAGGTCTCCTCGTCCGCGAGGCCCAGCAGCCTCGCCACGTGCGCCGACAGCGCCATGTCGACGGCGACGGCCTCACCGTGGCGGAGCCGGTGCTCGCCCGCCGTCTCCACGACGGGGCTGAAGGTGTGGCCGAAGTCGACGAGCCGGGCGAGGTCGTGCTCGCGCAGGTTCGGGCACAGCTCCTCCATCATCAGCCGCATCGACGTGCGCAGGACGTACTCCTCCAGCTCGCCGTGCGGACGGTCCGCGCCGCTTTCGCCGGCCGGCCCGCGGAACACGTCCGGGTGCCGCTCCAGCGTCCGGAACAGGTCCTCGTCGAGGATCACGGCCATCTTCACGATCTCCGCGAGGCCGCAGCGGATCTCCCGGGACGGCAGCGTCGCAAGGAAGGCGGGGTCGTTCAGGGAGGCGTGCGCCGGGTGGTAGGCGCCGAACATGTTCTTCGTGTGCAGCGCGTTGACACCGGTCTTCACGCCCACGCCCACGTCGACCTGGCCGACGAGGGTGGTGTTGACCTTGATGTAGCGGATCCCGCGCGCGTAGATGGACGCGGCGAAACCGACGACGTCCGCGACGATGCCGCCGCCGACCGCGAGCATCACCCCGTGCCGGTCCAGGCCGTCCGCCTTGGCGACGGCACACACGTGCTCCACCGAGGCGAGCGTCTTGCGGTGCTCGCCGGTGGGCAGGACGTGCAGGCTCCACTGGCCCGGCCGCACATGGCGGTCCAGGTAGGCGCGTATCCGGGCGCCGTAGAGCCGCTCGACGGCCGGGCTGACGTAGGCCACCACACGGCGGCCGTCGACGGCGTCGGCGAGCAGGGTGTTGTCCGCATCGAGCACTCCACCGGAGAGGTCGACCCGGTAACGGGTGCCGTCCGGTGCCCTCAGATCGAAGCCGCCGGCGTCCTCGCGGACCCCCGCGAGCGGCTGGCCGACCCGGTCAAGAACCTGGCCTGACATCTGTCTCCTCAGTCTTCCTCGGTCTTCTCACACGTATTACTGGGTTCACAGGTCTCGCGGGATTCCGCGCCACGCTGACCGAGGGCCGCGAACACCCGGGTCAGGGCCGGTACGAGGGGCCGGCCGGGAAGCTCCTCCAGCGGGACCGGGCGGCCCCGGCCGTCGCTGACGGGCAGCCGCCAGTTGGGGTGCACCGACGACGTGCCGGGGATGTTCTGCGGGCGCAGGTCACCGGTGGCGTCCGGCAGCCACACGCCGAGCAGCCGGGCCGGGGTGCGGCACAGGAACCGGTGGAGCGCGACGACGTCGCCCTCCGGGTCCGGCAGCAGCCCGAGCCGCTCCAGCTCCGCCAGCCAGCCGTCGCGCTCGGCGGCGGCCTCGGCCTTCTCCTCGGCCTCCGGGCGGGTCAGCAGGCCCAGCCGGGAGCGGAGTTCGACGTGCTCGCCGCTCAGCCAGGCAGCCGTGGTGGGCAGGTCGTGCGTGGTGAGCGTGGCCAGGCAGTCGGCGCGCCACCGCTCGGGCGGCAGCGGTCCGTGCCGGCCCTCGGAACCCCCGAGGTACTCGAACCGCTGCACGGACGTGCCGAGGACGCCGCGCGCGTGCAGGAACTCCCGTACGCCGGCCTCCACGGTGCCCAGGTCCTCGCCGATCACCGAGGCCCCGGCCCGGTGCGCCTCCAGCATGACCGTGCCCAGCATCGCCTCCGCGTCGTAGCGGACGTACGTGCCCTGCGACGGCGGGCGGCCCTCGGGCACCCACCACAGCCGGAACAGGCCCATCACATGGTCGATGCGCAGCGCGCCCGCGTGCCGCAGGCCCGCGCGCAGCAGCCGCGCGGCCGGCAGCCAGCCGGTCGCCGCGAGCCCGTCGGGGCGCCACGGCGGCTGCCCCCAGTCCTGGCCGTGCGGGTTGAAGTCGTCCGGCGGCGCGCCGACGCTCATCCCGGCGGCCAGGCAGTCGGCCAGCGCCCAGGTGTCGGCGCCCTGCGGGGCCACCCCGACCGCGAGGTCGTGGATGAGCCCGATGCCCATGCCCGCGCCGGTCGCCGCGCTCTGCGCGGCGGCGAGCTGCTCGTCCGTGATCCACGCCAGCCAGCGGTGGAAGTCCACCTCGGCGGCCAGTTCCTCGCGGGCGCGGGCCACGGCGGGCGAGCGCGGGTGACGCAGCTCGGCCGGCCAGGACCGCCAGGCACCGCCGTGCACCTGGGCCAGCGCGCACCAGGTGGCGAAGTCCGTCAGGTCACTGCCCTCGCGCGCGGTGAAGGCGGCGAACGCGGCGGCCCGGCCGGGCGTCAGCGGCACCTCGTGCACCGCGCGCAGCGCCTCGTGCTTGAGCGACCGCACGCTCTCCCGGTCGATGAGCGCGTCACCGCGCAGCACGGCCTCGTTCAGCGCCCGCGCCCCCTGGGCGCACCGCTCGGCGCGGTGGCGGGCCTCGCCGGTGAGGTACGCGTACTCCGGCACCGCCTCCACCCGTACGTGCATCGGGTCGGGGAAGCGGCGGGTGCCGGGACGGTAGGGCGACGGGTCGGGCAGCGGTCCGGGCTCGACGGCGTGCAGCGGGCCGAGCTGGACGAAGTCCGCGCCCAGGGACCGGCCCGACCAGGACGCCAGTTCCGCGAGGTCACCGAGGTCGCCCATGCCCCAGGAGCGGCGCGAGAGCACCGAGTACAACTGGACGAGGAACCCCCAGTGGCGGCCCTCGGGCACGGGCAGCCGTTCCGGTACGACCAGCAGCGGCGCCGACGCCTCGCGTCCGCGTGCGCTCACCCGCAGGGTGTGCCGGCCGATCGGCAGCGGGCCGGACAGGGCGGCCCGGCCGCCGCCGTCCTCCAGCTCCACCTCGGCCACCGCCCCGTCGGGCAGCGCGGGCCGGGCCGCGTCCGGGCCGCGCAGCACGACGCAGTCGGGCAGCAGCCGGGCCGCGGCACGGGAGCGGTGGGCGGCCAGCGCGGCACCGGCCGCCGAGTCCGTCGAGGCGTCCACCCCGCAGGCGGCGAGCACGGCCACCAGCGTGTCCGGCGAGACGGCGACCTGCAGGCCCCGGTCGGTGGTGTACGCGGTGGAGATCCCGTGGGCACGGGCCAGTTCGCGCAGGGCCTCACTCATGCGCCACGCTCCGGCACCGGGCGCGGGCGCGACCGCGGCGCCTCGCCGGCCCCGCCGGTCGCACCGACGTCACCGGTCGACCCGACGTCACGGGAGTCACGGAGGTCACCGTTCGACCCGATGTCATGGGAGTCACGGAAGTCACCGGACGACCCGACGTCACTGGAGCCACGGAGGCCACCGGTCGGCCCCGTGTCACGGGTCTCACGAACGTCAGCGGTTTCACCGACGTCACCGGCCTCCTCCGCCGTGCCGAAGAGGCGTTCCAGGACGACGGCGACGCCGTCCTCGTCGTTGGCCGGGGCGATCTCGTCGGCCATCGCCCGCAGGGCCGGGTGGGCGTTGCCCACGGCCACCCCGTGCCCGGCCCAGGCCAGCAGGGGGATGTCGTTGGGCATGTCCCCGAAGGCGACCGTCTCGGCGGCGGTGAGCCCCAGCAGCTCCGCCGCCCGCGCCACCCCGGCGCCCTTGGTGGTGCCCGGCGGCAGCACCTCCACCATGCCGCGCACCGAGTGCACCACGGTGACCTCGTCCCCGCACAACCGCCGGGCCTCGGACTCCAGTTCGTCCTCCGGGACGCCCGGATGGTGCAGGACCAGCTTGTCGATCGGATCGGTCCACAGCAGCCCGCGGTCGGTGGTCACGTCCCAGCCGTGCCGCACCCGTTCCCCGAACCGCGGGGTCACCTTGAACCGGCTCTCCGGCGGGGCCGTCACCACGCCCAGCTCCAGCGTCCCGAGCGCGGCCTCCACCCGCTCGACCACACTGCGTGCCAGGTCCAGGTCGAGCGAGGCCGAGGTCAGCAGCCGGTCGGCACCGGCGTCGTAGAGCTGCGCGCCCTGCCCGCACACGGCGAGGCCGCGGTAGCCGAGCGCCGCCAGGTACTGCTTGCAGGCCGTGGCGGGCCTGCCGGTGACCACCAGGTGCCGCGCCCCCGTCTCCCGCACGCGCGCCAGGGCGCGCAGCGTCCGCGCGGACACCGTGAGGTCGTCGCGCAGCAGCGTGCCGTCGAGGTCGGTGGCCACGAGCCGGAACGCCGGCCGGGCCGTGCCGGCCGGCCCGCCGACGGGCGCGGTCACCCGGACGGCCGCCTCGGAGCCCTCGGAGGCCGTGGCGCCTTCGGAACCCTCGGAGGCCGTGCCTTCGGAGTCCTCAAAGACCGTGGACCCCTCGGAACTCTCGGAGTTCACCTCGGCGGTGTCCTCCGGTCCGCCGGCCGTGGCGGCCACCTCGATGCTGTCCCAGGTGACCCGGCCCGAGGCGAGGGTGAGCATGACGAGCAGGTGCCGGCCGACGGGCGGCCCGTCCAGGGTGCCCCGGAAGACACCGTCGCCGGCCGGGGCCAGCGGGGCCAGGACGACGCCGCTGCCCGCGGGCACCGCCTCGTCGGAGGCGGCGGCCTCGGCGCGGGACTCCAGATCCGAGGCCCGCGCCGTGCCGGTGACCGCCACGTCGACGTGGCGCGCGCCCGGGTGCGTGTACGTGACGTGCCAGCGGCCCGCAGCGTCCTGCCGTGTCCGGCACCGTCCGCGCAGCCGCGCCGCCCAGTCCGCACGGCCCGCCGCCCGCGCCACCCGCGCGCACCGGACGAAGTCCGCCCGCGCGTACGCGGCGGCGAACAGCCGCTCGCAGGCCGTCTCGTCGAGCGGCGCGCACCGCCCGTACGCGTCCACGTCGCCGAGCGCCGCCGCCGACCGGGCCACCAGTGCCCGGTGCTCCGTCCAGGCGGTGGCGGGCAGCGCGTCGAACCAGCCGTACCGTACGGCGTCCTGGACCGGGTACGGCCTGCGGCGGCCGCCCAGCAGGTCGGCGAAGGCCGCCAGCCGCAGGTCGGCGCTGTGCCGCCAGGTGAAGGACCGCGCGGTGGCGCGGGCCCGCTGGGACAGGCGGGCGTACGCGTCGCGGTCCGTGCGCCACAGCGCGGCGGCCTCGCGTATGCGCGCGGTGAGCGCGCCGGCCAGCGCCGGGTCGTCGTCGCGGAAGGAGCCCGGCAGCGCGAACCCCGTCGACGCCGGGTCCCCGGGCGGCAGGGCGTGCCCGAAGTGGGCGGTGACGGTCTGCGCGGTGGCCAGCGGCACCGCCCCGCACGCCATGGCCTCGGCCTGGGCGATGAGGAACCCGTCGAGTTCGTACTTGGAGGGGAACACGCAGAAGTCCGCGCAGGCGGCCTGCTCGAACAGGGTGTCCTCGCCGGCCAGCCGCCAGTCCAGGTGGACCCGGTCCGGATACCGGTCGGCGACGGCCTGGAAGCGGGCGTTGGCCGGACCGGGCGCCGCCGCCCCGCCCCCGCCGGTGGCGAACCGCAGCACGAAGCTCACCTCCGGATCGGCCGCCAGGACCTCCTCGACCGCGCGCATCAGCTCCAGCTGGCCCTTGTGGTGCACCGCGTACCGGGCGGCGTGGTAGAAGACCGGGCGCGCCGGGTCGAGGCCCAGCGAGCGCAGGACGGCCGCCCGGTCGACGGCGCCCGGGTCGCGGGCCAGCCAGCTGTCGGATATTCCGCAGCCCCCCATGAGCAGCTTGTCCGCCCGCTCGCGCACCATCCGCGCCAGCGGCAGCGTCGCGAACAGGCTCCCGAAGGGCGTGTCGCGGAAGGTGGCGCAGTGGTCGCGCTGGCCCGGCGAGACGAAGTCGACCAGATCGGCGTGGGCCATGATCAGCGGCAGGAAGGAGACGTGGTCGGGGCCGTACTCGACGTGCATCCGGGTCCCGGCCAGGGCCCGCGCCATCGTCGCCTGCGCACTGTCCTCGGCGGGCGGCCGCGCGTCCGGCGCGTCCAGGTCCGCGGCCACGCCGAACAGCGCGAGCAGCCGCTCCACCTGCGGCCGGTACACCTTCTGCGTCACCGGCGCGTTCGCCGCGACCGTGCTCACCGTGCGCAGCAGCGGGTCCTCGGCGAACAGCGGCGGCAGCAGGTAGTGGTAGTACGGCTCGAAACCGTGCACCACCGCCGGGCCGCCGCCGAGGTGGCGGCGGATGAAGTGGGCCCCGGCCACCTGGAAGACCAGCGACTTGAAGTGGGCCAGGTCCCGGCCCTCGGTGCCCGGCGGCGGGTACAGCCGGTCCGGCAGCAGGTCCAGGAAGGCGTCGGAGAGGAAGTAGACGTCCACGCCCTCCAGCCGCAGCCGGTGCGCCCGCGTGGTCAGCTCCAGGGTGATCTCCGGCGGGTGGTCCGGCCACACCTTGGGGTCCAGGACGAGCGGCACCCGGTGCTCGTGGACGTAGTCGAGTTCCTCGATCGCGTGGTCGCGGCGCAGCGCGCCGAGCAGCCCGTGGGCGGGTGTGACCAGCGAGACCCGGTGGCCGCGCGCCGCGTACTCGCGCGAGAGGTTCCACACCAGCGGCGACAGCCCGCCCCGCATGAGCCGGTTGTCGAACCCGCCGCACTCGAAGGCGAAGTGGATGATGTGCATCGCGTTCGCGGGCGCGTCGTGCGTCCGTGTCCCGTCCGTACGCCGCTCCCCGGGTGTCCGTGTCCCGGCCGGAGGCTGTGTGTCGGGTGTCCGTGTTTCGTGCATGCGCGTCCGCCTCATCCCAGTGCCGCGGCGGCGCGCGCGGCGGCGGCGCGCAGCCCGGGCAGGTCGATGAACTCGGTGTGGGTGCCGAGGCTGCCGCACACGAACGCGCCGGCCACCGAGCCCGCCAGCACGCACTCCTCCAGGTCACGCCCCTCGAAGAGGGTGTGCAGGAACGCCGTGACGAACGCGTCGCCCGCGCCGTTGGTGTCCACCACCGGCCGCTCCGGACGCACCGCGGGGAAGTGCCGCACCCGGTCCTCGCCGCGCACCAGCAGGTGGCAGCCGTCGGCGCCGTCCGTGGCGACGACGAACCGCGCCCGGCCCTCCTCGACGACCGACCGCAGCACCGCCTCCAGCCGGTCGTGGATCGCCGCCGCGCTCAGGAACACGTAGTCGGAGGCGAGGGCGTACGTACGGTGGTGCGGGTTGCGCCCGTCCCAGTCGTGCAGGTCCGTCGAACTGGTCACGCCCAGGCGGTGGATGTCCTCGTACATGTCCTGGTTGTGGCCGATGATCGACAGGTGGACGTGCGCGGAGCGCTCCAGGAACGGCAGGTAGAAGTCGCGCGGCAGCCTCAGCCCGGCGGGGTGCCGCCCGTCGTAGAAGGAGAACCGCCGCCCCTGCGGGTCGACGAGGTTGGCCGCGCGCGGGGTGCCGTGCGGGGAGACGACGTGAGCGAAGTCCAGGCCGTGGCGCGCGTAGTGGCCGAGCACCATGCGGCCCTGCGGATCGTCGCCGAGGAAGTCGATGAACTTGGTCCGCAGACCCAGCGTGTGCCAGCCCAGCGCCACCCCGTTGCCGGTGTGCCCCACGTAGTCCCGCAGCGGCTCCACGAACACCGAGTCGCCCGGCGGCACCCGCAGTTCGTCGACCCGCACGATGGTGTCCACGCCCACGCCGCCGACCACCAGCACGTCGTAGTCGCTCGTCCGCCGCTCGCCCGCGGCCCGTCCCGAGACGGTCATGCCCTCACTCCTTCGGTGACTTGCTGGACCTGGCCGTCCTCCAGGACGACCGCCCCGTCGATGTCCGCGCCCGGCGCCACCACGGCACCGGGCAGCACCACACTGCGCCGCACCCGCGCCCCCGCGCCGATCCGCACGCCCGGGAACAGCACGCTGTCCTCGACCAGACCCGCGTTGACCAGGTCGGCCGGGACCAGGCAGGAACGGACACCGGCGGCCTCGGCCACCCAGTGCCGGGCGGTGCCCGGGCGGACGGTCAGCGGCATCTCGGTCACCGGCAGCGGCGCGCGCGGCCCCGTGGCCAGCGCCAGGTGCGCCCGGTGGTAGCGCTCCACGGTGCCGATGTCCTCCCAGTGGCCGCGCACCTCGTGCCCGCGGATGTGCTCCCCGGCCGCGAGCATCGCGGGGATCACGTCCCGGCTGATGTCGTGCTGCCAGCCGGTGCCGTCCAGCGCGGTCAGGTAGCGGCGCAGCACGGCCGCGTCGAACACGCAGAACGCCGCGAACACCAGGTCGGAGGTGGGGTTCTCCGGCTTTTCCACGAACTCGGTGAGCCGGCCGCGGCCGTCGAAGCCGACCATGCCGAACAGGTGCACCCAGCGCGGGTCGATGCGCTGGTAGGCGACGGTCAGCGCGGCCCCGGACGCCCGGTGCGCCGCGACCAGCGGACCGTAGTCGTAGCGGTAGACGTGGTCGGCGTGCAGCACCAGGACGTGCTCGGTGCCCTCGGTGAAGACGTACTCCGCCTTGCGGATCAGCGCGTCCGCGGTGCCGCGCTCCAACGGCCAGGTCCGCGCGGGAAGTTCACGGGGAAGGCCGCCACCGGCGGGGACGGCCCGGTAGGCGCTGTCGTACGGCCCGAAGTGCACCCGGAAGCCCGGCCGGGCGTTCCACACCCGGTGCAGGTCGTCCATCAGCAGCCGCTCCTCGTACTGCGACAGCAGCAGCACCTCCGGCAGTCCCGAGGCGCGGGCGTTGGCCAGGCTGAAGTCGATGAGCCGGCAGGCGCCACCGAAGGGGACCAGCGGCTTGAGCCGGCCGGTGCCCAGCGGACCCATGCGCCGACCCTCGCCGCCGGCCAGCAGCACCGCGCGCACGCCGCGCAGACCGGTTCCGCGCGGCTCGTGCGCCCGAGGATCAGACATGACGCACCTCGTCCCAGGTGACGCGGCCGGAGGAGAGGGTGAGCAGGAGCTGGGCGCCGTCGGCCGGTACCTCGCCCGTGAAGACGCCCGGTGCGGTGCGCTCCAGGGTGGTCACCTCGGGCAGGGCCCGGTCCGAGTCCCGCCGCGCGCCGACCACTTCCACCCGTTCGGCGTGCGGCAGCCGGTACTCCAGACGGGTGCCGCTCACCCGCCGGCGCTCGCGCAGCGCGGTCACCTCCGCGGGCGGCACGGCGCCGGGGACGCGGGCGAGGACCCGCTCGCAGGCGGCGAAGTCGGCCCGCAGCCAGGCGGCGCGGAAGATCCGCCGGGCGGCGTCCGTGTCGAGCGGGGCGTGGCGCGCGTAGGCGTCGAGGTCGCCGTGGTCCACCGCGGCGTCGGCGGCGGCCTGCCGGTCGTACCCCAGGTCGTCGGGGAGCAGGTCGAACCAGCCGTGCCGCAGCGCGAGTTCGGGGGACAGGACCGGCGGCCGGCCCTCCCACAGATCCGTGAACGCCGCCAGGTGCAGGTCGGCGCAGTGGTCCCAGGTGAAGACCCGGGCGACCGCCGAGGCCCGCCGCGACAGCTCCCGGTAGCGGTCCGGCTCCTCGGACCACAGCGCCGCCGCCCGGCGGATGCGGTCGGCGAGCGCGGCGACCAGCAGTTCGTCGTCCTCCGCGAAGGAGCGGTTGACCGCGAAGCCCGTGGTGGTGTCCGGCCCGTCGGCGTGCCGGAAGTGCTCCATGCCGCGCTGGTCGGTGGCGATGGGCACCGCTCCGGCGGCCATCGCCTCGCCCTGCGCGATGAGGAAGGTGTCCATCTCGAACTTGGACGGGAAGAGCGCGAAGTCCGAGGCGGCGGCGTACGCGAACACCCGCTCCTCGGGCACCCGCTCCCACTCCAGGTGCAGCCGGCCCGCGTGCCGGGCGGCGACCTCGTGGAAGTACGGGTCGTCGATGCCGGCGCCGGAGATGCAGCGGATGACGAAGTTGGCCGCCAGGCCCTCGCCGAGCACCCGGTCCACGGCCCGCACCAGCTCCACCTGGCCCTTGTGGTGGACGGCGTAGCGGGCGTTGTGGAAGAACGTGGGCAGCTCCGCGTCCAGGCCCAGGCCGCCGAGCACCTCGGTCCGGTCGACTCCCTCGGGGTCCCAGGCCAGCCACTGGTCGGAGATCGCGCAGCCGCCGACGAACATCTTGTGCGCGTTGCGCCGCACCACGTCGGCGATCGGCAGCCGCCGGAACAGCGCCTCGAAGGGGGTGTCCCGGAAGGAGGCGTAGAAGTCGAGCTGGCCGGGGGAGAGGAAGTCGATCAGGTCGGCGTGCTCGGCGGTCAGCTCGTAGAGCGCCACGTGGTCCGGCGGGTAGGTGTAGTGCAGGTGGGTGCGCTGCTGGTACTGGACGACGGCCGCGGGCACGTCCGGCTCGGGGTCCGGACCGGGCAGCTTCACGTCCACGCCGAGCAGCTCGAACAGGCGCTCCACCTCGGGCGCGTACACCTTCTTCGCGATCGGCATGTTGCTCTGCACGTTGCTGACGACCAGCTTGGTGGGGTCCGCGCGCAGCGCGGCGGGCAGCAGGTGGTGGTAGTACGGCTCGTGCGCGTGCACGATCGCCCGCTCCTGGCCGAACCAGGCGCGCAGGAACCGCACGCAGTCCACCTGGAAGACCAGCGGCTTGAAGAAGACCAGGTCCCGTCCCTTGGCGGAGTAGGGCGGGTAGAAGGTGTCCGGCAGCCGGTCCAGGTACTCGTTGGACAGGAAGTACAGGTCCACGCCGTCGAGCCGGATGCGGTGGGCGGTGGTGCGCAGCGGCAGCCGCACCTCGGAGGGAAAGCCACGCCACACGCGGGTGTCCAGGGCCACCGGCAGTGTGTAGGCGTCGTCGTAGGGCAGGTCCTCCACGTCGTAGCGGCCGCGCAGGTCCTCGAGGCGGCCGTGCGCCGGGGTGACGATGGAGACCCGGTGGCCGCGGGCGGCGAAGGTCCTGGAGAGGTTCCACAGGTAGACGGAGGTGCCGCCCTGCAGGAAGGTGTGGTCGAAGCCGCAGCACTCGAAGTACGTCTCGATGACGTGCATCCGGGGCGCGGGGGAGGTGCGGGGCGGCCGGGGCGCGTTCACGGCGGTCATGTCCTCGCGGGGGTCGTCGGGGCGGGGGTCCTCGGGGCGGTGTCCGGCGCCGGCGCGAGCGCGTGGCGCAGGTCGATCGCTGCGTGGTAGGGGCGGGCGTGGTCGTGGTTGTAGCCCAGCTCGTGCAGCAGGCGGCGCAGGTAGAGCAGGCGCCGCAGCGGGCTGTCGGGGGCGGGGCCGAGCAGCAGGCGCAGCACGTGCGCGCGCCAGGTGTCGGCGGTGCGGAACACGGCGTCCACCACGGCCCGCCCGCCGGGCGGCAGGCCGTCGGCACCGTCCGGGGACGCCTCGCCGGAGACCTCCAGGGAGGCGTACATGGTCAGGGTGGAGTCGATGCCGAGCCGGCGGGCGCTCTCGAAGGCGGCCTCGTCGGCCGCGAAGTACTCCAGGGCGCGCTGGACGGCGACGAGGTCCTGGAGCGGCGACTGGGCGGCGTAGGCCGGGTCGTCGGGCGACACGGCGGGCGTGGACAGGTCGATGACGCTCATCCGCCAGGGGGCGCCGTCGGTGTCCTGCTCACCGCACAGCAGGTGCGACAGGTGCAGGTCGCCGTGGCACGGTCCGGCGCCCGGCGCCGTGTCCGCCCCGGCGAACTCCTCGCCCAGCAGGGCCACTTCGCGCTCCAGGGCGGCGAAGGCGGCACGGCGGGCGGCGGTCGGCAGGGGCGGTCCGTCCCCCGAGGCTCCGGCCGGAGGTTGTGCCGCGCCCGCCAGGCCGGCCAGCCGGCGCGCGGCACGCTCCAGCGCCTCGCCCACCGGATAGCCGGCCGAGGGCGCGCCCAGGAGCGCCGACAGGTCCCGGTGGAAGGCGCGCAGGAAACTCCCGGCGGCGCGCAGGTTCTCCTCCAGGGGGCGCAGATGGGCCCGGACGAGCCCTTCCGGTGCCGCCTCCCGCCCGGTCAGCCGCGGCCACAGGGAGCGCAGGTTCTCCCGCAGCGGTACGTCGATGCCCCGGCCCGGCGCGTGGCGGTACAGGACGCCCAGCGGGTGCCGGGTGCCGCGCACCGGGTCGGTGTACGTGTAGTCACCGGCCCACTCGGGGGTGTGCCCGGTGCCGCTCATCAGCCGCAGCAGCCCGGGTTCGCGGACGGTCTCGTCCAGCCGCCGGTAGGTCTTGTGGATGTGGGCGAGGCCGCCGATCTCCACCAGCGACAGGGCGTTGGAGGACCAGCCCTGGTCGAACGGCAGCCGCCGCACCTCGCCGGCCGGGAGGCCGGGCGCCCGCCGGAACTCCAGGACACCGCCGCGGGCGGTGCGCAGCGGTGTCCCGGCCAGCACCCTGCGCACGGCCGCGAGCCCGGCGGTGGCGTCCCCGCCCCCGTCCCCGTCCCCGCCGTCCGGCCCGCCGGTCCGTACCGGGACGAAGAACCGCTGCCCGGACGCGGGGCCGCCCACGGCGGCCACCACGAGCAGCAGGTCGTGCGGGCCCAGCACCGCGTGGTCGAGCCGCTCGAAGCGGTCGGCGGCGCGGGCGTCGTGGGACATCCACGGGGCGTCGCGCAGCAGCTCCCCGAGCCGCGCGTCACCCGGCACGGTCACGCTCGGCTCACTCGGCCCACTCGCCCGGCTCGGCTCATTCGACTCGCTCAACTCGCTCAACTCCCGGTCATCTCGTAGGCGTTGACGCCGCGCCGCCAGACGGTCAGGGCGACGGCCAGGGCTCCCGCCGTCACCACCGGCAGCCACACCACCAGTCCCGTGGCGCCGGTCAGCAGGTAGACGCACGGCACGTAGGAGGTGAAGGCGAAGGGCAGCACCCAGGTCAGCAGGGCGCGCAGCGAGGAGTGGTAGATGTCCAGCGGGTAGGCGGCGAACTCGGACACCTGGCTCGCCGCGTACATCGACGGCAGACTGGTCACGGTCCAGAAGGACAGCGAGGCGAAGAGCAGCTTCACGGCGGTGTGGATGAGCGCCCCGCACAGCACGAGCAGCGGTGCCACGGCCCACTGCAACGGCGTCAGGTGCAGGTCCAGTTCGCTGCCGGTCCAGCCCACCAGGGCGGCGCCGACGATCAGTTCGCCCAGGCCGTCGGGGTGGAAGAAGCGCTCCGACAGCAGCGAGAAGAGCGGGTTCACCGGGCGGATCAGATAGCGGTAGAACTCGCCGCGCTGCACGAGCTTGCGGCCCAGTTCCCACAGCTGGTCGGTGAAGAGGTGGTCCAGGCCGCGCGGCAGCAGGGAGAAGCCGAGCAGGAACAGCACCTCGTGGTAGGTCCAGCCGCCCACCGCCGGGACCTGGCGGAAGACCAGGCCCACCACCGCCGTCTGGAGTCCGACCCGCACCAGGAACGCACCCGCCCCCAGGGCGAAGTCCATCCGGTACGCGGTCAGCCGGTGCAGCCCGACACCGCCGAGGAAGAACGCCAGGCGCACGTGGCGCCACACCGTCCGGGTCATCCGCCGAGCACCTCCAGCCGGCTCAGCGAGGCCCGCCACAGCACGGTGGTGAGCACCGTCAGGGCGGCCACCCAGCCCAGTTGCCGGGCGAGCACGTCCGCCGCGCCCGTCCAGCCGTCGTAGCGGCCGAGCAGCAGGGTCAGCGGGGCGTCGACCATGCCGCGGAAGGGCAGCGCGGAGGCGAGCGCCGCGAGCGGGCCCGGCATGAGCGCGATCGGCACCAGCTGACCGGCGAAGAAGGCCACCACGCTCTGCTTCACCATCCGCACCCCCCAGGTGTTGGTGGTGAGGAAGCCGGTCATCCCGGTCAGCAGGTTCACGAAGAAGGCGAGGAGGACGGAGAGCGCGGCCGAGACCAGGAACAGCGGCACGTCCGCCGGCCGGGGCACGGTCAGCGGCACCAGCAGGGCGAACAGGACGAGCACCGGCACCCCGACCAGCACGGCGTTGGCCGCGACCACCGGCAGGCAGGCGAAGAACCGCACCACCGGGTAGCTGACCGGCCGCACCAGCATGACGGCGACGTCACCGCGGTACACCTCGGCGGCGACCTCGTCGTCCACCCGGTTGGCGTGCAGCACCTGGAGGACCTGGGCCATCAGCAGGTAGGTGGTGATGCCCTCGGCGGTGAAGCCGCCCGGACCGCCGCCGGGCGGGGCGTCCGCGTACACGGCCCGCCACAGGAAGACGGTGACGGCGGCGCCGGCCGCGGCGGTGACCCCGGTCATGACGAACGTCGAGCGGTACTGGAGCAGGGACTGCAGGCCGCCGGTGGCGAAGGACAGGTAGGGGCGGACGCGCCCCAGCGGGCCGGGGCCGCGGACCCTCCCCGGGCCGGGCGCGCGGCCGGACGCCGGGGTGTGTCCGGACGCGGGGGCGTGGCCGGGTCCGTGGCCGGACGCGGGTGCGGATGCCGAGCCGGTCATGCCCGACCACCGTCCTCCCCGGCGCCCGCGCCCAGGACGGAGCCCGCGCCCGGGGCACCGTCCGTGCCCGGGACCGGGTCCGTGCCCGGGACGCCGGCCGGGACCGCCTCCCGCCGTCCGCCGCCGTAGATCTCGCGGAGCACGTCCTCCAGGTCCGGTTCGGGCGCGTAGCAGTCCGCCAGGTCGAAGCGGTCCAGGAGGAAGCCCAGCACCTGCCGTGAGGTGAAGCGCTCCACCGGGTACTCCACGCGGATCCGGCCGTCCTCACCGGGCGAGGCCGTCACCCCCGGCAGCCCCCGCTCGATGTCCGCGCAGGCCGCCGCGGGGGCGGGGCCGCCGCGGTGGTCGAAGACGACCGAGCGCCGGTCGGCGCCGCGCAGCAGGTCCCGGATGCTGCCCTGGTGCACCACCCGCCCGCGGTCCACGACCAGCGCGCTGTCGCAGATCGCGGCGATGTCGGTGATGTCGTGGCTGGTGAGCACGACCGTGGTGCCCAGCTCCCGGTGGACGTGGTTGACCAGGTGGCGCACCGCGTCCTTGAGGACCATGTCCAGGCCGATGGTCGGCTCGTCCCAGAAGACCACCGCCGGGTCGTGCAGCAGGCTCGCCGCGATCTCGGCGCGCATCCGCTGCCCCAGGCTGAGCTGGCGCACGGGCGTGGTGCCGAGGGCGTCGATGTCCAGGAGTTCCCGGTACAGGGCGAGGTTGCGCCGGTAGACCGCGTCGGGGATGTCGTAGATCCTGCGCAGGATGCGGAAGGAGTCCGGCACGGACAGGTCCCACCACAGCTGGCTGCGCTGGCCGAAGACGACGCCGATGCCGCGGGCGTTGAGCTGCCGGTGCCGGTAGGGCTCGATGCCGCCGACCAGGCAGCGCCCGCTGGTGGGTGTCATGATGCCGGTGAGCATCTTGATCGTGGTGGACTTGCCGGCCCCGTTGGCGCCGATGTACGCCGTCTTCGAGCCGGCCGGGACGGTGAAGGACACGTCGTCGACCGCGCGCACGACGCGGTGCCTGCGGGTCAGCAGCGTCGACAGACTGCCGGCCAGTCCGGACCTGCGTTCGGGGATCCGGAACTCCTTGACGAGGTTCTCCGCGACGATCACGACAGCACCCGCTCCATGGCCTGTTCGAGCAGGCGCACGCCCTCGTCGAGCAGCGGCTCGTCCAGGGTGAACGGCGGTGCCAGCCGCAGGATGTGCCCGCCGAGGGCGACCCGCAGGCCGAGGTCGAGCGCGGTGGCGTACACCGCGCGGGCCAGGTCGGGCGCGGGGGTCCGGCTCGCCCGGTCGGTGACGAACTCCAGTCCGTACAGCAGCCCGATGCCGCGCACGTCACCGAGGTTGTCGAACCGCGCGTGCAGCGCCGCCAGCCGCTCGCGCAGCAGTTCCCCGAGGACCCGTACCCGCTCGATCAGCCGGTCGCGTTCGACGACCTCCAGGGTGGCACGGGCGGCGGCGATGCCCAGCGGGTTGCCCGCGTACGTCGAGGCGTACGCCCCCGCCCCGGCCGCCGCCGGATGGCGCAGCAGCTCCGAGCGCCCGGCCAGCACGGCGAACGGGAACCCGCTGGCCATCCCCTTGGACAGGGTCACCAGGTCGGGTTCGACGCCGAACTGCTCGCTGGCCAGGAACGTTCCGGTGCGGCCGCCGCCGGTCAGCACCTCGTCGGCGACGAGCAGCACCCCGTGGGAGCGGCACGCCTCCGCGATCTGCTCCCAGTAGCCCGGCGGCGGCACGACCACGCCCGCGGCGCCCAGCACCGGCTCGAAGACGAGCGCGGAGACGTTCGGCTTCTCGGCGATGTGCCGGCGCACCAGCGAGGCGCACCGCACCCCGCACGAGGGATAGGTGAGTTCCAGCGGGCAGCGGTAGCAGTAGGCCGAGTAGCCGAGCACGGAGTTGCCGGCGAACGCCTGGTGGCCCACGTCCCAGTGGACGAGCATCCGGGCGCCCATGGTCTTGCCGTGGAAGCCGCCGCGCAGCGCGCCGATCCGGTTGCGGCCGGGCGGCGCGGTCGCCTGCACCACGCGCAGCGCGGCCTCGACGACCTCGGCGCCGGTGGAGAACAGCGCGTAGGTGTTGAGCTGTTCGGGCAGCAGCCGGGACAGCAGGTCCAGGAGCGCGGCCCGCTCGGGTGTGGCCGAGTCGTGCACGTTCCACAGCCGGCCCGCCTGCTCGGTGAGCGCCCGGACGACCTCGGGGTGTCCGTGGCCCAGTGACTGGGTCAGGGTGCCCGCCGCGAAGTCCAGGTACTGGTTGCCGTCGAGATCGGTGAGGACGGGGCCGCGCCCCTCGGCGAACACCCGGCGCCCCACGGCCGCCTCCTCCGAGGCGCCCGGTGCCAGATGCCCGGCCTCCCGCTCCAGCCGTTCCCGCTGGTGCCGACCTGTCACGTACTGCCCCCAACTCATGTGTGCGAACTGCGCGCTGCGCCGCGCCGTTGGGCGATGCCGGTGGCGAGTCAAACACCAAAGACACACCGTCTGCAAGGACTTGCTGAAAATTTCAGAAGCGCCTTGCGCTGCTCGGCACACCTCTGCTTGAGTCAGGAACAGCTCAGCCGGTGACACCGCGACCCGCGTTCGAGGAGAGATCCGTGAGACCACAGACCCAGCCCCTTGCGCGACACCGGTGGCCGGTGTGAAAGCCCTGGTCCTGGCGGGCGGCACAGGCAGCAGACTGCGGCCCTTCACCCACACACGCGCCAAGCAGCTCCTGCCCATCGCCAACAAACCCGTCCTCGCCTACGCCCTGCAGGCCATCGCCGAGGCGGGCATCGAGGAGGTGGGTGTCGTGGTCGGCGGCCACGCCGACGACATCCGCCAGGTGCTCGGTGACGGGACGGCGTTCGGCGTGCGGGTGACCTACCTGCACCAGCCGGCCCCGCTCGGCCTCGCGCACGCGGTGCTGCTCGCCCGGGACTTCCTCGGCGCCGACGACTTCCTGCTCTACCTCGGGGACAACTACCTGGAGGACGGGGTCAGCGGCTTCGTGCGCCGCGCCGCGGCCGGCCGCGACGCCGCGCGGCTGCTGCTCACCCCGGTGCCCGACCCGAGCGCCTTCGGCGTCGCCGAGGTCGGCGCCGACGGGCTGGTCCGGCGCCTGGAGGAGAAACCCGAGCACCCGGCCAGCGACCTCGCGCTCATCGGCGTCTACGCCTTCTCCCCGGCCGTGCACGAGGCGGTGCGCGCCATCCGGCCCTCGGGCCGCGGCGAGCTGGAGATCACCCACGCGGTGCAGTGGATGATCGACCGGGGCCTGGCCGTGCGCGCCGAGACGACGACCCGGCCCTGGCGCGACACCGGCAGCGTCGACGACATGCTGGAGGCCAACCGGCACGTCCTGGACCGGATCGAGGGCCGCGTCGACGGCAAGGTCGACCCGCACAGTGTGCTGGTGGGCCGGGTCCGTGTCGAGGAGGGGGCCGTCGTCAGGGGGTCGCGTATCGTCGGCCCCGTGGTGATCGGGGCGGGAGCCGTCGTCAGCAACTCCAGCGTCGGCCCCTACACCGCCATCGCCGAGGACTGCCGGATCGAGGACAGCGCGATCGGCTACTCCGTGCTCCTGCGGGGCGCGTGTGTGGAGGGCGCCGCCCGGATCGAGCAGTCACTCATCGGCCGCGAGGCGACCGTGGCCGCGGCGCCCCGGCTCCCGCAGGCCCACCGTCTCGTCATCGGCGACCACAGCAAGGTGCAGTTGTACTCATGACATCCCGCGTTCTCGTCACCGGCGGAGCCGGCTTCATCGGCTCCGCCTACGTCCGCACGCTGCTCGGCCCGGCCGGCCCGCCCGGCGTCGAGGTGAGCGTGCTCGACAAACTCACCTACGCCGGCAGCCTCACCCGCCTCGACGCGGTCCGCGGGGACAGCCGGCTCACCTTCGTCGAGGGCGACGTGTGCGACCCGGCGACCGTGCGGAAGCTGGCCGCCGGGCACGACGACATCGTGCACTTCGCGGCCGAGTCCCACGTGGACCGCTCGATCGAGGACGGCTCCGGGTTCACCCGCACCAACGTCGTCGGCACCCAGACGCTCCTCGACGCCGCCCTGCGGCACGGCGTGCGCACCTTCGTGCAGATCTCCACCGACGAGGTCTACGGCTCGCTGCCCGAGGGCGCCGCCCTGGAGGACGACCCGCTGCGGCCCAGCTCGCCCTACGCGGCCTCCAAGGCCGCGGCCGACCTCATCGCGCTCGCCCACCACCACACCCACGGCCTCGACGTCCGGGTGACCCGCTGCACCAACAACTTCGGTCCCTACCAGCACCCCGAGAAGGTCGTCCCGCGCTTCGTGACCGCGCTGCTGACCGGCGGGAACCTGCCGGTGTACGGCGACGGCGCGCAGGTGCGCGACTGGCTGCACGTGGACGACCACGTGCGCGCGGTGGAACTGGTGCGCACGGGCGGCCGGCCCGGCCGCGTCTACAACATCGGCGGCGGCACGGCGCTGACCAACCTCGATCTCGCGCACCGCCTGCTCGAACGGTGCGGCGCGGGCCCCGACCGCATCACGCACGTCACCGACCGGCCGGGGCACGACCGCCGGTACGCCGTCGACCACGGCCGGATCACCGCGGAACTCGGCTACCGGCCCAGCGTCGGCTTCGACGCCGCGCTGACCGGGACGGTGGACTGGTACCGCGCCCACCGCTCGTGGTGGGAGCCGTTGCTGACCTCGTCCTGAGCAGGACCGGGGGAGATCGGGGGGAGGGGACCGGGGGGACAGGGGGAGGCGGAAGCCGAAGGGGGAGAGGTGGGGGGACTGGGGCACTCCGGCCGGCCGGCCGGGCGCGTGGGGGTGACCCGGCGGCTGACCGGCGGACCAACCCCCCGACCGGGGGCCGGAGTTCGACGAACGTAGCATCGTTGAAATTTTTGCGAAAGGTCTTGCGGCGTTCTACGGGCGTCGATCGCCTGATGAACGGTCTTTTCCGCGGGAGGGGTTGACCCACGGTAATGCGGCGCCGTACGTTCTCGGCCGCAATCTCTTGCAGCAAGAAACATCGGCGGCAAGAGTCACACGGCCTTCTCCGGCACGGCGCGTTGCCACTCGAGGCTGCTGCTCCGGTATCACCCCACCCCACGAACTGGAGAAACCATGGCCAGAAAGACCGTGGCCGCTGCACTCGCCGCTCTGGCGGGAGCCGCTGTGGCCGTCACGGCGCCCACGCCCGCCCAGGCCGCGGCGCCGGGCGGCAAGGACGTCACCGCGGTGATGTTCGAGTGGAACTTCGCCTCCGTCGCCAAGGCCTGCACGGACGAGCTGGGCCCCGACGGGTACGGATACGTTCAGGTCTCCCCGCCGAACGAGCACATCCAGGGAAGTTCCTGGTGGACGGCGTACCAGCCGGTCAGCTACAAGATCGGCACCAAGCTGGGCGACCGCGCCGCGTTCAAGAGCATGGTCGACACCTGCCACGCCGCCGGCGTGAAGGTGGTCGCGGACACCGTGATCAACCACATGGCCAACGCCTCCGGCACCGGCACCGCGGGCTCGCCCTTCAGCAAGTACGACTACCCGGGCACGTACTCCGCCGCCGACATGGACGACTGCACCTCGCCGGTCACCAACTACGCCGACCGCTGGAACGTCCAGCACTGCGAGATGGGCGGCCTGCCCGACCTCGACACCGGCGAGGAGTACGTCCGCAAGACCATCGCCGGGTACCTGAACGACCTGCTCTCCCTCGGCGTCGACGGCTTCCGCATCGACGCGGCCAAGCACATCCCCGAGGACGACCTCGCCAACATCAAGTCCCGGCTGACCTCCCCCGGCGTCTACTGGAAGCAGGAGACGATCGGCGCGGCCGGCGAGGCGGTGCAGCCGCCCGAGTACTACGGCACCGGCGACGTCCAGGAGTTCAACTACGCCTACGACCTCAAGCGGGTCTTCAACAACGAGAAGCTCTCGGAGCTGAAGAACTTCGGCGAGGACTGGGGCCTGGTCCGCTCCGACAAGGCCTCCGTGTTCATCACCAACCACGACACGGAGCGCAACGGCGGCACCCTCACCTACAAGGACGGCGCCAACTACACCCTCGCGCACGTCTTCATGCTGGCCTGGCCCTACGGGTCGCCCGACGTGCACTCCGGTTACGAGTTCAGCGACAAGGACGCCGGCGGCCCGAACAACGGGCAGGTCGACGCCTGTTACACCGACGGCTGGAAGTGCGAGCACGCCTGGCGCGAGATCGCGAGCATGGTCAGGTTCCGCAACACGGCCGCCGGGACCGCGGTGACCAACTGGTGGGACAACGGCGGCAACCAGATCGCCTTCGGCCGCGGTGACAAGGCGTACGTCGCCATCAACCACGAGGGCTCCGCGCTGACCCGCACCTTCCAGACCTCCCTGCCGGCCGGCGACTACTGCGACGTGCAGAGCGGCAAGGGCGTCACCGTGAACTCCTCCGGACAGTTCACCGCCACGCTCGGCGCCAACTCCGCGCTCGCCCTGCACGTCGGCGCGAAGACCTGCGGCGGCTCCGGCAACGGCGGCGGCAGCACCGCCACCGGGGCATCCTTCCAGGTCAACGCCACCACCCAGTGGGGCCAGAACATCTACGTCACCGGAGACAACGCCGCCCTCGGCAACTGGAACACCGCGAACGCCCTGAAGCTGGACCCCGCGAGCTACCCCGTGTGGAAGCTGGACGTCCCCCTGCCCGCGGGCACGGCCTTCCAGTACAAGTACCTCCGCAAGGACGCGAGCGGCAACGTCACCTGGGAGAGCGGCGCCAACCGCACCGCCACCGTCGGCACCGGCGGCCTGCTCACCCTGAACGACACCTGGCGCGGCTGACCGCCGTACAGCAGGAGGCCGCCCGCCCGGGCGGCCGGCCGCCGCACGGCACGAGCCGCCACCAGGTCCCGGCACGGGCCGGTGCCCCCGAGCGAGGGGACACCGGCCCGTGTGCCCGTACCGAGAAGACGAGGAGAGACCTCACGTGGCCGGCACCGTCCGCCGTAACACCACCGCCCTGGCCCTCGCCCTGGCCGCCGCACTGCTGCCGCCCCTGGCGCCGCCGGCCTCGGCCGCGAGCCCGCCCGCACCCGCGGCGGCACTCCCGCCCCCGCCCTCGGACACCCGGCTCGCCGCGCAGTCCGCCCGCCCCGCCGACAGCAGGGAGCAGTTCTACCTCCTGCTGCCCGACCGGTTCGCCGACGGCTCCCCGGCCAACGACCGCGGCGGCCTGACCGGCGGCCGCCTCACCACCGGGTACGACCCCACCGACAAGGACTTCTTCCAGGGCGGCGACCTGCGCGGCGTCATCGACCGCCTCGACTACATCAAGGGCCTGGGCACCACCGCCATCTGGCTGGCCCCGGTCTTCCGCAACAAGCCCGTCACCGTGCGCGACGGCCACGCCACCGCGAACTACCACGGCTACGCCATCACCGACTTCACCCGCGTCGACCCCCACTTCGGCACCGAGGCCGACCTCACCGAACTCATCGACAAGGCCCACCGCAAGGGCATGAAGGTCTTCTTCGACGTCATCACCAACCACACCGCCGACACCATCGACTACGCCGAACAGGCCTACGGCTACCGCAGCAAGGGTGCCTACCCCTACCTCGACACCAGCGGCCGCCCCTTCGACGACACCGAGGGGATACACCCGACGGACGCGGCCGGTGCCCCCTACACCCCCCGACCCTCCACCGACCCCGCGGACCGCAAGGTCCCCGCCTGGCTCGACGACCCGGCGATGTACCACAACCGGGGCAACTCCACCTTCGCCGGGGAGAGCGCCCTCTACGGCGACTTCCAGGGCATGGACGACCTGTGGACCGAACGTCCCGAGGTCGTCCGCGGCATGGAGAAGATCTACGAGAAGTGGGTCAGGGACTACCAGGTGGACGGCTTCCGCGTCGACACCGCCAAGAACGTCGGCATGGACTTCTGGACCCAGTGGGCCGGCGCGCTCGACCGCTACGCGGCACAGCACGGACGCCCGCACTTCTTCCTCTTCGGCGAGGCCTTCTCCGCCGACCCCGCCATCACCGCTCCCTACGTCACCCAGGGCCGGCTCGACTCCACCCTCGACTTCCCCTTCCAGGCCGCCGCCCGCAACTTCGCCTCCCGCGGCGGCCCCGCCGACGACCTCGCCCACGTCTTCGCCCAGGACTACCGCTACGGCACCGACAAGACCAACGCCTACAGCGAGGTCACCTTCCTCGGCAGCCACGACATGGGCCGCATCGGCACCTTCCTCGCCCAGGACAACCCCGGCGCCGGCGACGCGGAGCTGCTGCGCCGCGACCGCCTCGCCCACGAGCTGATGTTCCTCTCCCGCGGCAACCCGGTGATCTACTCCGGTGACGAACAGGGCTTCACCGGGGCGGGCGGAGACGTCGACGCCCGCCAGACGATGTTCGCCTCCCGCGTCCCCGACTACCTCGACGACGACGAGATCGGCACCGACCGCACCGCCGCCTCGGACTCCTACGACACCGCCCACCCCCTCTACCGGGCCATCGCGGACCTCTCCCGGCTCACCCGGCGCCACCCCGCGCTGCGCGACGGCGTCCAGACCGAGCGCTACGCCCAGGGCTCCGTGTACGCGTTCACCCGCACCGGCCTCCAGGAGCAGCGCCCCTACCTCGTCGCGTTCAACAACGCGGACCGGGCGAAGACCGTCACCGTCCCGACCGGCACCGCGGACACGGAGTTCCGGGCGCTGTACGGCACCACCGGCACCGTGCGCGGCGGCGCCGACGGCAAGGTCACCGTGACCGTACCGGCCTGGTCCTCGGTCGTGTTCCGGGCGGCGAAGCGGCTGCCCGCACCCGCGGCCCGCCCCGCCCTCACGCTGCACGCCCCGGCCGCCGGGGCGAACGGCACCGTGGAGATCGGCGCGGACACCGGCGGCGGGGAACTCGACCGCGTCGTCTTCGCCGCGCAGACCGGCAGCGGCGCATGGCGGACGCTCGGCACCGCCGACCACGCCCCCTACACCATCACCCAGCACCTGCCCGCCGACGTGGCCGCCGGAACGCCCCTGCGGTACAAGGCGGTCGTCGTCGACCGCGCCGGACGCACCGCGAGCGCCCTGGCGTCCACCACCGCGGGCGCCGCCCCGGCGGCCGCGACACCGACGGCGGCCCGCCACCGCGCCGTCGTCCACTACCACCGCGCCGACGGCGACTACACCGGTCTCACCCTGCGCACCGCCGACGGCCGCACCGCGCAGTTCACCGGCCGCGGCGCCTACGGTGCCTTCGCCTGGTTCGAACCGGCCGCCGGCACCACCGAGGTCCGCTTCACCGTCGAGCGCGACGGCAGCGCCGACGGACCCGCCCGCACGCTGGACTTCGCCGCCGCGGCCGAGGTGTGGACCGCCCAGGGCAGCGACACGGTGGACGCGGCCCGGCCCGCCGGCGCCTACCCGCCGCAGGACCCGGCCAAGGCGGTCATCCACTACCACCGCGCGGACGGCGACTACACCGGCTGGGGCCTGCACGCCTGGACGGGCGCCGCCCACCCGCCGGAGTGGAACGACCCCATCCGGCCGGTCGGCCAGGACTCCTTCGGCCTCGTCTTCGAGGTCCCGCTGACCGCGCACGCGGACTCTCTCAGCTACATCCTGCACAAGAAGGAGGAGAAGGACGTCCCCGTCGACGAGGCCCTCGACTTCTCCCTGTACGGGCACGAGGTGTGGCGGGTGGCGGGCGACCCGGCCTACCTGGCCCCGTCGCTCGCCGGCGCCTACGGCCTGGACCTGAACGCCTCCGCCGCGACCTGGCTCGACGACACGACCGTCGTCTGGCAGGGCACCGGCACGGGCGTCGCCAGTCAGCAGCTCGTCTACGCCCCGCACGGCGGCATCACCGTCCAGGACGGCGCACTGTCCGACGAGGGGTACTGGCTGCGCCTGGTCCCCACCACCCTGACCGCGGCCCAACGGGCCGCCCACCCGCGGTACGCGGACCAGCAGGCCTTCACCGTCGACCCGCGCGACCGCGGCCGGATCGCCGACGCACGGGCCGCCGCCCAGGTCATCGCGACCCAGCGCGCCGACGACGGCGCCCTGCTCGCCGCCACCACGGTCGGGCGCCCCTGACCGCTCACCCCTGGCGCCCCGACCGCTCACCTCTCGGCGTTCACGCCACGGTGGCGGGACGTCAGGGGCACGCGCCGCCCCCTCCCCCGCCCGGCCCGCCCGCCTGAGCCGCCCGGCGGGGAAGGGCACGGGGTCCCGGGTCCAGTCCGGTGCGCCGCCACAGCCGTCCGCTCTCGTACCAGTGGTCGACGCCGAACTGCGAGAGGCGGCGCGCCCAGATCCGGTCGCGCCGCGTGTCCAGCAGCCGGGCCGCCTCGGCGTAGCCGACGTCGCGTACGGGCAGCGGCAGCCCGTACGCCCCGGCGACCCAGGTCGCCAGCTCCCGCACCGTCACCGGCACGGGATGGTTCGCGTGGAAGACCTCGCCGCCCGGGCGCGGGCGCCAGGCCGTGGTGGCCAGCGCGGCGAGGGGCCGGGCGAGGCAGTCCGCGGTGCTGACCGACACCCGGGCGCGTCCGCCGTCGATCCAGGCGGGCAGCCGGGTGAGCAGCTCGGCCAGGGCCGGGGCCACCCAGGCGTCGCCGGGGCCGACGACGAGGTGCGGGCGCAGGACGACTCCGTCCGCGGCCAGCACCTCCCGCTCGGCCTGGAGCCGGGTCCGCCCGGTCACCGAGGCGGGCGAAAGCTCCGGCCCGTCCTCTCCCGCGCCCCGGTGGACGCCGTCGCGGTAGACGGCCGACGTACTGAGCTGGACGAACCGGCGGACCCCGGCGCGGCGGGCCTCGGCGAGCAGCGCCCGGGTGCCGTGCACGTTGACCTCGGCGCACCGCCGCCAGTCGCCGCCGATCCGGGAGGCGAGGTGGAGGACGGTGTGCACGCCCTCGCACAGACCGCGCAGGCTCCCCGGCTCGGCGAGGTCACCCGTGACGACTTCGAGAGACCGGCGGGTGACGGCGGCTTCGAGGCCGCCGCTCGTGGAGGCTCCCCGGCCGGCGTCCGTCGGGTCGCCGGCCAGGGCCGTGCGGTGGGTCAGGACCCGCAGCGGCGTGCCGCCGGGCCGGGCGAGCAGCGCCGCCACGACCCGGCTGCCGACGAAGCCGGTGGCGCCGGTGACCAGGACCCGCGCCGGGGCGCCGGACGGACCGCCGTGGTCCTCCCGGCGCCCCGGTCCCGGCACCTCAGTCCTCCAGCAGGTGCGCCAGGTCACCCAGCGCGGCACGGATCTGGTCCGCGGTGATGTCGCCCAGGCGCAGCACCCTGAACGGCACGGTGGCCGCGGTCACGATGGTGGAGGAGGCCGTGGTGCCCTGGTGGCCGCCCTTGACGACCATGTCGACGGACTGGCCGATCTGCTCGACGGCCAGGTCCAGGTCGACCAGGACGCCGTCGGCCTGGCCGGACAGGTTGGCCGAGGTCATCGCCACCGGCCGGCCGGTGGTCTCGATCAGCCGCTGGACGGTCGGGTTGGACAGGCAGCCGATGGCCACGGTCGGCCCCCCGCACACCAGGTGGTCGGGGATGCGGGTGTTGCGCGGCAGCACGATGTTGAACGGGCCGGGCCAGAACGCGTCGGTCAGCCGCCGGACGGCCTCGCGCAGCGCCTCGGGCACCTGCGTGTACTCCTGCCACTCCTGCGGGTGGCGCACGAACAGGGTCAGCGGGGAGGTCGGCGGGCGGCGCTTGATGGCGAAGGCGCGCTCGACGGCCGCGCTGTTCCACGGGTCCATGGTCAGCGCCAGGTTGGTGTCGGACGGCGCGACCACCACACCGCCGTTGCGGACCAGCTCGCCCGCGATCTGCAGGTTGCGTTCGGTCGGGGCGACCACGTTGGCTTCGGCCGGGATCGTCGTCATGGTGTCGTTCTCCTGTGTTCCGATGGTGTGTTGTGCTTCTGAAGGTGTGTGTCGCGCGTCCACGGGCGTGTGCCGCGCATCCGCGGATGCGCTACGGGGTTCCGCGGGTTGCGGGTCGTGGTGGTGAAGGCGCTGGTGCGCGTGCAGTTCTGACTGAGCGTCAGGTAAGTAGAGCGCTGTTGGGCACTGATGTCAGGCGTTCACTTGGTGAGGCGCGTGCCCGCGTCCACCACCTCGAACCGGCGGGGCACTTCCACCGCCCGCAGCCGCCCCCGGCACCAGCGGCGCAGGGCCGCCGGGTCGACGTCCGCCGCCCCGGGCCGGGGCAGGATGCGGGCGGCCAGCACCGCCGGGTCGTCCTCGGCCGGGGCCACCCGGGCCGCGCTGACGTCCGGATGCTCGCCCAGCACCCGCTCGACGAGCCCCAGGTAGACCTTCTCGCCGGCCACCGCGGCCACCCGGCGGGACCGGCCGACCAGCCGGATCCCCCCGTCCGCGAGCCGCTCGCCCAGATCGCCGGTGGGCACCTCGGTACCGGCCGCGTACGGCACGAACAGCCCGTCCCGGTAGGTCCCGAGCTGTGCGGTCGGGGTGTGCACGACCAGTTCCCCCATGCCGTCGCGGGCCTGCGGCGAGGACCGCAGCTCCAGGCGTACGCCCGGCAGCGGCGCACCGATGCCCTCCGGGTCGCCGCCCGCGCCCAGGGCGTTGGTGGCGACCCGGGGACCCGCCTCGGTCAGCCCGTAGGTCGTGAAGATCTCGGCACCGCCGCGGCGGCGCAGCTCACCGAGCGCCGTGCCGCCCAGCCGGTCGCCGCCGACGGTCACCTGCCGCAGCGACCCGGGCAGCGGCCCGCCGCCGTCCAGGACCCGCATCAGCAGATGGGGGGTGAGCGCGGTGTGCGTCGTCCCGGTCTCCCGCGCCGTCTCGAACCAGTTCGCCGTGGCGAACGGCGGCTCGATCAGCGTGAGTCCCATGCCCCGGGCGAGCACGCCGAGCACCCCGCACACGAAGGCCGACGAGAAGAACATCGACTGGGACAGGAGGTAACGGGCCTCCGGTCCAGGTGAGCCGACGCTCTCCCAGTGCATCGCGGCGTTGCGCAGCAGCGCCGCCCTGCGGTGCACGACGGCCTTCGGCAGCCCCGTACTGCCCGAGGTGGCCAGGACCAGCGCGGGTTCCCCGCCGGGCAGGGCGCCCGCCGGGTCCGGGTGCACCGCACGGTCCGCGGCGGCCGGGCCGCCCCCGTCCAGACGGGCCAGGACGGAACCGGCACAGGACCGCGCGGTGACCGCGTCCGTCCCCCACACCCGGGCGACGGCCGGGGTCAGCCGCCCGGCGCGCGCCCCGGTGGCCCGCGCCAGGATGCGGTAGCCCTCCGGCGCCAGAGTGTCCGACAGCAGTACGGGCACCAGACCGAGTTCCCACGCGGCGGCGACGTCCAGCAGCGTGCCGAGCCTGCTGCCGGTGGCCACGATCACCCGCTCGCCCGGAGCCGCGCCCAGCCCGGCCCACTCCCCGGCCCGCGCCTCCACCAGGGCGCACAGGTCGGCGGAGGTCAGCACCCGGGTGCCGGACATGGTGCGTTCGGTGACGGAGGCCAGCGGATGGATCCAGCCCGCGGCCGTCCGGCCGGCCGCGGCGGCCCCGCTCGTCAGGAGCGCGCTCACCGGGCACCCGCCAGAACGCGCCCGGCCCTCCGGCCGAGCAGCGGGGCCACCCGGCCGACGGCCGCCAGGTCCTCGGCGCCGAGCCCGTCCTGGGCCGCGCGCTCGACGAACAGCCGGCGCGGGTCGAGCCGTACCGCATCACCGGGACCCCGCGTCCCGGCAGACCGCTGCGCGCCGCCGTCACCGTCACCGCCGCACGCGGCCGCGCCGCGCCGCACCGCCGTGAGGACCGCGAGGCCCTCGCCCGACGGCAGCCACGTGACGTGTCCCGCGTACGCGCTGTCCACGGCGCCCGACGCCAGCCGCAGCGCGGCCAGCAGCAGCGCCCCGTCCAGCGTCGCCCGCCGCCCGGCCAGCACCACCGAAGGGCCCTGCGCGGGCAGGCACCGGGCGACGCTCTGCGCCACGATGTTGTAACCGGAGACGGAGAACGCGGCGGGCGAGCGCCGCCCGGCCGCCAGCGCACCGGTGAACTGCCGTACGGAGGCCTGGTTGCCGCGCCGGGAGGAGATGAACACCCCGCGCGAGAAGGCGTCCCCGCCGGGCGGATGCGCCTCGGCCAGTACGGTGGCGGCCAGTTCGCCCAGCCGCGAGGCCGGATCGCGCCGGCCGCGCAGGTCGCCCGGGGCCACCTCGCGGATCTCCGCGCCCGCCGGGAGCAGGTCCGCGAGCCGCGCCGCGTGCCCCGCGGTGGCGAGGACGACGGCGGACGTCAGCTCGTACGTCCCCTCCAGTGCCGTGAACGTCAGTGCGGTCATGTCACATCACCTCCTGAGTGCTGACGGTGGCCGAGTACCAGGTGCGGCCGCCGACCGAGAGCCGGGTCTCCACGACGGACAGCCGTCCCGAGCGCACCACACGGGCGAGGAGCAGCGCGGCCGTGCCGTCCCCGCCGGGGAACGGGCCGTCCGTGCCGTCCCCGCCGGCCGTGGTGTGGTGCTCCGTGTGCGTGCGCAGGCCGGCGACCTTCGCGGGCACGTTGCGCCGCACCCCGCGCACCCGCGCCGCGGTCCGGCAGGCGATCTGGTGCAGCGCCTCCGCCGCGATCAGCTGCCGTGCCGCGCCCGGCACCCCGGCCGGTACGCGCAGGGCGGCGCGGCCGGTGGAACCGGTCACGGTCAGCGGACCGCACAGGTCGAGGAACCACCCCGTGCCCGGCTCACCCATGACCGTCGTCACCCGGCCAGGTGCCCATCACGTTGTACCCGGCGTCGACGTACACGGTCTCGCCGGTGACGCCCGAGGACAGGTCGCTGAGCAGGTAGAGCGCGGTGCCCGCCACGTCGTCGGAGGTGATGGCCCGCCCCAGCGGGCTGCGCCGGGCGCGCTGGGCCATCGAGGTGGTGAAGTTGGGCAGTCCGAAGGTGGCCAGGGTGCGCATCGGCCCGGCCGACAGGACGTTCACCCGGGTCCCGGACGGGCCGAGTTCGGCCGCCAGGTAGCGGGCGGACGACTCCAGCGCCGCCTTGGCGACCCCGAGCACGTTGTAGCCGTGGCACACCCGCTCGGCGCCCAGGTAGGACAGGGTGAGCACCG
The DNA here is from genome assembly GCF_040703815.1 of Streptomyces sp. NPDC006743. Classification (NCBI taxonomy): domain Bacteria; kingdom Bacillati; phylum Actinomycetota; class Actinomycetes; order Kitasatosporales; family Streptomycetaceae; genus Streptomyces; species Streptomyces sp. NPDC006743. Next base: position 319,128 of record NZ_JBEYJA010000001.1, on the reverse strand, counting down.
ACGCGCCGGGTGTCAGGTGGGGACGCAGGGCGCCGGTGAGGCCGATGAGCGAGTAGACGGAGGACTCCATGGCGTGCGCGAAGCCCTGCCGGCTGGTGCCGGCCAGACCGCCGGCCAGTTCGTCCTTGTCGGCGTGGGCGACCGCGTGCACGACGAAGTCGATGCCGCCGTGCCGGGCCGCGAACTCGGCGCACACCCGCTCCATGTCGCCGTCCGCCAGCGCGTCGCACTGCGCGAGGTAGGCGTCCTCGCCGGGCAGCCGGGTCACCGCCCGCTCCAGCCACTTGCCCGCGCCGGGACTGCGGTAGGTGAACCCCAGCTCGGCGCCCTCGTCGGCCAGGCGCCGGGCGATGGCCCAGGCGATGGAGCGCTGGTTGACGACGCCGAGGACCAGTCCCCGGCGCCCGGCCATGAGCCCGCGGCCGGGCCGCTCGGCGACGGCGGTCGCGGGACCGCCCTGTATGTCAAGGTCGTTCATGTTCTCCCTCACTGGGTGTCGCCGGGCGCGCGGCGGCGCGCTCACAGCTGGGCTCCGCCGGCGACCGGGACGACGGCGCCGACCATCGTCGGTTTGCGGCTCACCATCGCGGCGACGACCTCGGCGACGTCGCGCGGGTTGGTGAACCGGCGCAGCGGAATCTCCTGCAGGTACTTGCGGCGGTCCTTGCCGTCGAGCATGACCCTCGTCAGGTCGGTCTCGACGAAGCCGGGCTCGACCACGTTGGCCAGCACGTCGAAGCGCGCGCCCTCCAGGGCGACGTTGGCGGCGTAGCGGGTGAGCGCCGCCTTGCTGACGCCGTACATCGTGTTGCCCACCCGGGCGTTGCGCCGGGCCTGCGAGGAGACGAACACGATGTCGCCCCGGCGGCGCCGCACCAGGTGGGGCAGGACCGCGTGGGTGAAGGTGACGGCGCTGCCCAGGTTGGTCTCCAGCAGGGCCGCGAGGTCGTGCCAGGTGACCTGGCCGGCCAGCTTGTCCACCGTGAGCCCCTGGTTGTTGACCAGGGCCTGGAGCCGGCCGTCGGCGCTGACGACCTCGATGAACGCGTCGACCTCGGCGCGGTCGCGGCCGTCGACGCGGGAGCCGCGGGCCCGGCCGCCGGTGGCCTCGGCCACCTCGTCGGCGGCCACCTTGGAGTTGAGGTACGTGAACTCCACGTCGAACCCGTCCTCGACGAGCCGGCGGACCACGGCCCGGCCGATGCCGCGGGCCCCGCCGGTGACCACGGCCACCGGCCGCACCCCGTCCGGCCCACCGGCCCGTGCCCGCTCCGCCCGCACCCGGTGCGGCGCTGACCGGTCTGACTGCGTCCGGTCCGTCTGCGTCGGGTCCGTCTGCGTCGGGTCCGTCTGCGTCCGGTCTGTCTGCGTCCGGTCATGTGCCATCGGCTGCGAACACTCCCCTCGCGGCGACCGTGCCGCCTTCCGCGGCGACCGTGCCGCCTTCCGCGGCGACCGTGCCGCCTTCCGTTTCCCGCTGTGCCGGTTCCGGTTCCAGCACGGCCTCGCACCGCACCCCGCCGTCCGCGCGGCGCTCGGCGGTGAAGGTGACCCACCCCGGCGGCACCAGGGGACGGGCGAACCGCACGTCCCTGAGCGTCCGGGCGGGCACGTCACCGCGCTGCGCGCCGCGGTCGAGTTCCCGGGCGAGCTGGGCCATCAGATGGACGACCGCCGAGCCCGGCAGCATCGGGTCGCCGGGAAAGTGCTCGGCGAACACCGGCCACCGCGGGTCCAGTTCGAGCCGCGCCGACACCTTGTCCGCCCCGTGGTCCCGTACCGCCTCCCAGGTCAGCGGGATGCCGAGCAGACGTGCCACGTCCGTGAGCCGCTGTCCCTCGCTCATGCCGCCCGCACCTCCTCGCGCCGCCGGGCCAGGAACTCCAGCTGACCGGTGACGAACCCGGCGAAGGACGCCGCGTCCACGGCGGGCCGCGCCGACTCCGGCACCCTGGCGTCCAGTTGCCGGTGGTCGAAGACGAACCCGCACTCCATGAAGGCCAGGTTGTCGGCGTTGACCGAGGCGAAAGCACGGTCGAGGGCGGTACGGGCCGGGCCCAGCGCGAGCACCTCGGCACCCAGCGCCTCGTTCACGGCGGCGACCGCCGCGGCGTTGGTGAGCCGCTGGTCACCCAGGTGGTAGTACGCCCCGAGGCCGTCACCGCCGCGGCCGTCGCCGCCCCTGGCCTGCTCGGCGAGCGCCGCGCAGCTCGCCGCGATCTGGTCCACGTGGGCCAGCGGCGGAGCGACGTCACCGGACACGTCCAGGGTGAGCGGTACGCCCCTCAGCCGCGCCTTGGCGACCATCTCGACCAGCGTGAAGTAGCCGGCCCTGTTGGCCTGCACCACCGGGTGCCGGGCCGGTCCCAGCACCGACCCGATGCGCAGCGAGGTGACCCGGTGCCCGTGCCGGTGCCGGAGGTTGTCCAGCATGTGCTCGGTGAGCACCTTGGAGACGACGTACGGGTTGACCGCGTCGACGTCCCACACGGGCTCCTCCAGCACGACCGACGGCCGGCCGTCACCGCCTTCGCCGCCGGGACCGGTGCGACCGGTGGGGCCGCCGGGGCCGGTGACCCCGACGGTCGACACCTGGAAGAACCGCTCCTCGGGCCGGCAGGCCGCCAGCAGCCGCAGCGGCACGGCCGTGTTGGCCGCCACCGTGGAACGCAGCTTCGCCGGGTCGTACGACAGGGTCGCGCCGATGTTCCACACCTGGGCGACCGTGCCGTACCCGAGCCGGGCGAGCGCGTCCGCGCCGAAACCGTCCAGGGGGTGGGTGTCCAGCCGGTCCAGCAGCGTGCCGTCGCCGCCGGTGACGGCCAGGACCGCCGCGATCCGTGCGCGCAGCCCGGCCGGGTCGGCCTGCCTGCCGGTCAGCACCAGGGTGCGGTCGAAGGCGGGCAGCAGAGCCGCCACCAGTTCGGCGCCGACGAGTCCGCTGCCGCCCGTGACGACCAGGTTCCGGCTCATCGCGCCGTCCCCGCCAGGACGACGCAGGAGTTGGCCCCGCCGAAGCCGTAGGTGACGCTCAGGCCCAGCGGTGCCCCGCCGAGCGGGGCCGGCCGCCCGGCGGCGACCGGGATGCCGGCCCACCGCTCGTGCGGCCTGCGCAGTCCCGCCGTCGGCGGTGCCGTGCGGTCGCGCAGCGCGTAGGCGGTGACCAGCGCCTCGACCGTGCCGGTGGCGCCCAGCGAGTGGCCGAGCGCGCCCTTGGTCCCGGAGAGCACGGCCTGGCCGTCCGGGAAGACCTGGCGGTAGACCGCGGCCTCCATCTCGTCGTTGACGGGCGTGCCCGAGCCGTGGCCGTTGAGGTGGGCCACGTCCCGGGGGCCGGCCCCGGCCATGGCCAGGGCCGCGCGCAGCATCCGGGCCGCGTTCTCGCCGGACATGTCCGGCGAGGTCAGGGAGTCGATGTCGGTGCCCGCCGCCCAGCCGGCCAGATGGGCGAGCGGCTCGCCGCGGACGTCCTGCGGCGCGGTGAGCACCAGGCAGCAGGCGCCCTCGGCCAGGGTCGTGCCGTCGGACGCCGCGTCGTAGGGGCGGCAGCGGTCGGGGGACATGGTCTTCAGCCGGGAGTGGCCCGTGAACTTGCCGGGCTCCAGCGAGTCCACCCCCACCGCGAGCACCACCCGGGCCACGCCCGAGGCGATCAGATCGGCGCCGTAGGCCACCGCGTCCGTGCCCGACGAACAGGCCGAGGAGAGGGTGACGAGCGGGCCGGTCAGGCCGAGCGGCTGCGCCACCCGGTCCCAGAAGTGGTCGAGTTCGACGTCCTGACCGCGCTGCTCGAAGATGTCGCCGAGGCTGATCCCGAGGACCACCCAGGCGTCGGCGACGTCCTCGGCGGCCAGGCCCGCGCCGGCCGAGGCCTGCTCGACGGCCTGGCCGATCGCCCGGGCGGCGAGGGCCGCCAGACGGTCGCCGCCGTGCGTCCCGTCGTACCCGGGGACCTGCCCGGTGGTCGTGGAACGGTGTCCGTCGGCGGGGAAGAGGGTGAGCGGGCCGAGCCCGCTGCGGCCCTGGAGCAGGGCCTGCCAGGTGGTGTCGGCCGAGTCGCCGAGGCAGGTGACGGCACCCGCCGCGGCGACCGCGACACCGTACGTGCCGGCGGTCATGCCGCCTGTCCGAGCGCGAGCCGGTCGGCGATGGCCTGCGGGACCGGGAGGAGCGCGTACGGTTCCTTCCGCACGAAGACGAGGTTCAGTTCGGCGCGGGCGAGGACCTTGCCCCGCGACTCCGCGCGGAAGTTGAGCCTGAGCGAACGTCCCAGGTTCTCGGCCCGGGTGATCGACGTGGACACGGTGTCGCCGCGCAGCGCCGAATTGCTGTACGAGGCCCGCACCCGGGCCACCCGGATCTCGACACCCTCGCCGAAGAAGCCCGGCGGCGAGCTGTAGCGGCCCAGGAACTCCTTGAGTGCGTTGCTGTACCACTTCAGGTAGTTCGAGAAGTGGACCACTTCGAACTCGTCCACCTCGGCGTCGTGGACCGGGTGTTCCAACTTGATGATCACTGTGCTGTTCCCCCCTCTGTGCGGCCGCGTGCGTCAGGCGGCGAGCTTGGACTCGACGAGCTGGACTATGCGCCGGACGGAGGAGAAGTTCTCGGGCACGAACTCGCCGTCGCTGATCGACACGTCGTACTCGTCCTCCAGGTGCGCCATCAGCTCCGCGAAGCCGAGCGAGTCGACGCCGACCTCGGTGCCGAGGAGCGCGTCGTCCCCGATCTCGTCCGGGTTCAGGTCGATGAACAGGGCGTCCACGATGAAGTGCTTCAGGTGGGCGGCGACGGCGTCGGCGGAGAATTCGACAGCGGTGGACATGTGGGTCTCCTCGGTGTTCTGGATTTCTCGAAAGGCTGGTGCTGGTGGTGGTGCGGTGCCCGGAGGCGGCCCGGCGTGGAAGGAAGGGGCCGCCTCCGGAGACGGGAGGGGCGGGAGGTTCCGGCGTCAGGCCGCGACGGCGGCCTCGAACGCGGCGACCGCCGCCTTGGCGATCTTCACGTCGTCGGACCAGTGACCGCCGCTGACGCCGACGCCGCCGACGATCTCACCGTCCACGGTGATGGGCAGGCCGCCGCCGAAGACGATCAGCCGGCGGATACCGGTGGGGGCGCCCGCCGCGAGCGGCGCGTCGTCCTTGATGAAGTCGTGCCACTGGTCGGTCGGCAGACCGAACCCGGCGGCCGTGTACGCCTTGTCCTGGGCGATCTCGACGGTCAGCAGACCGGCGCCGTCCATCCGCCCGAAGGCGTTGAGGTGACCGGACTCGTCCACGACGGCGACGCTGGAGGGGATGCCGAGACCGGTGGCTGCCTCCTTGGCGGCGTCGACGATCTTCTGGGCGAGTTCGTTGCTGAGCGCGGCACGGCGGCGCACCTGGGTCTGGGACATGCTGGAGCTCCTTGAAGTGACGTGTGTTTCAGGTGAGTTGGTCGAAGGTGTGGGGTGGAGAGGTCCGCGGCCGGTCAGGCCGCGACCGGCTCGCCGTCCGGCTGCCGGGACGGCGCGGGCAGGGCCGCGACGACCGCGGTGGCGAGCGCCAGGTAGGCGACGGTCACGCCGAGCAGGACGGAGGAGAAGGCGAACCGGTCCAGCACCAGTCCCGCGAGCAGGATCAGGACGGTGTTCAGGGCCGCGAACCGTGCCTCGTTGGTGCGCAGCGCCCCGGCCCTGACCGTGGCCGGCAGGCCGTCCAGCGCGTCGCCGATCGCGCCGACCACCACCGGCCGCACCGCGCCGACCCCGGCGCCCAGGGCGATGGTGGCGAGGGTCGCGCCGACCGCGTTGACCTGCCACAGCAGGATGAGCAGCCCGGCCCCGGCCAGCGCGGCACAGGCCAGCGCGGTGCCCCGGGCTCCGAACCGGTCGACGGCCCGGCGGGCGTTGCGGGCGCTGAAGTAGCCGCTGAGTGTGTACGCGCCCAGCACCAGCCCGAACACCGGCAGCGAGACGTGCAGCCGTACGTACAGCAGGTAGGGCAGGAAGCCGATGAACAGGGCGAGGACGAAGCCGCGGACGACCGCGTAGTACGTGCTCCAGCGCAGCACCGCGCCCGAGGCCGGCACCGGCCCGCCTTCCGTGTCCGGCCCGTCGGCCGCCGGGGAGGCGGCGGGCACGGACGGCGGGGGTGCCGAGGGTGCCGTGGACCGCGACGCGGCGTGCGCCGGGGACTGTGCCGGGGCGGTGTCCCCCGGGGTGCGCGTGCCGAGTTCCCTGCCGACCGTCGTCACCATGAGCGCGGCGAGCGCCGACATGAGGGCCGACAGGATGAACGGGGCGATCGAGGAGACCTGGTAGAGCAGTGCGCCGAGCACACCGGCCACCAGCGCGGCCGTGAAGGTCAGCGAACCGCTGCGGCTCTCCCAGCTGCGCGCGTCGGAGCCGTCCTTGCGGCACACCTCGGCCAGGAGCGCGGAGTCGGTGCCGCCGGCGAGCGAGAAGCCGAGTGCGGCGACGACCTGGGCGACGACCGCCACGGGCAGCCCGCCGGGCGCGGCGAGCAGCAGCAGGCCGGCCGCCTTGAGGCATTCGCCGGTGGCCACGGCACCGGTCAGGCCGAGCCTGCGAGCCAGCGGGCCGGTGACCACGCCGGCGACGGCCAGCGTGACGCCGTAGACGGCGAGGGCCACCTCGACGACGGGCAGCGACAGCCCCCGGTCGTAGAAGAAGACGAAGAGGATCGTCAGGTGGAAGTAGCTACGGGACAGGACCCGGTAGGCCGTGAATCTCTGCTGTGGGCTGAGCATGGTGTCCGGCCCTGCGCTTTCTCCGTCGTGGGACGGTCGTGGGGTGGGGCCCCCGGGACGGGGGGCCGGTTCAGACGGGCAGGGCCGTCGGCAGCCAGGCGGGCCGCCCGGCCTCGTACGCCGCGATCCTGTCGGCGTGCCGGAGGGTGGCGTCGATCTCGTCGAGCCCTTCCAGCAGCCGCATCCGGTGGTACGGGTTCAGCTCGAAGGGGACGGTCAGGTCGCCGGCCCGCACCTGGAGCGCCTCCAGGTCGACGCTGACCGGCTCGTCCGGGCGTTCCTCGGCGCGGCGCCACAGCTCCTCGACGACCGACTGCTCCACCTCGATGGTGAGCAGGCCGTTCTTGAGGGAGTTGCCGCGGAAGATGTCGGCGAAGCGGGGCGAGATCACGACCCTGAACCCGTGGTCCAGGAGCGCCCACACCGCGTGCTCGCGGGAGGAACCGGTGCCGAACTCCGGCCCGGCGACCAGGATCGACGCGCCCTGGTGGGCCTCGCGGTTGAGCACGAAGCCGGGGTCGGTGCGCCAGACGGCGAACAGGCCGTCCGCGTATCCGGTGCGGGTGAGGCGCTTGAGGAAGCGGACCGGGATGAGCTGGTCGGTGTCCACGTTGCTGCGGCGCAGCGGGAGGACGCGGCCGGTGTGGGTGCGGAACGCTTGCATCGTCAGACCTCGGTGGTGGCGGGGGCGGGCAGGGCGGCGGGGGAGCGGAGGGCTCCGGCGACGGCGGTGGCGGCGGCGACCGCCGGGGAGACCAGGTGGGTGCGCGACCCGCGGCCCTGGCGGCCCTCGAAGTTGCGGTTGGAGGTGGACGCGGCCCGCTGGCCGGGGTTGAGGAAGTCGGGGTTCATGGCCATGCACATCGAGCAGCCGGCGTTGCGCCACTCGGCGCCCGCGTCGGTGAACACCCGGTCCAGGCCCTCGGCCTCGGCGGCCTGGCGGACCTGCTCGGAGCCGGGCACCACCAGCATCCGCACCCCGTCGGCCACCTTGCGGCCGCTCAGGACGGCCGCGGCGGCGCGCAGGTCCTCGATGCGGCCGTTGGTGCAGGAACCGAGGAAGACGGTGTCGACGGCGATCCCGGACAGCGGCGTGCCAGGGGCCAGCTCCATGTACTCCAGGGCCTTCTCGCAGGCGGCGCGCTGGACCGGGTCGGCGAAGGACTCCGGCGCCGGGACGGTGCCGGACAGCGGGGCGACCTGACTGGGGTTCGTGCCCCAGCTGACGTACGGGGAGAGGCCGTCGAGGTCGATGTCCACGACCCGGTCGAAGACGGCGTCGTCGTCGGTGCGCAGCGTGCGCCAGTACGCGACGGCCTCGTCCCACTGCTCGCCGCGCGGGGCGTGCGCGCGGTCCTTGACGTAGGCGAACGTGGTCTCGTCGGGGGCGATCATGCCGGCCCGTGCGCCCGCCTCGATCGACATGTTGCAGATCGTCATGCGGGCTTCCATGGACAGCGATCGCAGCACCTCGCCGCGGTACTCGATCACGTGGCCCTGGCCGCCGCCGGTGCCGATCCGGCCGATCACCGCGAGGATGATGTCCTTCGCCGTGACCCCGGGCCGCGGCCGGCCGGTCAGGTTGACGGCCATGGTCCGGAACGGCGGCAGCCGCAGCGTCTGGGTCGCCATGACGTGCTCGACCTCGCTGGTGCCGATGCCGAACGCGAGCGCGCCGAAGGCGCCGTGCGTGGAGGTGTGCGAGTCACCGCAGACCACGGTCATGCCGGGCTGGGTGAGGCCGGCCTCGGGGGCGATGACGTGCACGATGCCCTGACCGGGGTGGCCGAGCGGGTAGAGCGTCACCCCGAACTTCTCGCAGTTCTCCCTGATCGCGTCGACCTGGGCCCGCGAGACGGGGTCGGCGATGGGCAGGAGGATGTTCTCCGTCGGCGTGTTGTGGTCCTCCGTGGCCATGGTCAGCTCGGGCCGCGCGACCTTGCGGCCCCGGGTCGCGAGGCCGTCGAAGGCCTGCGGACTGGTGACCTCGTGGAGCAGGTGGAGGTCGATATAGAGAATGTCCGGTTCATCGGGCGCCCGATGCACCAGGTGCGCGTTCCACACCTTTTCCGCAAGCGTCTGTCCGGCCACGCCGTCTCCTTGCTCAATGAAATACCGCTCGAATGCCCAACGAGATCCCGTACGGGATTGCGCACCGAAAAGAATGCGACTCGCAGGCCGGTGCGGGTGGGGGATCCGCGAAGGTCCGCGGTCCGGGCTCCGTTCGACCCGGCGTGCTGGACACTAACATACCTTCCAGAAGGAATGTTAGTGGCGAGGTCGGATCGATCGCCGTCGCAACGGCCTGACCTGCATACTTTGCGTGGAACTTGCTCGGACTCCTCGCGCCGGCTCCTGCGCAGTGAGACGCGGTGGACCTGCATGTCTCACTATCTGGACCGATGGTCATCGGGTACCAACGGGGAGAATTGCTTGCCATTGACGGCATCCGGCCGATAACTTTCGGCCGGTGCGCGGCTCGTCGTATTCCGGCCGCCGCCGTCTCCACCGTCTTCCGGAACGCATCCGCGGCGGTTTTCCGCGCCCTTCGGCGCACCATTCCACAGGGGGGAACCACACCCATGTCCCAGACAGCGATGACACCCCGTTCACCGGCGGCACCGCCCGGCGCGCGGCAAAGCAGGACCGGCCAGGACACCGCACGGCTGCACGCCAAGGTCGCCCGGCGGCTGGTGCCCCTGCTGGGCCTGCTCTACCTCGTGAGCTACCTGGACCGCAGCAACATCGCCTTCGCCGGCCCCAACGGCATGAACGAGGACCTCGGCCTCACCGCCTCCGCCTACGGCCTCGCCTCCGGCATCTTCTTCCTCGGCTACGTCGCCCTGGAGATCCCCAGCAACATGGCGCTGCACCGCTTCGGCGCCCGCCGCTGGCTCGTCCGGATCCTGCTCACCTGGGGACTGGTCGCCGCCGCGACCACCTGGGTCGTCAACGGCACCGAGCTGGACATCGCCCGGCTGCTGCTCGGTGTCGCCGAGGCCGGCTGCCTGCCCGGCATCGTCCTCTACCTGACGTACTGGTTCCCGGCGAAGGCCCGCACCCGCCTGAACGCGCTCTTCTTCCTCTCCCTCCCGCTCGCCACCGTGCTCGGCGCCCCGCTGTCCAGCCTGGTCATCGAGCACGCCGACGGACTCTTCGGACTCGCGGGCTGGCGTGCCATGTTCCTCGTCGAGGGCGTGCCCGCACTCCTCCTCGCGGTCCTGGTGTGGAAGGTGCTCCCGGACGGCCCGCGCGACGCCAAGTGGCTCACCCCGCGCGAACGCGACACGCTCCTCGCGGAGCTGGAACCGGAGCAAGGGCCCTCGGACCGGCCGCAGGACCGGCCGGCGGGGCGGCGCGGGGGCACCGCGGTCCGTGAGTGGCTGGGCCCGCGCGCACTCGCGCTCGGTGTCGCCTACTTCGGCCTCATCTACGGCCTGTACGCCCTCGGCTTCTTCCTGCCCACCATCATCGCCGGGTTCGCCGGCGCGTCGGGGCGGCCGTTCGGACTCCTGGAACGGGGCCTGATCAACGCGGTGCCGTACGCCGTCGCCGCCGTCGCCATGCTCCTGTGGTCCCACCGGGGCCGCCGTGACCGCGGGCCCGGCGTGCGGGTCGCGGCGCCGACCGTGCTGGGCGCGCTCGCCGTCCCGGTCGCCCTGGAGATGCACGGTCCGCTCGCGACCATGGCGGTGGTCACGGTCACCGCCGTCGGCACGCTCTGCGCGATACCGGCCTTCTGGTCGCTGCCCACCGAGATGCTCAGCCGCCGGGCCGCCCCCGCGGGCATCGCCCTGGTCAACTCCCTCGGCAGCCTCAGCGGTTTCGCCGCGCCCTACTTCACCGGCTGGCTCAAGGACGGCACCGGGTCCACCAGGCCCGGACTGTGGCTGGCGGGTGCGCTGATGCTGCTCTCGGCCGTGATCGTCCTGGCCCTCGGGCGCGCCCGGGACACCGGCCCCGCGGCCCACGCCCCGGACGTCCGGTGAACGCGCCCCTCGCACCCGGAACCAGGAGACCACCCGCCATGCGCATCGTCATCGCAGGACCGCCCGGCGCGGGCAAAGGGACCCAGGCCGCCCGCCTGACACGGGCGCTGTCGGTGCCCCACGTCTCCACGGGCGCCCTGTTCCGCAGCCACATCGAACGCGGCACACCCCTCGGCCGGCAGGCACGCGAGCACATCGAGGCGGGGCGGCTCGTCCCCGACGACCTCACCCTCACGATGACCGCGCAGCGCCTGGCCCGGCCGGACGCCGCCCACGGCTTCCTGCTGGACGGCTTCCCGCGCACCGTCCGTCAGGCGACCGCCCTGGACGACCTGCTCGCACACCGACGGGCCCGGCTGGACGCGGTGTTGTTCCTCGACCTGGCCGAGGACGAGATCGTCCGGCGCATCGCGGGGCGCCGCGTGTGCCGGGCCGACAGCGGACACGTCCACCACGTGGCGCACTCGCCGGGTGCGGCCCGGGGCGTCTGCGACACCTGCGGGGGCCGGCTCCACCAGCGTGCGGACGACCGTGAGGAGACGGTACGCACCCGTCTCGCGGTGCACCACCGCGAGACGGCACCGCTGCTCGGCCACTACCGCGAGCGCGGCCTGGCGGTGACCGTGTCCGCCACGGGCGCGGTCGACGAGGTGACCCGCCACGCCCTGGCGGCCCTCACCTCACCTGGCGCGCGGAGGGGCTCTGACCAGGACGGCTCCGGGCGGTACGGCTCCGACCAGGGCCGTACGGAGCACGGCCCCACCGAGCGGGACGGCCGCGAGCTGGTCGCACCGGGCGGGGCGGCCGCGACCGGTCTGCCCCGCCCCCGGTCCTGACCGGCTGACGGCACGACCCACGGGTCGTACCGGCCGGACCGGCCCGTACGACCCACCCGGGCGCGGCGCTCCCTCGTCGGGCGCCGCGCCCACCCCCACCCCGGAGGCATCCGCACCTCGCGCCGCGCGTGGGCCCGACCGCACTCGCATCCGGGCCCGCCCCCGCCCCGCCCCGGGGAGCCCGCACCCTCGGAGGCATCCGCACCCCGCGCCGCGCGGGTCCTGCCCGCACCCGCCCCGCGGCCGCACACCTTCCCGCGCCCACAGGCATATGTGTGCGCACGCACCCCTCACCTCGTCCCCGTCCCGCACCCGCAGGAGGAGCAGCAGTGATCGTCGGTATCGGCAACGACGTGGCGGACATCGAGCGCTTCCGGGCGGCCCTGGCGCGCACCCCGTGCCTCGCCTCCCGCCTCTTCACCGCCCGTGAACGCACCGGCCCGGACGGCCGCCCGCGCGACGCGGCCTCCCTGTCCGCCCGGTTCGCCGTGAAGGAGGCCGTGCTGAAGGTGCTGGGCGCGCCGGCCGGTCTTGCCTGGGACGGGATAGAGACGGTCACCCTGCCCTCCGGCCGGCCCGTGCTGCGGGTCTCCGGCGCCCCGGCCGAACGCGCCGCCGCCCTGGGCATCCGGGACTGGCACGTGTCGATCAGCCATGACGGGAATCTCGCGGCGGCTCTCGTGGTGGCCGAAGGAGGCGGTGGACGGCGCAGGTGCACGCGGGTGTGCGGACGGCGGGGCGGCCCTTGAAGCCGCCGGGAAGGCGGGGGGGCGGGGCAGCGGCGCCCGGGAAGCCCGGGGCCGGCCGACGCAGCGGCCCCCGTCCGGGTGGAGGTGTGAGGCCCGCGTCGTTCCGGACCGGCCTGGCCGCGTCCCACCGGGGAGCGGCCGGCGCGGCCCACGAGTGGCGGACCGCGTCACCACCGCGGCGGAGACGGGGGATCAGGCGCGCAGCGCCTCCTCCAGGATGCGCCAGACCGTGTTCATCCAGAGCAGCAGTTCCCGTTCCTGCGGGGCCAGTGCCGGTGACTGGGTGCCGAAGACGACGACCAGCAGGAGTTCGGCGATGTCCTGCGCCGCGTACCGGGGGGTCACCGCGCCCTGGTCCTGGGCCTCGCGGACCAGGCCGGCCAGGTGGCTGCGGATGTCCTGCACGAAGTGCGGCTTGACCGGCTCGGCGCCCTCCGGTGCGTCGGCGACCAGCCGCAGCGCCGCCTTCAGGCGTACCTGCTCGTGCAGGGCGCGGGTCAGGCCCAGGGTGAGCGAGCGCAGGGCGGCCAGCGGATCGCGGTCGGGGCCGGTGCTGGTGCGCAGGACCACGTCCCAGGCGTCCGCGCCGCACTCCACGAGCGCGTTCGCCAGCTCGGTCTTGGACGCGAAGTGCCCGTAGACGGCACCCTTGGTCATGCCGGTCCGGGCCGCGACCGCGTTGAGCGTGGTGACCGCGTAACCGTTGCGGGAGAACTCCTCCGCCGCGGTGTCGAGCACGAACTCACGTGTCCGCCTGGATCGTTCGCGCTGCATACCGCCACCACCCCTTCGTGGACCCCCGCTTCCGAAACCCGGATCCGTTGACCGGATACTGAACATACCATCCAGGAGGAATGTTTTGGGCGGACGTCATGTGTGGATCCGGCGTTCCTCCAGTGAGTGTCGTGAAGTCGCCCCTCGGCCCGGGGAACGGCGAGGGGGCGGACCGTCGGTCCGCCCCCCACTGAGATCGTCAACCACCTGCCCAAACAGGCCAGTTGAGCTGCCGCGCGTGCCGGTTCAGTACCGGGTCCGCGCCCACCACGACCGCCTGCCCCACCGCCCGTAACATGGCCAGATCGCTGGAGTGGTCCCCGTAGGCGATGCAGTCGCCCGCCGCGATCCCCGACTCCGCGAGCAGCGCGCTGACGGCGTCCGCCTTGGTGTCTCCGATCATCGGACGGCCGGCCTCACCCGTGAACACCCCGCCCTCGCTGAGCTGTTCGGTGCAGCACACCAGGTCCGCGCCCACGTCCTGGGCCAGCGGCAGCAGCAGGGAGCGGCAGGAGCCGGACACCAGGACCACGCCGTCACCGGCCGCGCGGTGCCGGGCCAGCGCCTCGGCGGTCGTGCGCACCAGGGCATCCGGCCGCCGCCGGTACGCCGCGTACCACCGCCGCCCGGCCGCTTCGAGCGCGGCGACCGGCACACCTGCGTACCGGCGGTAGTAGGCGCGGTTCGCCTCCTCCCGTCGCGGCCCGGCGCTGCCGCACCCGGCCGCGACGGGAACAGGACCTGGAGCAGCGGCAGGACCCCAAGCAGCACCCGGAGCAGTGACAGGACCCGAAGCAGGGCCGGGAGCAGTGCCAGGCGCCAGACCAGTGACCGGCGCGGTGGCAGGCGTCGGGACAGGACCCGGGACCGTGGCAGGCGCCGGAGCTTCCCGAGCGGGGACAAGTGCCGCAGGGGCAGCGGGCGCCGGTGCGGCTGCGGCCTCGCCCTCCTCCCGCCGCCAGAACTCCCAGAAGTCCAGCAGGCTCTTGGCCGCGATGAGCGTCTCGTCCACGTCGAAGAAGGCGATACGGCCGCTGCGGGGCGGCCACGGGCGGACATCGCGCGGGCCGGTTCCGCGGCCGGCACCGTCCCCGTCGGCCGACACGTTGGTCACGTCGGCGGCGGCACCGTCGGCCGTCGCGTCCGCCACCACGAAGCGTCCCGCGTCCAGCACGCCGCCCACGCCGCCCACGCGGTCCACCGTGAGCACCGGGTGCGCCGTGTGCACGGCGTTCACCCGGCCTCCCCGTGGGCCCAGGGCGAGGCGAACACGGCCTGCCCGTAAGCCGACGCCGCCTGTTCGAAGGCGAGCGTGGCGTGACCGGCGCCGACGACCACGTCGTGCCAGCGGCGCTGCAACGGATCGTCCTCCGCCGCCGCCCCCAGGCCCGACGCCCGCATCAGCCGGTCGACCGCGCTCGCGCACAGTTCCGCCGCCAGGGCGGTGTCCCGCCGGCACTCCCCGACCGTGACACCGCTCTCTCCGGTCCGGTCGGCCCGCTCCGCCACCCGTTCCAGGAGCAGTTGGGCCGCCGCGATCTCCCCCGACGAGCGGGCCAGGACCGCCCGCACCCCCTCCTTCTCCCGTACGGGCACCCCTGCGCCGTCCCGCGCGCCCGCCGTCCGCTCCAGCCACGCCTGCTGGGCACCGCGGGCGGCACCGAGCAGCGGTGCGGCGAAGACGAGGCCCGCGATCATCGGGTACGGAACCGTGTGGCACCGCGCGCCGCCGGGCAGCGGGGCGAGCAGCGCGGCCAGGGGCGCGGTGTGCCCGGCCGGCACGAACACCCCCTCCGCCTCGACCGTGTTGCTGCCGGTGCCGCGCATCCCCATGGTCCGCCAGGTGTCGACGACCCGGACCCGCCCCCGCGGCACCGCGAAGACACGGTGTTCCCGGTCCCCGTCCGGGCCCTCGGCCCAGCCGCCCATCAGCACCCAGGCGGCGTGGTCGACCCCGCTGACCGACGGCCACGCCCCGGTCAGCCGCCAGCCCAGCCCGTCCCGTACGGCCTCGCCGCGCGCCGGTACCACCGCCGCGGCGATCCGCACGTCGGGCCCGTCCGCCCACAGCTCCCGCTGTCCCTCCTCGGGCAGGTAGGCGGCCAGGCGGGCGTTCGAGGCGTACAGCGCCGCGCACCAGGCCGTCGAAGCACAGCTCTCCGCCACCACCCGCACCGATGTGAGCAGTGCGGTGAAGGTCCCGGCGGCTCCCTCCCAGCGCCGGGGCACGAAGTGACGGGCGAAACCTGCCTCGACGAGCGAGTCGGCGATGTCCGCCGTAAGTCTTCGCCGCGTCCGTGTCCACTCCAGGTCGCGTTCGGCCGTCTTGGCGGCCGGCGCGACCCGTTCCCGTATCTCCTCCCACTCCACCGTGCTCAGCACGCCGCACCCCGCAGCGGGCGCACGGCCACCGCCCGCAGCACACCGGAGGCGAGCGTCTGACCGCCCTGCACCGCGCTGGTGTGCACGGCCAGCCGGCCCGCGCCCGCGCCGCCCCACGGCCGGGCGGTGACGGTGACCGGCCGGTCGTACTCGCCGAACGCCTCGTAGGAGGCGGCGATCGACGCGAGCCGCCACAGCCGGGGTGCCGGGTCGTGGCCCGCGGTCTGCGCGGCGACGACCCGCGCGGCCTGCCGGAAGGACTCCAGGAGCACGACGCCCGGGATGTGGTCGCCCTCGTGGTCGAAGAGCACCGGGTGCGAGCGGTCCATCCGCAGCCACCACCGTCCGGGCTGGCCGTCCGGGTCGGACGCGAGCAGCACGTCACGGTCGTGTGCGTGCCCGACGGCCATCGGCGGGAGCGGTACGAGGCCACCGGAGGGCACCGAAGGGTCCCCGGGTGCGGGGCAGTTGCGCCGGCGCAGCACCTGGTAGCTGCGCGGGGCCAGGACCTCCCAGCTCAGCCGTGCGCGGCCGTGGGCCCGTCCGCCGGCGTACAGGACGGCCTCCAGCTCGACGCCGAAGCGGCGGGCGTGGCCGGGGGCCCGCAGGAAACTGACGTCGAGCGTCACCGGCAGCGGGGCCGGCCCGGTGTCCGGGAGCCCCGCGAAGGAGGGCTCGACACAGAGGTCGCGCAGGACGAACGGGTGGTCCATCGGGACGTCGTAGAAGCGGTGCGAGACGTAGATGAGGGTCTGGCGCACCGTCTCGATCAGGAAGAACGGGTCGCTCTCGCCGTCCTGGGAGCGCCGGTAGAGCCGGTGGTCGGCCGGCCAGCGGGCGCCGACCGCGAACCGGTCGTCGTCCAGGCGGACCGCGTCGGTCAGCAGGACCTCGGCGGACGAGGTCTTGTGCACCAGCGTGCGCGGGACGGGGCGGCTGTGGTCGAGGAGCCCTTCCAGGCCCGGTTCACCCCGGTCGGTGCCGGAGCCGGCCTCGGTTGCCGTGTCCGGAAAAAGTGGTGTTGTGGCGACGTTCACGTACGAACTCCATCCCCCTGAGAAGGCCGTGAGGTCGTGCCGGGCGGGCGGTCACGCCGGGTGCCCGGACGATCATGCTGAGCAGCAGGTCGAAAATATACCTTCCGGAAGGTATATTGCAATGGCCTTCAGAAGAGGCACCCTGAACCCCCCACGGCACGGGTGACAGCACCCCCGTCACAGATGAAAGATGGACCACGTGACCACATCCCCTCCCCCCTCCTTCCCGGTGCCGAAGTTCACCGCCGCGCAGGGCCCGGACCCGCGGCAGGAGCGGGCGATCCGGACCAAGGCCCTGGTGCTCACCGCCGCGGCGGAACTCTTCTCCGAGAAGGGCTTCAAACAGACCTCGGTCAAGGACGTCGCCGACCGGATGGGCATGACGAAGGGGGCCGTGTACTTCCATTACCCGACCAAGGAAGCGCTCGCCCTCGCGGTGGTCGAGGAACTGTACGAACGCTGGCCGGCCCTGCTCGCCGAGGTCCAGGAACAGACGTCCTCCCCGCTGCGGGCCGCCGAGGAGATCTTCAACCGGGCCGCGGTCCTCTTCCGCGACGACCCGCTCGTCCAGGGCGGCGCGCGGCTCCAGATCGAGCGCCCCCTCATCGACGCCGAACTCCCCGTGCCCTACGTCGGCTGGACCGTGATGATCACCGGCCTGCTGGTGGCCGCCCGCGACGCCGGTGAACTCCGCGAGGGCGTCGACCCCGAGGCGGCGGCCCGCACGCTGACCGCCGCGTTCTTCGGCACCCAGCACATCTCGGACGTCCAGCAGCGCTGGGCGGACGTGGTGGAACGCTGGGAGGAGGTCCGCGACCTCACCTTCTACGCGATCCGCGCCACCCCGTCCGCGTGACACCGTCCGCGTGACGACTCCCGCATGTCACCCCGGACGCGGGATGCCGGACCTCGGATGCCCGATGCCGGATGCCGGACGGCGGACGCCGTGGGGGTCGTCCGGGTTGTCTCCGCGGGTACTCAAGCTCCGCTGAGTACCCGCGCCCATGTGCCGGGCGGGGACCTCGACGAGGCTGTACCGGAGACCTCCGGTTCTCTTCGGTCCTGAAGGAGACATCAGATATGCGGAACGTCCGACGGGGAGCGGCGCTCGCCGCGGTCGGCGCCATGGCCTTCGCCACGCTCACGGCGTGCTCGATGGAGGAGGCGGTGTGCGGCGGCGGCGAATACCCGGTCCAGGCGGTGGGCAGCACAGGCAGCGCGTGTACCCCGAAGGGCAAGGAGCCGCCGGCGGGCTACGTCCGTTACCCCGCGGGCAAGGAGCCCAAGACGGTCGGCGACAAGTGGGAGGAGTACTGGAACACCCACGTGATCGACAAGAACGGCAACGTCAGGAAGGCCGAGGACGGCGAGTAGCGCCGCCGGCGGACGTGTGCCGGCGGTGCGCTCACGGATGCGGCCGCCGGGCAGGGGCGAACACCCGGCGGGCGCGGCCGCCGGGGCGGGCGCCCGGACGCGGGCGGGCGGCCTCCATGGGTATGCGGGCGTTCCTGGTGGAGGCGCGGGCGGCCCTGCGTCGACGCGTGCGGGCGACCCGGAGGCGCGCGGGCGGCGCTCATGGAGGCGTGCGGGTGGCCCTGCACCGAACGCGTGCGGGCGGCGTTCGCGGACGTGCCCGGGCCGGCGGGCCGGTGCCGCCGGCCGTGGTCGGGGGTCCTCGGCGGGGGGCGTGTGCCTTCGGCGGCGGGCGTACGCCGCACCGGCCGGAGGGTTCTCCGGGCCGGCCGGCGGGCGTACGCCGCGCGTCCGCGGGATCAGGCCCAGCAGCCGTTCACGGTCGCGGCCAGGCCGTCCATCGCGTCCTTGATGTCGCTCGGGGCGGCCGTCGCGCCGTTCTCGACGAAGGAGAAGACCCTCCACTCGCCGCTCTCGGTCCGGGTCAGCCCGCTCAGGGCGATCGCGCCGGTCAGGGTGCCCGTCTTCGCCTGCACCTTGCCGACGGCGCACTGCGAGTGCGGGTCGTCGAAGCGGCCCCATTCGGGGCCGAGGGTGCTGCCGGCCTCACCGGCGACGGGCAGGCCCTCCAGGATCGAGCCCAGCGTGTGCGCGTAGCGGTCCTCGGTGAGCAGTTCGAGGAGCTGCGCGAGCGTGGCGGCGGGGATGCGGTCGGCCCGTGACAGGCCGCTGCCGTCGTGGATCTCGAAGTTCTCCAGGGACACGCCGTAGTGCCTGCTCAGCACATGGCGTACGACCTCGGTGCCGCCCTCGAAGGTGGCGGGCCGTCCCACTCCGAGCGCGGTCATCCGCAGCAGGGTCTCGGCGATGTTGTTGTCGCTGGTCTTGAGCATCTTCTCGACCACGTCCGCCAGCGGGCCCGAGGTGTGGCGGGCGACCGGAACGTCGGTGCGGCGGGCCGTGGCGCGGGTGACGTCACCGTCCACGGTGACGCCCTGCGCGGCGACCAGTTTCGCGAAGGCCTGCCCGGCGTCGACGGACGTGTCCTGGACACCGTGGCCGTCGACGACGAGGGCGCGGACCGGGGCGACGGTGTCCGGGTAGTACCCGTCGTTCCAGCCGGCGGCCAGGGTCGGTTCGGGGAACAGGCTGTCGTCCACGGCGACCTTCACCGAGGACAGGCCCGCCTTCTTCAGCCCGGCCACCGCCGTCCGCGCCAGCTCGGCGAGGTCGTCGCCGCTGAGGGTGCGGTCACCGCCTCCGACCAGCTTCAGGGTGCCGTCGCCGTAGACGACCTTCGTGGTGAACCGGTGCTGCGGGCCCAGCACGGTCAGCGCCGCGGTCGCCGTGGCGAGCTTGGCGTTGGAGGCGGGCATCAGCGCGGTGGAGGCGTGGTGGTCCCACAGGGTCGAGTCGGAGTCGGCGTCGAGGACCACGCCGCTGACGTCGGAGCCCAGACGCTGGTCGAGCACGCGGGCGTCGAGGTTCGCGGCCATCTGCTGGTCACCGGTGCCGGTGCGGGTGTTGGTGTCCGTGCCGGTGGCGGGGGTGCCTTCGGCGTGGTCCGGCGCGCTGTGCCCGGCGGCGGCCGCGGGGTCGTTGCCCGCCGCGAAGGCCGAGGTGCCGGCGAGGGCGGCCGAGGCGACGGGCACCGCCATCGCGAGCACCACGGCCCGCCGGACACCCGTGCCGCCCTGCTTCGTCTTCCGGTGCCGACGACGGCCACCCGGGGCGTACGTGGTCATATGTGTTTCCGCTGCCGTATCACTCATGCATATCCAGATTTCGAGTACGGACGTCAGGTAGGACGATCGGCGCGCACCCTACCACCCGTCAGATATGACATGTCCGAGGAAAATGGCAGGTCGTGGGGGTGCAGTGAAGGGTCTGGCGGCAGGTTGAACCAGGTGTGAAGAAACCATGGCAGGAGCCCGGGGAAAGACCTGGGGGAGCCCGCCCGGAGGGGCCGGGGCAGGCGCGTCGCGGGGCAACTCGGCCGGGTCCGGGAAGGCAGACCGGCGGATCCCGGAGGGGCAGACCGACAGGTGTTCCCGGGTGACGCAGAAGGTGTTTGGGGGCTGTCTGCGAGGTATTTCGGGGCAGACTGGAAAGTGTTTCCGTGCGGGGTTGGCAGGTATGCGTTCGATCGATACGGGCAGGCTCCTCGGGTGTGCGTAGACTGACCCAGGTTTCTCGTACGGGGACGGTGCGTGTCCGCGCCCTCCGCCCGGCACGTACGGCCGCGCACACCCCCCGAAGGACACGGAAAGTGGAGGCTGGCGCCGATGAGGTCCGCGCGCCGGGGATCCGTGTGGCCCGCCGCGTGCACCTGGCCCGCCGTGGCCGCACTGGCCGTCGCGGGATGCTGGCTCTACGGCCGGCACAGTGAGCCGCCGGCCCGGGCCGACCGGGTGGCCGTCGGCCGCGTGTGCCGTTCCTCCCTCCCGCCCGGCATGGAACTGTCCTGCGGCACCTACGGCTTCGGCGACGTGCGCTACGTCTGCCCCGCCGGGAGCCGGGACGGCGAGCGGTGCGTGCGGACGTCGAGGGTGACGGTGCGCAACTCGGGCCGTTCCCTGGTCTACGTCACCTGCATAGCGGGCCGTGGGCAGGGCGCGCGCGAGCAGGGTCCGCAGCAGGCGGTCCGACCGGGCCATGAGGTGACCCTGCGCCCCGGCGGGGGACGGATGTTGTTCGACATCACGCTGAAGGGCACGGACAGCGGGCCGAACAGCCTGGAAGTGGTCGGCTTGCGATGACGGACGCCGGCGGTGACCGGACCGCGGCCGACGCGGCCGACGCGGCCGTGAGGCGGGCGTACAGGTACCGACCCCCGCTGACCTGGTGATACGCGGCATACCACCTCAAAGGGTCGAACAGTAGAGCGACTTGGCCGATTCCTCGTAAGCTGCGGCGGTGCCTCTCGGCTCGAACTGCCGCGCGGTTCGCCCCGGGAGGCGCGGCTCCGTCCGCGACCGCGGCCGGGGGACCGCCAAGGCGTGCTCACGCGCGCCGGGAAGACACGAGGTGGAACATGCCGGGACCGTGGACCATGCCGGGACCAAGGACGTGGGGGGTGGCCGCCGCCTCGGCGGTGCTGCTGCTCTGCACCGCGCAGGCCTCGCCCGCGGGGGCCGCCACGACCGCGCTGCCGCTCTGCCCGACGGTCTTCGGGCACGGCGGTTACCCCACGGGCGCCGACCCCTGGGACCGTGACCAGGTGCGGCAGCCGAACAACCCCAAGGGGCTCGCGCAGCAGAAGAGCTGGGGAGCGGGCGGGGTGGAGGCCGACCTCCAGCTCACCCGGGACGGCACCAAGGGGGTCATGTGGCACAACACCACGACCAACGGGCTCACCGGCACCCGCAAGCCCATCACCGAACTGTGGTGGGCGACCGGGACCGACCAGCTCAAGGGCCGGACGATCACCCGCGGCCCCTACACCGGCGAGACCGTCTACACCTTCCGTGAATGGCTCGACAGCGCCAAGTCCAAGAACCTGACGCCCCTGGTGGAACTCAAGGGTGAGGCCAAGCAGTCGCTGCTCAACAGCGACTCGGCCATCCGTGAGCGGGCGTGGGCGGAGGTGATAGCGCCCATATCGGAGCGTATTGCCTCGCAGAAGATCATGATCTACACGCACGACACCGCGCTCCAGCCCGAACTGGACAAGCGCATCAAGGCGGCCGGTCTGTCGGCCGCGCTCACGGGCCACCCCAGCTGGATCGACGGGATCGGCTGGGAGGAGCCGCCGCCCGCGGCCTCCGGCAACTACGCCTCCTGGCAGGCGGCCTGGACCCGGCTGGGCTCGACCACGACCTCGGTGCCCGTCGCCACCTCGTGGACGAAGGACCTCACGACGTGGCTGCAGGGCAAGTGCGTCTGACACTCCTGCGGCCCGTGCGTCGTTCCGCGTCGGCGTACTCGGCGTACTCGGCGTACTCGGCGTACTCGGCGTACTCGGCGTACTCGGCGTACTCGGCGTACTCGGCGCGCGCGACGGGCGCGTCACCGGTGTCGGTTACGCCTTCCGCGCGTCGCCGGCCCGGAGCCGGTGGAGGGACCGAAGGGACTCTGTCCGGGAGTTGAGTGCGGGAGAGCGGGTCGAGGGCTGAGCCGGCCCGCGTACGCGGGCCGGCTCGGTCGTGCGAGGACCGGCACGGCCGGGTGCGGGCCGTGCGGTGACGTGCGCCCGCACGGACCGAGGCGGCCCGTGCGGTGATGTGCGGGTGGCGCGCGGTCAGATGCGGGTCGCCAGCGGCACGGTGACCTGCTTCAGCCAGGTACCGGAGGCGAAGTCACGCGCCTTGACCACCACTCGGTCACGGTACACCTCGACCTGGAGGCGCCCTGGTTGAACGCGCCGTCCACGGCGTTCTCGCCACCCTGGCCGTTGTCGGTGAAACCGGTCTGCACGGCACCGGTGTTGATGACCGCGAAGCCGTCGAGGTTGGCCGTCCCCGGCACCACACGGCGCACGTACCAGTCGGACAGACCGAGGTCCCAGTGCGTGTGTCCGCTGAAGAGGAACACGTCACGGTGGCGGCCGAGGAGGCCGAGCAGCCGGTCGGCCTGGAGGTAGTCGTTCATGTAGAGCTTGTTGCGGGTTCCGGAGACGGTGTCCGGCAGCGGGTGGTGCGTGATCACCATGACGGGCCTGCGCCGGCGTGCCCAGTACGCCAGTCGCTCCTCCAGCCACCGGAACTGCGCCTCGCTCAGCCACACTTCGTCCCACAGCTTCGGGTCGTGGTAGTGCATGTAGCGCTCGGTGCCGATCGTGAGCACCGGTATGCCGCCGAACGCCGTCTCCGCGTAGACCCTGCCGCGCCCGGCGAAGCGGTGGAAACTGCGGAACAGCGAGTCCTCGGTGGTGCCGTTGGGCCAGGTGGCCTGGGCCAGCGTGCCGGGGTCGGCCCACTTCGGCACGTAGAACTCGTGGTTGCCGATGGCCCAGGCGATCTCGCGCGGATGCGGGTTGCCCGCGAACATCTTGCGCACCTCGGCGTACTCCGCGTCGTAGCCGCGCGGGGTGATGTCACCGGCCACGGCCAGTCCCGCGCTGTGCGGGTTGGTGACGCGCATGTCCCTCAGAGCGACGGCGAGGTCGCCGAGGTCGCCCTGGATGTCGCTGATGACGTTGAAAGAGGTCAGCGGGGCGCCGCCGCGCCGCGGGGCCGCTTCGGCGGGGACCTCGGCGAGCGCGCCGAGCGCGACGGCACCGGCCGTCGCGGCGATGAGGGATCTGCGTTCCATGAAGGATCCTTTCTGGGCCAGACCCGTTACTCATATGCGATCAATGAGTCCACGGGATGAACGCCGGGCGACAGCGGTCCCGTACGGCGGTCCGCCCGCTCGTGCCGGTCCAGGGGGAGGCGCCCGGCGCTCCGGTTCCGTCGGTGAGGGGCATCACGCGTCGGAGCAACGGCTCGTTAACTTCATAGCGTTGACAACAACTTGTTTGCGTCGCACGATGATCGCATGCCGACGACGCCCCAGCAGCCTGCCGACGCCTTCACGCCCCCGAGCGCCGAGGAGGCGCGGGCGCAGCGCGTGTACGCCTCCCTGTTCCGCATCGCGGAACGTCACGCCGCCACGGACGAGCAGCGCCGCCGTCAGGTCCACCCCGCCATGCCCGGCCCGCACGAGGCGATCAGGATCGTGTCGTTCCTGCTCAGCGGTGCGGCTCTGCCGCAGGACGGTGAGCCGGAGGTCGACCGCGCGGACATCACCGCCGCGCTGAGTCTCGTTCCGCTCGCCCGCGCCGAGATGGACGAACTCGAGGCAGGGCTGCTCGGGATGGCGCGGGGACGCGGTATGACCTGGCCGGAGATCGCCTTCGGCCTCGGCCTGGCCACCCCCCAGGCGGCCAGGCAGCGCTACGAGCGACTGGTCAGCCGGACCGAGACGGAGGCGGAACCCGACCCCGGCCGGGGCGCGGAAAGGGGCGCGTAACCCGAGCCAGGCAGGGGCGCAGAGAAGGGCGCGTGGCCCGTCGGACACCCGGGCCGCGCCGTACACCCGGGCCGCTCCGGGCACCCCGGGTAGTCGCAGCGGCCCGGATCCTGGCTCAGGTCACCGGCCCTCCCCGGGCGCCTCGGTCGCCGTGGCGACCACTGCGCGGAAGGGGTAGGCGACCAGGAGGGCCACCACGACCAGCAGTCCGCTCGCCCAGAGCGGTCCGAGGTCCCCGGCCGGGGTGCCGAGGGCGGTCGCGGCGATGAGCGGTCCGGCGGTGGCGCCGACGTTGAGGGCCGCCGTCGCGTAGGCGCCGGACATCGTGGGCGCCCGCGACCCCTCGTAGAGGGCCCGCGTGATCAGCGTCCCGCCCAGCGCGAACGACAGCGCGCCCAGCAGGAGCACGAGGGCGAGCAGAGCGGCCGGCTCGGCCGCCGACACGGCGAGGACGGGCCAGCCGACGGCCAGTGCCGGACCGCCGATCGCGACGACCCGGCCGGGCCGCCGGTCGGCCAGTCGTCCGGCGACGGTGACTCCCACGAAGGAACCCGCGCCGAAGAGCACCAGTACGAGCGGCACCCACAGTTCCCCCAGCCCGGCCACCCCGGTCACCACGGGGGCCAGGAACGTGAAACTCGCGAAGGTCGCGGCGTTCACCAGCGCACCGATCAGCAGCACCAGCACCAGGCGTGGCCTGCGCAACTGCGCCAGTTCCGCGCGCAGTCGCGGCCCGCCTCCCGCCGTGTCCGCCCGCGCGGACCCCGCCGGCAGGGTCTTGAGGAGGCCGGCGGCCGCGGGCAGGCACAGGGCGGCGACCGCCCAGAAGGTGGCGCGCCAGCCGAACAGCGTGCCCAGCACCGAGCCCCCAGGGACCCCGGCGACCGTGGCCACCGTCGTGCCGGACAGCAGCACGGCCAGCGCCCGTCCCTTCCGGTCGGGCCCGGCCAGCGTGCCCGCCGTCGTCACGGCCACGGCGAGGAAGCCGGCGTTCGCCAGCGCCGCGACGAGCCGGGTGGCGCACAGGACGGGAAAACTCGTCGTGGTGGCGCCCACGACGTGAGCCGCCGAGAACAACAGGACGAACACGAGCAGGACGGTCCGCCCCGAGCGGTTCCGGGCGAGGGCGGCCATGAGCGGGGCGCCGACGGCCATGCCGATCGCGAAGGCCGAGGTGAGCGCGCCTGCCGTGCCCACCGTGACGTGGAGGTCGGAGGCGATGTCCGGCAGGAGCCCGGCGAGCATGAATTCGGAGGTGCCCATGGCGAAGACCGCCAGGGCGAGCAGGTAGAGAGCGAGAGGCATCGAGTGACCCCGAGGTGAGGTGAGGAGAGGAACGAGAGGACGTCGTCTCGTCACCGCGGTCGGCCCCCGCAGGGCACACTTCACCGGCGAACCGGCGAACCGGCAGGGCAGTGCTACTGCCGGCCCGGTGGTCGGGCCCGGTGGTCCGGCCCGGAGGCCGGCCCGGGGGCCGGTGCTCCGGCGTTCCGGTGGTTCAGGGGTGCAGGGGGCTGACGGCGTGACCGAAAGCCCCCACCTCGGCTGACTCGGGGCTCGACATGGTCCGCACGGTAGCGGATCGGTCCCCGCCGCCGCACGCCGGTTTCGCGCTCCGTGCCCCGCGGGCCCGCCCCTTTGTGATCCACATCACCGGCGAAGTCGGCGCTTCACGTCGTTCCACCCGCAACCTCGGCACCCGCCGCACGTCTGAAGCCCATGGAGGCCCGGACCTTCCCGGCCCGCCCGCCCTGTTCCCCGAGTGAAGGATCGTCATGTCCGCATCTCATGCCGCACCGCGCGGGCCCGTGTACGCGCCCGCACCCGCGAGAACGGCCGGTGCCACGGGAGGCGCGGGAACCGGAAGCGCAGGACGCGGGGGAGTCGTGGGAGCCGCGAGGGCGCTGTTCCCGTACGCGGGCGCACTCCCGCGCGCTTGGGGGCGGTTGTTCCGGCACGCACCCGAGCGGCCCGCGCCCACCACCGTTCCCGCCGCCGTTCCCGCCGGCACGCCCGCCGTCGTATCCACCGCCATGGGCACCGGCGCCCTCACTGTCCTGCCCCCCGGCGCCGACCGCACCCCGCCGCCTGGCACCGGCCACACCCCGCCCGGGCCCACCGACCGCCCCCGGCGGCGGGAATCCGGCCAAGGCGTCGACCTCCACCGGCTGTACCACCACCGCAGGCTCGCGCTGGTGCGCCTGGCCGTCCTGCTGGTCGACGACCTGCCCACGGCCGAGGACGTGGTGCAGGACGCGTTCACGGCGCTGCTGCGCCGTCACGGGCACCGTCTGGAGCGACTGGACGACCCGGAGGCGTACCTGCGCACGAGCGTGGTCAACGCCGCCCGCTCGGTGCTCCGGCGGCGCAGGACCGTCCGCCGGGCCGTACTCGAACGGGAGCGCCCCGCCCCGCCACCCGAGGAGCACGTCCTGCTCCGCGAGGAACACCGGGAGGTGCTGAGCGCGCTGGGCCGGCTCACCCGGCGTCAGCGCGAGGTCCTGGTGCTGCGCTACTGGTCCCATCTCACCGAGGCGCAGATCGCCGAGACCCTGGGCCTGTCCCGGGGAGCGGTCAAGTCCACCGCCAGCCGCGCGCTGGACGCGCTCAGCAGAAATCTGGAGGGCCCCCGATGACCGCCACCCGGCACGCGTACGACCCTGTCGAGGAGCGTCTGCGGGCCGCCCTGGACGCCCGCGCCCGGCTCGTCGGGCCGGGACAGCTGCGGCCCGCGGCGCCGCCTGCCGCCCGGGGCGCCGTCGCGTGGTCGCGGGTGCGCCGTGGGGCGCCGGCCCTGGTCGCGCTCGTGGCGGTCGTGGCGGGCGTCGTCCTGTGGCTGGGCCAGCGCCACCAGGACGCTCCCGCCGCGCCCGCCACGACCCCGTCCGTCACCGGTCCGCCGGCTCCGTCCCCGGCCCCGGCCACCGCCACAGCCCCGGCGCCGGCACCCGACGCGGCATCCGCCGTGCCCAGGTCCCCGGGCGCGGCGGCCCAGAGCCCCCGCTGACCCGGCCCCACAACTGGCCCCATCAACCGCCCCCGGGCCAACCGACTCACCGGACCAACTCATCCGGACCACACCCCACCAGCCCGAACCACCCCACACCCACTCGACCGCGGCCTCACAAACCACCCCCGCCGCCGCCCCCCACCCCCAGCCGACCCCGGAAAAAGGAACCAGGAAACCGATGAAGACCCCCGCCTGGCTGACGGCGCCCTTCCGCGCCCTCGCCCTGTCCGCCCTCCCCGCCTTCGCCCTCTCCGCCACCCTCACCGCTCCCGCGACCGCTGTCCCCGCGACCGCCGCTGCCGGAACCACCGCCGCCGACCCCGTCGGCGCGCCCGCCGTCCTCGAGGCCCGCTACGACCTGGGCGACCAGGCCTTCCAGCCTCCTGCCTCGCTCGGCTACGTCGGGCGAAGCGAACTCGCCGCCGACGTCTACTATCCGGCGCGCCTGGGCACCGGCCAACACCCCTTGGTGCTCCTCCAGCACGGCTCGTGGGAGACCTGCGCCGACGCGGGCGCGGAGGCGGAGAGCGCCGCCGCGCAGGCGGCCCGCGACCGGGCGGAGAAGGCGGGCGACGAGGCCGAGGCCGCCCGCCAGCAGGCCATCGTCGAACAGGCGGCGGCACGGCTGTGGGCGTGGCCGTGCGCGCCGGGCATCGCGCCGATCCGCAGCAGCAGCGGGTACGACTATCTGGCGCGGGCCCTGGCCGGACGCGGCTTCGTGGTCGTGTCGGTCGGAGCCAACGGCATCAACGCGACCGCCGCCGGACAGGCCGACACGGTCTACCGGGCCCGCGCCGCGCTGATCGACCGGCATCTGAGGATGTGGCAGCGGCTGGCCCGCACGGGCGACGGCCCGTTGCGCGGCGCGCTCACCGACGCCCGTACCGGAGCCCCGGTGGCGGCCGGCTTCCGCGGCCGGGTCGACCTGGGCAACGTCGGTCTCCTCGGCCACTCGATGGGCGGCGGCGGAGTCATGCAGGAGATCGCCGACTCCTCCCGCGCCCTCTGGCCGGCCGGCGTCGACGTCAAGGCGGCCTTCGCGCTCGCCCCCACCGCCACCTGGGACGGCGAGCCGGTCACCCGTACGCCGTTCGCCGTCATGTGGGGCACCTGCGACCAGGTCAACACGGGATCGTTCTTCGAGCAGAACGCCGCCGCCAACCGGGCGCCGATCTACAAGTACACACTCACCGGCGGCGACCACGACTTCTACAACCGGCAGTGGTCCCCGAGCAGCGGCCAGGTGGCGGCCCGCGACGACGCCCTGCCGGGGAGCCGGCCGGGCACCTGCCGGTCCCAGTACCCGGGCCAGGACCACCCGCAGCAGGACCAGACGCCGCTGACGGAGCGTACGCAGCGGCTGATCACCACGCACCGGGTGACGGCCTTCTTCGAACGCTTCCTGCTGGGCCGCACCGACATGCAGCCCTACCTCACCGGCGACCGGCCGTTCCCCGGGGAGCCGGCGCACGTCGTCACGCCGGCCTACGACGCCGGAGACTGACCACCCCGGCCCGCGCCCGCCTCACCGTCGTCGCTCCCGACGCCTTCGTCGCCCTCACCACCTTCCTCACCCTCGTCCGGCACCCAGCGCAGTACGTCGCCCGGCTGGCAGCCGAGGGTGCGGCAGATCGCGTCGAGCGTCGTGAACCGTACGGCCTTCGCGCGGCCGTTCTTCAGGACGGCGATGTTGGCGGGCGTGATGCCGACCGCGGCGGCGAACTCGCCGACCGACAGGTGGCGGCGGGCGAGCTGCACGTCCAGGTCGACGATGATCGCCATCAGATCACCCCGGCGATCTCGCTCTGCAGGTCCGTCGCCTTGCGCAGCAGACCGCGCAGGACGACGACGAGCATCACGAACGCCGCTCCCGCACCCGCGCCGGTGACTGCCGAGAACAGCGCGCTGACGACCTCCATGCCGTCGTCGGGGGAGGGGATGCCGGCCACGGCGAGATGCCCGGCGACCCCGGTCGCCAGCAGCGTCGCCACGGCCGCGGCGCCGATGATGGTGTCCACCCAGCGGAAGGCGCGCGGCGTGAAGATCGCCCCGTGCTCGACCATGGCGAGCAGTTGCCACAGGGCCACGAGGCCGACCTGGACGCACGCCACGCAGACGATCGCCACCGTCGCGTAGGGCGTGGCGAACGGGGCGTACGGGGGGAAGCGGTCCACTTCACCGGCCGCCGTCGCCGGGATGACCACGATCTGACCGAAGAGGCCGACGAGGACCGCCGCGACGACGCCGGCCCGGAGCACGAGGATGCAGAGACGAGGCATGCATCGATTGTCGATCGATTTCTATCGAAAATCAATCGCGAACTCCCGTCGAGCCACCCAGAGTTGCGCAGGGTTGTGTCCGAATCCTTCGTTCCGTGTACGGAGTTGTCCGATCCGGGCCTGCTCGACCGGCGTTGTGGAACGGTCACTACGATCGGGGACAAGACAACAGTTCGGCCGGTGCGCGATGCTGGGCGCCGGCCGGGGTCGCCGATGCCAGGGTCCGCTCCCCGGGCTGCGGTGATCTTCCTATCCAGGAGGACCTCCCGCATGTTCCGACGCATTGGGAACATGGTCGTCCGACATCCTGTCTGGACGATCGTGGCGTGGCTGATAGCGGCGGTCGCCATCGTCGCCACCGCCCCGAGCCTGCCCTCGAACAGTGACGAGAGCAGTTTTCTGCCCAAGAGTTACGAGTCCATCAAAGCGGCGGACCTGCAGGAGAGGGCGTTCCCCAGCGCCTTCACCCCGTCCGCCATCGCCCTGTACCGGCGTGCCGACGGCGGCACGCTGACCGCCGACGACAAGCAGGACATCGCCCGGATCACCTCCGAACTGGGCAAGAAGCACATCGACCAGGTGCAGAAGGTCGTCCCCGGCCCGCCGTCCAAGGACGGCAAGTACGCCATGACCCTGGTCCAGATGGACAGCAAGAAGGCCGGTCAGCCCGAACAGACCGACGCCGCCAAGGTGTTGCGGGCGGACGTCAGGCAACTGGCCAAGGGCACGCACCTGGAGGCCAAACTGGGCGGTTCGGCCGCTCAGGCGCTCGACCAGGAGGATTCGTCCAAGCGCGGTCAGGCGCTGATCGGTATCGGCACCTTCGCGATCATCCTGGTGACGCTGCTGATCATCTTCCGGGCGCCGATCCTGGCCGTACTGCCCCTCATCCTGATCGGCCTGGTGTCCGCCATCGCCAACGGTCTGATCGCCTACGCCACCAAACTGTTCGGTCTGCAGGCCAACAGCTCGATCTCCTCGATCCTGATCGTCGTGCTGTTCGGCGTGGGCACGGACTACTTCCTCTTCCTGATGTTCCGCTACCGGGAACGCCTGCGCGCCGGTGACGAACCCAAGCAGGCCATGATCAACGCGGTGGACCGGGTCGGCGAGGCCATCGCCTCGGCCGCCGGGGCGGTCATCATCGCCTTCCTCGCGCTGGTGCTGTCCACCCTCGGCTTCCTCAAGCAGATGGGCCCGGCGCTGGCCATCGCGGTCGCCGTCACCCTGGTCGCCGGCCTCACCCTGATACCGGCGGTGGTCTCGCTCATCGGACCGAAGGTCTTCTGGCCGTCCAAGTCGTGGCAGCGCGAGCCGGACAACGCCCGTTTCGCGGCGCTCGGCCGCGGTGTGCGGCGCCGGCCGGCCGTGGCCGCCGCCGTGTCCGGCCTCGTCCTGGTCGCGCTCTCGCTCGGCTCGCTCGGCTTCAAGGCCACGTTCGACCTGGCGTCGGGTTCCATGCCCAAGACCAAGGAGTCGATGGTCGTCCAGGACGAGATGCAGAAGGCGTACTCGGCGGGCGCCGCAGCGCCCACCGACGTCTACCTCTCCAGCACCGCCGGCAAGCCCTTGGACAAGGCCGCCTTCGGGGCGTACACGAAGAAGCTCGGCGCCGTGGACGGCGTCGCCGACGCCCACCTGGCCCAGGTCAGCAGGGACGGCACCACCGCGGACTTCACCGTCACCCTCAAGTACGAGGCGTCGACGGAGAAGGCGATCGACGCCGTGGGCGAGGTGCGCGACGTCGCGCACTCCGACGCCCCGGACGGCACCGAGGCGGTCGTCGGCGGCATGTCCTCGATCTTCAAGGACATCAACACCGCGGTGAACCACGACTACCGTACGGTCTTCCCCGTCGCCGCCCTCCTGATCATGGTCATCCTCGGGCTGCTGCTGCGCAGCCTGGTCGCCCCCTGGTATCTGATGGCCTCCGTGGGTCTCGGCTTCGGCGCCACCCTCGGCGCCACCGTCTGGATCTTCCAGGACGGCCAGGGACACCCGGGACTGATGTTCATGCTCCCGGTGATCATGTATCTCTTCGTGGTCGCCATCGGCACCGACTACAACATCCTCATGATCGCCCGGCTCCGCGAGGAGGCCCGCGAGGGCCGCGAACCGCGCGAGGCGGCGGGCATGGCGGTCCGGCACGCCGGGCCCACCGTGGCGGCGGCCGGCTTCATCCTGGCGGCGACCTTCGCCACCATGATGCTCGCCGGCAACTCACTGCTCACGGAGATGGGATTCGCGGTCTCCTTCGGCATCGTGGTCGCCGCCTTCGTCATGGCGATGTTCTTCACCCCGAGCCTCACGGCACTGATCGGCCACGCGGCGTGGTGGCCGGGCCACGGGGACCGCGCGGTGCAGAAGCCGTCCGGCGCGGCCGCCGGCTCAGGACCGCTGGGCGCGACGGCGCACGGCTCCGAACCGCAGGGCTCGGGAGCACACGGCTCCGGGGCACAGGGCCCGGGAGCGCTCGGCTCCTGACGGCGCGCGGCGCGGGCGGGGGGTGCGAGGTGCGGGGCCTGGGCGCGGCCGGCTCCTCCCGCCGAGGACGTCCCGCTGCGCAGCACTTCCCCCGGGGCGCCGGGCGCTGGACCGTTCACCGGCCGCGCGCCCGGCGCCCCGTCCCGCGCCACGGGTGAGGCCGTCGCGGCGGCTGCCGCTCCCTGGCCGTCCGGGGCGGGTGCCGCTCGCGGGCCGTCTCGGCGGGGTGCCGCTCGCGGGCCGTCGCGACAGGGTGCCGCTCGCGGAAGGTTTCACGCAGGCCTGCGGATCCGGACTGACAGAACCTCACCGGATGGTTAGGATGCCGGTGATGAAGAACTTCTCCTCGTACGGATTGGGGGAATCGTTCGTGTCGGGTGAGTGCTGATGGCGCCTCACTCCACGAACTCGATTCCCATCCGCCTGCTGATGTGGCAGCGCGTACGCCAGTACGCCGTGCCACCGTCCATGATCGAGACGGCGACCGCACGGCGTGCGGTCGGCGACTGGGCGGGGGCCTGTGTCGCCGCCCGGATCGACGTCGACCTCGATCTGCGCGCCGTGCGCCACCGCCACGGCACCGAACTCGCCGCCCGTCTCCGCGCGGACCTGCGCCGACTGGCACCGGATCTGCTGCGCTGGCACATGCCCCGGATCGCCCCCGACGGGCGGCTGCGGCCGGGCCTCACCGTCTCTCTGGCCCGCTACGGCGGCCCCGGCGACCCACCCCTGCACCTGGTGGTGCGGACACCGCCGGCCTGGGCGGCCGCCGGTCAGCGGATGTCCCTGGCCCTGTGGGACGCGG
Organism: Streptomyces sp. NPDC006743; assembly: GCF_040703815.1. NCBI lineage: Bacteria > Bacillati > Actinomycetota > Actinomycetes > Kitasatosporales > Streptomycetaceae > Streptomyces > Streptomyces sp. NPDC006743. The sequence continues at coordinate 286,668 of NZ_JBEYJA010000001.1, read as the reverse complement.
CGGCCGGCAAGGAAGGCGGGGCCGGCCACCCACCGCCTCCGCCTTCCCGACCGCACTCACCTCCACGCCGTCACACACATCCACCCGCGTCCTCATTGGCGCTTCCCGGCCCACACCCGCATCCGCACCCCGACCGGCGTTTCCGGCTCGACCTGCACCGGCACCTCTGGGACGCCGGACGGAGCGACGAACTGGCGCTGCGGTGCAGGGTGGCCGGCCCGACGCCAGGGGTGCCGCGGCCCTGGCCGGACCTGTCGAGACTGAGGGGACTGCCGTACCTGCCCGGACTGTCTTGCCTGCCTGGACTGCCAGGGACGGCGAGTTCGCCGGACTTGGCTGAGCGGCGGCCCGATCGGCTCACCATTTCGGACTCGCCGTGGGCGGTGGCGGGCTGGGCCGTGGCGGGCTGGGCGGCGGAGGCCGAGTTGCTGCTACGGGCCGAAGGGCGGCGCCCACGTGGTGCGTTCACCGTGCGGCTGGGGCCACGCCACCGGGCCGTACTCGAACTCGTCGCGCCCGACGACAGCCACGCCCCCACGTTCCGGCTGCCGGCGAAGGCGCTGCCGGCCCAGGAGGCCGCCGCCCTTCCGGTGCTGCCGGAGGCCGCGGCCCGTCTCCTGCCGGATCTGGAACTGCTGCACGCCGGTCTGATCACCGTCGGGCAACTGCACCCGCTCGTCGCGCGGGCGTTGGCGGCATTCGACACGGCATCGGTGGCCGGGACCGGCCCCGCCCCCGCAGCCGATGACCCGCACCGGGTGGAGTGCCGGGGCGAAGTGCACCGGATCGCGCTGCGAGACGGTGTACTGACGGCGGTCGACCACGCTCCTGCCCAACTGCGCTGCGAAGAGCTGCTGGTGGCTCTCGGGGGGCCGGGGCTGCCCTGTCTGCGGGCGATCGACGCGGTACACCGCGAACCGGAGGCGTTGCCCGCGGTCCGCGAGCGGCTCGGACACGGCGACGTCGCCGGGGCACTGGCCGTGGTGGAGGGCCTGCTCGGCCCGCGCGCGATCCTGCGGGACGGGCCGCTCCGGGAGGAACTGGAGGCGGCGGTGAACCGCCGCATCGACCACGGTCTCTTCCGGTCGGGGCTGATCCCCGCGCAGTACGCCGCGAGTGCGGCAGGCGGCGGGAACCCCGAGGGAGGGGGACGCGCGGGGGCGAGTCACCGGTCACGGCTCGACCGCCGCACCCCTCCCGAGATACGCCGCAAGCGCGGCAACCGGGCAAGGCCCCGCACCGTCCTGACCCGCTGACCGAAGGCGGTCGCCGGGCACGACCCCGGCCCGTCCTGACGCACTGACCGAAGGCGGTCGCCGGCTACCGGTATTGGCAGCCGGCAGTCGGCCGCCGACGGTTGGCAGCGGGCGGGTGGTCATCCGGTGACGGCCTCCCTGCGGTGGGTGGCCACCAGCAGTTGGGCACCGGTCGTTGGGCCACCACGCGTTGGTGAACAACCGTTTGCCAGCGACCGGTGGCCAACAACCGTTTGCCAATAACCGTTTGCGAGCGACCGTTGGCCTACCGACCGTTGGCCCAACGACCGTTGGCTTACCGACCGTTCGCTTCCAGCTGTTCGCCATCAACTCTGGGTCGTGAGCCGTCGACCATCAACCGTTGGCGACCAACCGTTTGCCAACAACCGTTGGCGACCAACCGTGGGCCATCAACCGTTGGCCCACCAGCCGTTGGCAACCAACCGGTGGCCACCGACGGTCGGCCCCCAACCGTTGGCCGCCACTGACGGTCGGCCACCAGCAGCCACCAGCCGTTGACCCACCGGCCGTTGGCGAACACCCCGTGGCCACCGGCGGTCGACCACTAGCGGCCACCAGCCAGTGGCCACCAGTCAGTGGCCATCAGCCAGTGGCCACCAACCGTTGGCCACTAACCGTTGACCACCAGCCATTGGCCACCCCCGGTCAGCCACCAACCCTTGGCCCCCCACCCGCTGCCTTCATCCCCTCATAACCCCCGTCCAACCAAAAGCCTTCGCCACGCGCGCCCTTTCTCCTACGAACTCCTTCAGGTGATGCTCCATGCACACGCACACGCACACGCCCATGCACATGCCCCTGCCCCTGCCCCTGTCCACGCCGTCCAGCGCTCCCCTTCCCTCGACCGAGCCCTCCGGAAGCGGAACCAAATCCGCCGCTGCTCGGCTCGCCGTTGCCGGCGACCTGCTGGCTCTTCTGCGGTCGACCACCACCGAGCCGCGCCCCGACGAACAGCTCGAAGCGCTCACCCTGGCCGTCGCGGCCGACCTGCCCGTGCTGCTCTGGGGCGAGCCGGGCATCGGCAAGACCGCCGCGCTGACCCAGCTCGCCACCTCCCTCGACCTGCCGCTGACGACGGTGATCGCCAGCGTCCACGAGCCGTCCGACTTCTCCGGGCTGCCCATCGTGGGCGACGACCCCGCCGTGCAGGGAGTGCCGATGGCGCCACCGCAGTGGGCCGTGGAACTGGTCCGGGCCGGGCGCGGCCTCCTCTTCCTGGACGAACTCTCGACCGCCACCCCGGCCGTGCAGGCCGCACTGCTCCGAGTCGTCCTGGAACGCCGGGTCGGCGCGCTCCGGCTTCCCCCGGACGTACGCATCGTGGCCGCCGCCAACCCGCGCGCGTCGGCGGCAGACGGGTGGGAGCTGAGTCCCCCGCTGGCCAACCGTTTCGTGCACCTGTACTGGGCGCACGATCGGGACGTGGTCGTGCGCGGGCTCGGCGGGGTGTGGCCCCGGGCCGAGCTGCCCCGTCTGGTGCCGGAACTGCTGCCGGAGGCGGTGGCGTTCGCCCGGCGGGCGGTCTGCGGCTTCCTGCGGTCCAGGCCGACACTGATCCACCGGCTCCCGACCACCGAGACACGGCGCGGCGGAGCCTGGCCCTCGCCCCGGAGCTGGGAGGCCGCGCTGACCCTGCTGGCCTTCGGCACGGCGGCCTCCGTCTCCCGGGAGGTGCTGGCGCTGCTGGTGCGGGGCGCCGTGGGCGACGGGCCCGGGCTGGAATTCCTCGCCCATCTGGACCGGATGGACCTGCCGGACCCGGAGTCACTGCTGGCCGACCCGGCTGCCGCCGAGCTGCCGGTGCGCGGCGATCTGCGCCAGGCGGCGCTGGAGGCGGTGGTGGCCGCCGTCGGGGCGCGACCGGAGCGGGAACGCTGGGAGGCGGGCTGGGCGGTGCTGGTGCGGGCGTTGGAGACCGGCGCCCCTGACCTGCTCGTCGCCCCGGCGACTTCGCTGGCCGCGCTGCGGCGTGACGACTGGGAGGTGCCCCAGGCCGTAGAGCGGCTGGCCGCGGTGGTCGGGCTCGCCCAGCGGGCGGACCGCTCGGTGAGGAGGGCGGCGGCGGCCACGCCCGACACCGGCCGGACGGCGGGGACGCACCGATGACGCGTCCGCCGAAGCGCCCGGGCCCACCGGCCCCCGCCCCGCCGTCTGTCCGGCCGACTCCTGGCCCGCCGTCTGTCCGGCCGACTCCCGCCCCGCCGCCCGCCCCACCGGCTCCTGCCCCGCCGACGCCGGCTTCGCAGTTCCCCAGTCCGTCCACCCCGGTGCGGTCCTCCGTCCCTCCGGCGGCCGGTGGTTGCCCGGGGGAGGCGTCCGGTGGGCGGCTCGCGCTGGACGTGGAGAAGCTGCTGGCCGCCCGGTTGCACGCGGTGAAGGTGCGGCCCTACCTGGCCGACGCGCTCTTCGCGCTGCACGTCGTCGAGGACCGGTCCGTGCCCACCATGGCGGTGGACGCGTACTGGCGCTGCTACGTCTCCCCGGGCTTCGTGGCGCGCACGCCGGTGGAGGACCTGGCGGGCGTCTGGGTGCACGAGGTCTCCCACCTTCTGCGGGACCACCACGGACGGGGCGAGCGGCACGCGGATCTGCACGGGGAGCACGGGCCCGGCGAGCGGCTGCGGCGCAACATCGCCGCGGACTTCGAGATCAACGACGACATCTTCGGCGACGGTCTGCCCCGCCCCGCCGGCGCGGTGCTGCCGTCGCTGCTGCGGCTGCCCGAGGGGCTGCTGATGGAGGAGTACCTGCGGACGGCGTCGATGTCCGGGCTCGTCGCGGACCTCTCCTGGCTGGACTGCGGCAGCGGTGCCGACGGGCAGCCCCGGCCGTGGGAGCTGGGGCCGGGCGGGGCGCATGGGCTCAGCGGGCAGCAGCGGGACGCGGTCCGCTTCCGGGTCGCGGAGGGCATCAGGGGCAGACCGGGGCAGGCCCCGGAGGGGTGGCGCAGGTGGGCCGACGAGGCGTTCCATCCGCCGCAGCCCTGGCGGCAGTTGCTGGGCGCGGCGGTCCGTTCGGCGGCGGGCGGACCGGGCGTGGGTGAGAACCACAGCTACCGGCGTCCTTCCCGGCGTTCGGCCGGCGTCCCCGGCGTACTCCTGCCGAGTCTGCGCCCCACGCCGCCGCGTGTCTGTGTCGTGATCGACACCTCCGGGTCGGTGAGCGACGCCGAACTGGGCAGCGCGCTGCTGGAGGTGTCGGCCATCTCACGGGCGGTGGGCGGGCGGGGCGACCTGGTCTCGGTGATCTCGTGCGACGCGGCGGCCGGGGTCGCCGTGCCGCTGTGCCGCGCCGAGGGCATCGAACTGGTCGGCGGCGGCGGTACGGACCTGCGCTCCGGTTTCGGCCGGGCCCTGCGCTCGCGGCCGCGTCCGGACGTGATCGTCGCCCTGACGGACGGTCAGACACCGTGGCCCTCCGAGCAGCCGTCGTGCCGCACCGTCGTCGGTCTCTTCTCGCGTTCCGGTGGTACCTCTGCCGTGGACGAGAAGGATCCCGACTACGTCCCGGACACCCCGCCGGCCTGGGCGCGGGTCGTCACCATCGGCTGAGGCGTCCGCGCAGGCGGCAGGCCGGCGCCACCTCACGAAGCGCGACGGGCCCAGGTTCACCAGGTGACTCGCGCGAGGCCGATCTCGGCGCCGTCCGCGGTGGGCCGGGTCGCGGTGGAACCGGCGGTCACCGGGAGGCCGGCCCGCCCGGTGGCCGTGGCCCGGGCGGCGCCGGGGACGGTGAAGGTGATTTCCGTGCCCGGGGCCATGGCGAGAGTGATCCCGGCGCGGCCACCCTCGGAGTGATGGCGGGTGCGGCTCCGCCGGGGGCGCCGCACCCGGGTGGGGGCGTCAGTAGGCGCGTGCCACGACGGCCACGTTCCCCGGCTGGTCGTCGCGCTCGGGGACCGAGCCGTCCGCGGCGACCAGGCACCGTACGGTCACGCCCTGTTCGGCCAGCCGGGCCTCGCCGTCCGGACCCAGCGCGGCCCACGGGATCCGCGCCCACCCGCTGCCCGCGGCCTCCACGGCCTCCCCGACGGTCGACACATCGGCGGTACGCCGCTCACGGTGCTCCCGGGACTGCGCCAGCAGCAGCGCCTGGTCGTCGGCGAGCACCTTGGGCAGGATCTCCGGCAGCGCGGCGATCTCGGCCGGCTCCTTCGTCCCGGCGATACGGCGGACCAGGACGGCGCTGCCGTGGACCAGGTCACGCGGTCCGACCTCGATCCGTACCGGCACACCCTTGAGTTCCCAGTCCACGGCGCGCCGCCCGAACGGGGTGTCGGTGCGGTCGTCGACGTGCACGCGCACCCCGGCCGCCTTCAGCCGTTCCCCGATCGCGCGCACCTCGGTGAGCACCGCGTCGTCGTCCTTGACCGCGACGACCACCGCCTGCACCGCGGCCAGGCGGGGCGGGACGCGCAGACCGTCGTCGTCCCCGTGCATCATGACCAGCGCGCCGACCATACGGGTGGTGGAGCCCCAGGAGGTCTGCCACACGTGTTCCTGTGTGCCCTCCTTCGACAGGTACCGCGTGTGGAAGGCCTTGGCGAAGTTCTGGCCGAGTTCGTGGCTCGTGGCCAGTTGCAGGGCCTTGCCGTCCCCCATCATGCCTTCCAGCGTCAGGGTGTTGACCGCCCCGGCGAAGCGTTCCCTGGCCGTCTTGCGGCCCGGTACGACGTCCATGGCGAGGATGTTCTCCATGAAGTCGCCGTAGACGGCGCGGTGGATGTGCGCGGCGTAGTCCCGGGCGTCCTCGTAGGTGGCGTGGGCGGTGTGCCCCTCCTGCCACAGGAACTCCGTCGTGCGCAGGAACACGCGCGGACGCAGCTCCCAACGCACCACGTTCGCCCACTGGTTGATGAGCAGGGGCAGGTCGCGGTAGCTCTGCACCCACTTCGAGAAGTAGTCGTTGACGATCGTCTCGGAGGTGGGGCGTACGACGACCGGTTCCTCCAGCTCCTTGCCGCCTCCGTGGGTGACGACGGCCAGTTCGGGGGCGAAGCCCTCGACGTGCTCGGCCTCCTTCGTCAGGTACGACTGCGGGATGAAGAGCGGGAAGTACGCGTTCGATGCGCCGGCCGCCTTGATCCGGGCGTCCATCTCCTGCTGCATCCGCTCCCACAGCCCGTACCCGTACGGTCGGATGACCATGGTGCCGCGCACCGGCCCGTTGTCGGCCAGTTCGGCCTTGCCGACCAGGTCCTGGTACCAGCGGGGGAAGTCGTCCGCCCGGGGAGTGAGCACGGGTGCCTTTGCCATGCGCCGCAGGTTAGGGGTGCGGTCCGCCCGCACGCCAGCGGATTACGGCGGCGTCCGCGCCACCGGCCCCGGCCTCTCGGACTTCGGCTTCTCAGGCCCCGGCCTCGGCGTAGATCACCAGCGTCTGGTCCGGCTGTCCGGCCACGTGGAACGCCGTGTACGCGAACTCGACCACCCCGCGTCCCGGACACCGCAGCCGCTTGCGGCCGCCGCCCTGTGCCTGCACGTCGTACCGCGGCCACCACGCGCGCACCTCCGGGCTGCCCGCCCGCAACTCCTCGACCAGCCGCGGGTAGCGGGGGTCGCCGGGATGGCGGCCGGCCAGCGTCCGCAGGCGGGCGAGCAGACCCCGGGCCTCCGTCTCCCAGTCGACCACGAACTCCCGGGCCGCGGGGTCGAGGAACACCCAGCGGGCGAAGTTCACCGGCCGGTCCGCCCCCGCCGCCAGGCACGGGAACAGCTCGCCTGCCGCCCGGTTGTGGGCCAGCACGTCGTACGTGCCCCCGATGACGTACGCCGGGTGCGGCTGGAGCAGCAGCGGTACGGCGGCCACCTCGGGGGAGAGCGCCTCCCCCGCCGGGGACTCCACCTCCGCCTCGGGCGCCTGCCCGGCCAGCCGGAACAGGTGGCCGCGCTCGTACGCGTCGAGGCGCAGCGCGGAGGCGAGCGCGCCGAGGACCTGCTCGGAGGTCCGGATGTCCCGGCCCTGTTCCAGGTACGTGTACCAGGTCGCGCTGATCCCGGCGAGCAGGGCCAGTTCCTCCCGCCGCAGTCCGGGCGTCCGGCGCCTTCCGGTGCGCGGCAGTCCGGCCTGGTCGGGGGTGATCCGTTCCCTGCGACTCCGCAGGAAGGCCCCGAGCTCCCGGCGCCGGTCCGGCGAGGCGGCCTGGTCGGTTCTGTTCGGCATGCGCTGTCCAGCACCCCTGGTTCCAGAATAAACGGGCTCTGGATACCAGCTTAACGGCCCCGCAGACTGATCGCGTACGGCGCCGCACGAGGCGCGCGGCGCACGGCGTGGCACGAAGCGCACGGCGTGGCACGACATGTGCGACGCGCACGGCGTACGGCGTGGCGCGACACGTGCGACGCGCACGGCGTACAGCGCCGCACGAGGCGTGCGACGCGCACGGCGTGGATGAGGTGCGTGCGGGGAAGGCGGCGGCTCTCGCCGTCGTCGCCCCGGCGCCGACCGGAAGGACGAAGTCATGTCGGGAATCGACGGCAAGGTCGTGGCGATCACCGGAGCGAGCAGCGGCATCGGTGAGGCGACCGCGCTGCTGCTCGCCGAACGCGGTGCCCGCCTGGTGCTGGGCGCGCGCCGGAGCGAGCGCCTGGCGGAACTGACGGCACGGATCGAGAAGGCGGGTGGCGAAGCCGTCCACGTCCGCACGGACGTGGCCCGCGCGCAGGACCTGCGGGCACTGGTGGCCCTGGCCGTGGAGCGGTTCGGCCGGCTCGACGTGCTGGTGGGCAACGCGGGGGTGGGCATGGTGTCCCCCCTCGACGACCTGCGGGTCGAGGAATGGGACCGGATGGTCGACGTCAACATCAAGGGCCTGCTGCACGGCGTCGCGGCCGCACTGCCGCTCTTCCGGGCGCAGGGCAGCGGGCACTTCGTGACCACGGCCTCCACCGCCGCGTACCGCGTCGTACCGGACATGGCGGTCTACGCCGGGACCAAGTGCGCGGTGCGCGCCATCTGCGAGGGACTGCGCCAGGAGGCCGGTGAGTCCCTTCGGGTGACCACCGTCTCGCCCGGGGTGATCGCCACCGGCTTCGCCGAGGCGTCGACGAACCCCGTCGTACGGGCGCGGCTGACGGAGATGCGCGACCGGGTGGCCATCGCGCCCGGGGCGATCGCCCGCGCCGTCGCGTTCGCCGTCGAACAGCCCGCCGACGTCGACGTGAACGAGATCGTCGTCCGCCCGACCGCCCAGGCCTGACCGGCACGCCGCCGAACTCCTGCTGTCCGCGTGCGGCACGCTCAGGGACCCGGACACACAGGAACCCGCACACGTCCTCTCACTGCCCGGTCCCCTGGCTGACAACGAACCGGGCCGGTTCCCGCGGAACCGCGGGCCGGCGCCGCGGCCCGGGGAGGCCGGCGCGGCGCGCCACGGCACGCGCCGCGTTCCCGGGCCGCGTCGGGCCACGGGCCGGGACGCGCGTCAGGCCGGGGCGCCGTCGGCCAGCAGGGCGAGGTGGTCGGCGACCGGGCCGAGCGTGATCAGACCGCTGCCGGCGCCGCCCTGCTCGGCCGCCGCCGGCGCCAGCGCCGTCCGGGCCCGCGCCATCAGGGCCCGGTCGCCCACCGCCACCGCGGCTCTGGCCAGGAGGCACCACATGGCCTCGTACATCAGGTCGCGCGGCGGCGGCGCCGCGTCCGCCAGCGCCCGCGCCGCCTCCGGGAGACGTCCCTCGCCCACCAGGAGCACCGGACGCACCCACGGCTCGTACGGCCCCCAGCCGCCGCTCAGCTCGCCGTTGCCCCCGCCGCTGCGGTCGGCGGTTCCGGCGGCGGGCAGGTCACCGGCACCGCCGACCGGCAGCCCGTGCCGCAGCCGAACGCTCAGCAGCGCCAGCGGCAGCAGGCCCTGCTGCAGTCCGGGCATCCCCGACCCGTGCAGGCATCCGGCGGCATCCGCGTAGGCGGCCAGGGCCGCGTCCGGCGGTCCGGTCATGGCGGTGCGCAGCGCCCGGAACCAGGTGGTGAACACCGAGACCAGCGGCAGGTCGTGCCGGGCGGCCAGTTCGTCGGCCGCGCTCGCGTGCCGGCCGGCCCCCGCCAGGTCCGACAGGGCGCACCGGGCCTGCACGCGGACGAGGTGGCCGAGCACCTCGGAGCGGACCAGGCCGTGGCGGGCCGCCAGCGCGACCAGCTCGGCCCCGACGGCGTCCCGCCGGGCCGCGAGCCCGGCCCGCTGGAACGTCTGCATGAACGTGCCGTTCAGGGCGAAGCAGAGCAGGGCCGCGTCGCCGAGTCCCCGGGCGATCTCCTCCGCCTGCCGGGCGGCCCGCAGCGGGCGTGCCGCCGCCCCGCCCGCCGCCTCGTCGGCGGGCAGGGTGCCCCGGGACTCCACGGCGACGGTCGCCAGCAGCCGGCAGCGCGTCGCGTCGTGCCCGCCGGACGGCAGCAGCCGCAGGGTGCGCTCGGCCGCGCCCACCAGCCACCGGGCCTGCTCCGGGTCGTCCGACCGGGTCCAGACGGCCGGGACGTCGTACGCCCCGATGACGCGGGCGGTCAGCTCGGGATCGCCGAGCTGTTCCGCGGCGGCCACGGCCGCGACCCGGTGCCGCCGGGCCGCCTCCAGGCCCCCGCCGCCCGTCACCGCCAGGTCGCGCATCAGGCTCGCCGTCGACTCCAGCCGGGTCCGCGCCCGCGAGCCCAGGGAACTCTCGTACGCGGCGGTCGCCCGGCTCCACACGTCGTCGATCGAGGAGCCGGCGCCCGGGTCCAGGTGTTCGGCGTGCCGCAGGACGTCCTCCTCCAGCCGCCGCAGCCGCGGGCCGGGGTCCACGCCGAGGTGTTCGCGCAGCATGGCCCGCGCCCGCCGCAGGACCGACAGCGCGTCGGCCTGCCGCCCGGACCGGTACAGCGCCAGGGCCAGCAGCCGCCACGCGTCCTCGCGCCACGGGTGCTCCGTGACGTGCGCGTCCAGGCCGGGCACGGTCGCGGCCGCCTCCCCGAGGGCGATACGGGCCTCGGCGCGGCGCTCCACGGCGTGCAGGCGCAGTTCGGTGAGCCGGGCGCGTTCCGTGCGCAGCCAGCGTTCGTCGCCGAAGTCGGCGAAGGCGGGGCCGCGCCACCAGCCCAGCGCCTCGCCCAGCCCGGCCGCCACCCGTTCCGGCCCGGCGTCGGCCAGGGCGTCCACCGTCTGCTCGAACCGCCAGGCGTCCACGTCGTCCTTCGCGGCCCGCAGCGCGTAGCCGGGGCCCTCGGTGACGAGCAGCCGGGACGGGGTCCGCGGCGGCCGGTCGGGTTCGAGGGCCCGGCGCAGATCGCCGACGAAGGTGCGTACGCTGCCGACGGCGCGGGCGGGCGGATCGTCCCACAGGTCCTCGGTCAGCCGGGTCACCGGCACGACCCTCCGGTGGGCGACGACGAGGCGGGCCAGGACCGCGCGGTGCCGGGGTCCCTTGAGCGCGAGCGGGTCCCCGGCCTCGTCCCAGGCCGCCACGGCCCCCAGCACCCCGATCTTCACACGCACTCTCGCCGCCCGTCCTCTCCGTCCGCTCGCTCCGCCCAATCTAGCCAGCCCCTCGGAAACACCTGGACGGCAATCCCCGGCACCGCGGGCGAACAGCCCAGGTGCCCGTGCCCGTGCTCGCCCTCGTAGTCGTATTTGTACTCGTGCCCGTGCCCGTCCCGCGCTTGTGCCCGTGCCCCGTCCGTCCTGACCGGCGTGCGCGCCGACGCGTCGACGAATCCGCCCCGCTCCCGAGCACAGTCGCCGCCCTGCCCGCCACGGCGAGGGCCGGCGGCGGGTTCGTTCATCCGTTGCTGATCGGGGGCCCGCAGGCTGGGTGCACGGCCGGGCGGCTGCCGCCGCGACGGCCCGGCACACCTGTCCATCACCTCACCACCGACCGAGGAGCAGCGCCATGACACACACGATCCCGGGTTTCGACCAGCAGCGGGTGACCGTCGACGACGGTGTCGGCCTCCATGTCGCCGTCGGCGGCAGCGGAGCGCCGGTCGTCCTGCTGCACGGCTTCCCGCAGACCCACCTGATGTGGCGGCACGTCGCCGCCGATCTGGCGGCCGACCACACCGTCATCTGCCCCGACCTGCGCGGATACGGGGCCAGCGACAAGCCGCGGGAGGACGGCCCGCACACCTACTCCAAGCGGACCATGGCCCAGGACATCGTCACCCTCGCCCGCGCCCTGGGGCACGAGCGGTTCGCCCTGGCCGGGCACGACCGGGGCGCCCTGGTGGCGTTCCGCGCCGGGCTCGACCACCCGGACGCCGTCACGCACCTGGCCTGCCTGGACGTCCTGCCGACCCTGGACATGTGGGAGGCGCTGCACGGGACCTCGGCCGCGGTCGGCTTCCACCTGTACCTGATGGCCCAGCCGCCGGGGCTGCCGGAGGCGATGATCGAGGCGAGCGCCGACACGTTCTTCGCCCACTTCCTCGACCTGTGGGCGAAGGACCCCGACGCCGTGCCGGGACCCGTGCGCCAGGCGTACCTGGACGCCTGCCGGGCCGCGGTGCCGTCCATCGTGGCGGACTACCGGGCCTCCGCCGGCATCGACGTCGAGCACGACAAGGCGGACCGCGCGCACGGGAGGCAGCTCACCATGCCGGTCTCCGTGCTGCAGCAGGACTGGGGCGCCGCGCTCGGTTACGAGGCCGCCGCCCTGTGGAGCGCCTGGGCCGCCGACCTGGACCACTCCACCGTGTCCTGCGGTCACTTCATGGCCGAGGAAGCCCCCCAGGACATCACGGAGGCACTGCGGGCGCTGATGAAACGCTGACGCTTCACCTCCTCGAACTCCCCTATACCGCCAAGCTTTACGCGCCTGCAATCCGGGTCACCCGAAGGTGTGGAACGGTGGCCGCGGGAACTGACGGCATATGCCCGACTGCCGTACTGTCACGTCCCTGCCCGCAAGTCGGGTGGAAAAACCGCTGGCCATAAAGGGGAGAGGACGGCGCCGGGGTGGTTTCGGACAACGAGGAGTGGGGCGAGCTGGCGGCCTGCCGGACCGCCGACCCTGACGAGCTGTTCGTTGAGGGGGCCGCTCAGAACAGGGCCAAGATCCTGTGCAGCGGATGTCCCGTGCGCACCGAATGCCTGGCGCACGCCCTCGACAACCGTATCGAGCACGGGGTCTGGGGCGGCATGACGGAACGGGAGCGGCGCGCCCTGCTGCGGCGCCGCCCCACCGTGACGTCCTGGCGGCTCCTGCTGGAGACGGCTCGCACGGAGCACGAACAGCAGGGCCGCGGGACGGACCGCCCGCGCTGGGCGGAGCGTTGGGCCGCGACGGGCTGACGCGCCGGCGGACTCACGGACTCATGGGATCGCGGGCTCACGGTCTCATGGGAAGCGCGCCGAGACACGCAGGGATCGAACGCGCCCTGTCCGAAGAGGGATTGGCGATGCTCGATGCCTCCCACACGGTCATGGAGTCGCACGAGGAGCGGCACCGCGCCGTGATCGCCGTGGCCTCCATCGGGGACGGCGTGCCGGTCGTCCGGCGGGGCCTGGCCCGGCTCAGGCTCGGTTCCGGATCGGCTCAGGCACAGGTTCCGGCTCCGGTTCCGGTTCCGGCTTCCGGTCTTCGTGGGCCACGGTGATGTGGCGGCCGCGGCCGGGGGTCTCCACTTCGTCGACCACCGCGACGGCCAGATCCTCGGCGCTGATCCAGGACCGGCCGTCGGCGCCGGTGAGCAGGGTGTCGGTGCCACGCCGGTAGCGGCCGGTCCGGGCGCCGGGCCGCAGCACGGCCGGTGGACTCAGGTAGACCCAGTCGGCACCGGTGTGCGCCTGGCAGGCCCGCAGTTGGGCGATGCCCGCGGCGGCCACGTCGCGGAATTCCGCGGGTACGTGGACGGGGTCGTCCGCCACCAGCAGTCCGTCGCCGCCGGGGCTGCGCAGCGCACCCGCGCCGCCGACCACGAGGACCCGGAGGCCGAGCGGGGCGGCGGCGTCCAGCACCGTACGGGTGGCGCCGACCAGGAACTCCGCGTCGGCGGGCTCGGTCCGTACGGCCAGGACGACGGCGTCCGCGACGGCGTCCACCGCGGGATCGCCCACCGCACGATCCCGCACGGCGGCATCCCGCACGGCGGCATCGCGCGCCGCCAGGACGCGGGGCGCCGGGTCGTCCGCGGCGGGGCCGGTGAGGGCCGCGCGCACGGCGTGCGGGTCCCGCACGTCGACCGCGAGCGGCGTCACGTACGCGGAGGTGTGCGCGGGCTCGCGCGGGGGCTTGCGGGACATGGCGAGCACCCGGTGCCCGCGGGCGGCGGCCTCGGTGATCACCCGGCTGCCCACCATCCCGGTGGCACCCAGCACGGCGAGGGTCGTACGGGAACTCATGGTGTCCGCCCTTCGGCCATCCGGTCAGCGGGTGCCCGGCCTGCCCGGGGGAGGAGGTCCGCTCGTGCGCGGCGGGGTGCCGGCCGTCCGCCGCGCCGGCGGAGACCGGACAGGTCCGGGGGACTGAGCTGTGCCGCGAGCAGGGCGGCCAGCGCCAGCAGGAAACCGAGGACCTGCGGCAGGCTGAGCGACTCGCCGAGGACGAGGCCGACGACGGTCGCCACCAGCGGGGACAGCAGCACCAGCGGTGCGGACGCGCCGACCGGGAGGCTGCCGATGCCCCGGAACCACAGCGTGTACGCGATCAGCCCGCCCATGCCGCCGAGCCACAGGTAGCCGCCGGCCGCCCCCGCGTCGATCCGCTGGGGCACTCCCTCGATCGCGAGGGTGAGCGGAAGCAGCAGCAGCCCGCCGGCCGTCAGCTGCCAGCCGGCCAGTGCCAGGGGACCGACGCCCGCGGGACGGCCCCAGCGTTTGGTGAGGACGACCCCGCACGCCATGGTCGCCGTACCGCCGAGGCCCGCGAGGACCCCGACGGCGTCCAGCCGGGCCTGCGGCCCGAGGACGACCAGTCCGACGCCGATCACGCCGATCACCCCCCAGATCAGGCGCCACGCCGAGGGCCGGTCGCGCAGCACCGCGACGGCCAGGGCGGCGACCAACAGCGGCTGGGCGGCGCCGAGGGTGGCGGCGACACCCCCGGGCAGCCGTTCGGCGGACAGGAACAGCAGCGGGAAGAACGCGCCGATGTTGAGCACGCCGAGGACGGCGGCCTTCCACCACCAGGTGCCGCGCGGGAGCGCGCGGGTCAGGGCGAGCGCGATCAGCCCGGCCGGCAGGGCGCGCGTCAGTCCGGCGAACAGCGGGTGCCCCGGGGGCAGCAGCTTCGTGGTCACGGCGTACGTGGTGCCCCAGGAGGCGGGGGCGAGTGCGGTCAGTGCGAGGGTCACCAGGTGCCGGGGCCGCGGCTGCGAGGTCCGCGGGGGTCCCGGTGACCGTGGGGTCGAGGAATGCATGCAGCGAGTCTCGGACCGTACCCACCATGATTCCAAAGCATGGTTGTCATCACAGCCATGAACAATGACGATGGATGGATGGACCTCCAGCAGATGCGGTACGTCGTCGCCGTCGCAGAGACCCGCAACTTCACCCGCGCCGCCGAGCGCTGCTCCGTGGTGCAGTCGTCCCTCAGTCACCGGATCGCCGGCCTGGAACGGGAACTGGGGGTCAGGCTGTTCGCCCGGACCAGCCGCAGGGTCGAACTGACCGGCGCGGGCGAGGCGTTCCTCGCCGCCGCGCGCGAGTGCCTGGCCGCCGCCGACCGCGCGGCCGCCGACGCCGCCGCGGCGACCGGTGCGGTGCGCGGGCGGCTCGGCGTCGGCGTGATCGTGACCACGGCCGCGGTGGACGTGCCCGAGGTGCTCCAGCGGTACCGCGCCCTGCACCCCGACGTCCACGTCGTGCTGCGTTCCGGGCGCAGCGACGAGCTGGTGGCGGCGATCCGCGACGGCGACCTGGACATCGCCTTCCTCGGCCTGCCCGAGGGCGAGCGGCCCTCCGGGGTGGAGAGCCTCGTCCTCGACCACGACGAGCACGTGCTGGTGGTGCCCGCCGGTCACCGGCTGGTGGGCGCCTCCCGGGTGACGTTGAGCGAGATCGCCGGGGAGACGTTCGTGGACTTCGTGTCCGGCACACCCGGCCGGGCCCAGACCGACCAGGCGTTCACCGCCGCGGGCCTGGTCCGCGAGGTCGCGTACGAGGCCGCGCTCATCGAGCTGATCATCCGGCTGATCGCACGCGGCCTCGGTGTGGCCCTGCTGCCCTCGGCGTTCATCGGCCCGGCGGCCGCCGCCGAGCCCGGACTCGCGCTGGTGCCGGTGGTCGACGGCCCGCACCGCGTCGAACACCTGGCGTGGAGCCGGTTCAACCCCAGCCCGGCCGCCCGCGCGATGCTCCGCGTCCTCGGCGTCGGCCCCCGGGCGCAGGGCCTTTCCGGTGGTTCTCCGGGGAAGGAAGCCGGCCTGAGAGCGATTCCACGTCATCGCGCCACCTACTGAGCCGCGCCGCCGTCGGCCTCCTGTGCGCCGGGCTGCTCGTGCCGTGCAGGTGCTCCAGTATCTGCTTCCAGGTGAACACCCGGCCCGGCGCCGACGCCAGCATCTCCAGCACGGCATCCGCCGCCGGATCTCCTCCAGGGCGGCCCGCCCGTCGTGGACGACACCGACCGCATGGCCCTCCCTCTCCAGGTAGCGGCGGATGAGATCGGTCTGTTTGGGATCGTCGTCGGCGAGCACGATGTACGCACACATGGGGCCATCGTAGGAAGCACGGCAGGTGACACCCACCGCTGCCGCACATGTCGGCGCGGGAGCACCGGACGGCGACAGGAATCCGACAACTTCCTGACATCCGGCGGGAGAAGAGGGCTCAGATCCAGGTGTCGAGCCACATCCTGGCGAGCCAGTCGGCGTAGGGGATCGTCTGCCCGGTGTAGAGCGGCAGGAAAGAGAGGAAGTTCCCGACGATGAGCACGACGAGCACACCCGCGGCCGCCGTCCCGGCCGCGCGGCGCCGGTCGGTGGCGCCCGGCGGGCCGGCCAGGGCACCCAGCAGCATCGTCACGGCCAGACACAGGTACGGCACGAAGACGACCGCGTAGAAGGAGAAGATCGTGCGGTCCTGGTAGAGGAACCAGGGCAGGTATCCGGCCGCCACCGCGCACAGCACCGCACCGGCGCGCCAGTCGCGGCGCAGCGCCCAGCGGTGGAGCAGGTAGGCGAGGGCGCAGCAGGCCGTCCACCACAGGAGCGGAGTGCCGAGCGCGAGGACCGTCTGTGAGCAGTCCGCGGCGGTGTGGCAGCCGTCGTGCCCGGCCTTCGGCGACTGGTAGTGGAAGAGCACCGGGCGGCCCAGGACGAGCCAGCTCCACGGGTTGGACTGATACGTGTGAGGAGTGTGCAGCCCCACGTTGAACTGGTAGACGGCGTCCTCGTAGTGCCACAGGCTGCGCAGCGGGGCGGGGATCCACGACCAGGTTCCGCCGCGGCCGTCGGCCCAGTGGCGGCCGTAACCGTCGTCGGACAGGAACCAGCCGGTCCAGGTCGCCAGATAGGTCACCGCGGCCACCGGGACCAGGGACAGGACGGAGCGGCCCAGCTCCTTGCGCAGCACCGCGCGCCACGGCCGGCGGGCCCCGGCGACGCGGCGCGCCCCCACGTCCCAGAGCAGGGTCAGGACCACGAAGAACGCCAGCACATACAGGCCGTTCCACTTCGTCGACGCCGCGAGCCCCAGGAAGAGCCCGGCCGCGATCCGCCAGGGCCGCACCCCTGTCCCGGCACGGTCGCCGGTGTGCGCGTCCGGGCGCACCCGGCCGTCCGCACCGGTGGGCAGGGCCGCCGCGAGCCGGCCCCTGGCGCGGTCGCGGTCGATGAGCAGGCAGCCGAACGCGGCCAGGACGAAGAACATGACGACGAGGTCCAGCAGTGCCGTGCGGCTCATCACCACGTGCAGTCCGTCCACCGCCATCAGCACGCCGGCCAGGCAGCCCAGCAGCGTCGAACGGAAGAGGCGGCGCCCGGTCCGGCAGAGCATGAGCACCGACAGGGTGCCGAGGGCCGCCGTCATGAAGCGCCAGCCGAACGGATCCAGGCCGAACATCCACTCACCCAGGCCGATCACCCATTTGCCCGCCGGGGGGTGGGCGACGAAGGCCCCGGTGTCGGAGAGCTGGACGGCCTGCGGGTGGGCGAGGATCCGCGGGTCGGCGACCTTGCGGTCCGGCCAGGTGCTCTCGTATCCGAGCCGCAGCAGGGACCAGGCGTCCTTGGCGTAGTAGGTCTCGTCGAAGACCAGGCTGCGCGGCCGGCTCAGGTGCCGGAAACGGATCACCCCGGCCAGGACGGCGACGAGCACCGGTCCCAGCCAGTCCATCACCTTCGCGACGCGGTACGCCCGTGCCGGACCGACACCCAGCAGCTCCCACACACGTGTCGAGGGCCGCGCGAACGGCGGAACCAGCCGCTCACGGACGTCGGTTCCCGGCCGTGCCACGTATCCGAAGCGGCGAAGCCATTCCGGCCGGCCACCGGGCTCCGCCGTCACCGCCACCGCCACCGTCGTCGCCGTCGTGGCCGTCAGCTCAAGTGGGCTGTCCGGAACGGGAGAACGGGGCACGTGGTCGTCGCTGCTCGTCACCGGACCACGATAGGCGCTGGCGCGCCCGCGACCGCTATGTGTCTCGGCCGGCCGGCTTTCGAGCCACTAGGTGTTTCGCCCGGGACAGGATGGTTTCGACCGACATGAGCGTCCCGGCGGACGGAAGTGTTTCGCCCGGATCGAGCTTCTCGACGGACGGAAGTGTTTCCACCGGATAGAGCTTCCCGGCAGACAGAAGTGTTTCGCCCGGAACGGGATTCGCGATGGACAGGAGTGATCGACCGGCACGAGTGACCGGCGGGAGTGTTTCGGTCTGGGTGTGTTTCCTGAGCGGCCAGGTGTCTCAGAGCCGGCGATGCGCTGCGTCAGTCCGGCCGACGGGGCTGGGCCAGGCCGTCGTCCCGGGCTGCCGGGTGGCGGGGCGCGGCCGGTGTGAGGGCCGCCGCGGCGAGGAGCGCGAGCTTGTCGGCGCTCCCGCTGCCGGCGTCGGGGTGGTAGACGACGAGCATCTGCCCGGCGGTGCCGCCGATGCCGAGTTTCTCGCGGTTCAGCTGGAGGTCACCGACCTGCGGGTGGTCGATGCGCATGGGCGCGCCCTCGCGTGCCCGGACGTCGTGCCGCGCCCAGAGCTGCCGGAAGCGGGGGCTGGCCAGGGAGAGTTCACCGACGAGTTCGATGAAACGAGGATCGTCGGTGTCGGTGCCGACGGATTCCCGGAAGCCCGCGACCAGGCCCTGGGTGGCCTCGGGCCAGTCCGGGTACAGCTCCTGCTCGGCGGGGTCGAGGAACACGTCGCGCAACCGGTTGCCGCCCGCCACCAGACGGGGCGAGAGCGCGGTCGCCAGGGCGTTGGCGGCCAGGACGTCGAAGTAGCGGCCCTCCACGAACGCGGGCAGCGGGAGGGTGGCGAGGAGTTTGGCGATCCCGGTGGGAACCTTCTCCTTCCTGGGACGGCGCCGTGAGCGCCGTGGCCGGTCCGCTCCGAGACCGAGCAGGTAGGCCGTCGCGTCCTCGTCGAGGAGGAGCACCCGGGCGAGGGATTCGAGGACCTGGACGGACGGGTTGCGGTCGCGGCCCTGTTCCAGGCGCAGGTAGTAGTCGGCGCTGATGCCGGCGAGCATCGCGACCTCCTCACGGCGCAGCCCCGGCACCCGCCGCACACCCAGGACGGGGATCCCGGCCTGTTCGGGAGTGACGAGTTCACGGCGGGCCCGGAGGTACTCACCCAGCGGATTCGGCTCGTCGCTCATGCGCCCCACCGTAAGTCACGCGAGGGCGGACGTGCCTGGCCCTGTCACCCCCACCCGGAAGCCGGAGGCCAGAAGCCGGAAGCCATAGCCACAAGGCAGATGTCAGAAAGCCCCGGCAGTCGGCACCCGGCAGCAGGCCACCCGGCAGCAGGCCCACTGGGTGGTCCGGTGCCCTGCGGTGGCGGCGCGGCCGTGCTGAACATGCGCCCGCTTCAGTGCCGGGCCTCCGCTCAGTGCCGGGCCTCCGCGCCGACGGGCGCCGTCGCGTCCGCGCCGGCGGGCTCCTCCGCGTCCGCGCCGCCGAAGTCGGGCACGCCCGACAGCAGGTGTTCGGCGCCGCCCTCGAGGGCGGCGGCCGTCTCGATCGCGCGGGGGAGCATGGTCTTCTCGTAGTCGCGGACCGCGTCGTCGACGGTGGAGGCGTCGGCGAGGGCGAGCGCCAGTTCGCAGGCGTCGAGCATGGCGAGGTTGACGCCGACGCCGAGCGGGGGCATGAGGTGGGCCGCGTCGCCGAGCAGGGTGACCGTCGGGTGGTGCTCCCAGGTGTGCGGGACGGGCAGGGCCAGGATCGGGCGGTGCACGTAGGGGCCGTCGTTGTCACTGATCATCTGCCGCAGGCGGGGGGACCAGTGGGCGTACTCGTCGAGCAGCAGGGCGCGGAGGGCGCCGGTGTCGTCGGCGGTGAGACCGCGCCGGGCGATCCAGTCGACCGGGACGCGGCGGATGAGGTACACGCGGATGTGGCCACCGCTGTTGCGCTGGGCGAACATGCCGCGCTCGCCGTCGGCCGCCGCGGCGCTGCCCGGCCCGACCAGGTCGGCGATGTCCGGGTGCCGGTTCTCGACGTCGGAGAACCACGCCTCCAGGAAGCTCACGCCCGTGTACTGGGGCACGGCGGCGGAGACGGCGGGACGCACCCGGGAGAAGGCCCCGTCGGCGCCGATGACCAGATCGGCCTCGGCGGTGGTGCCGTCGGTGAAGCGCAGGCGCCGCGGTCCGTCGGCGGGGCCGCTGATCGTGTCCAGCGTCCGGCCCCAGCGCACGGTTCCCGGACGCAGCGAGCCGAGCAGCAGGTCGCGCAGCTGACCGCGGTCGATCTCCGGCTTGAACCGTTCGCCGGCCGCCGGGACGTCGTGCAGGACGAGGGTGCCGTCCGGGTCCATCCGGCGCATTTCCTGCCCTTCGGGGCGGGACAGCTCGAAGAACCGGTCGAGCAGGCCGGCCTCGCGCAGCGCGATCTGCCCGTTGTCGGCGTGCAGGTCGAGGGTGCCGCCCTGGTCGCGGGCGCCCGGGCCGGCGTCGCGTTCGTGGACGGTGACCGCCATGCCGTGCCGCTGGAGGATACGGGCACAGGTCAGCCCGCCGGGCCCGGCACCGATGATGCTGATCCTGGCGCGGGCGGGGTGGGGTGAGGCCGCGGCGGCTGCGGCGGGGGTGGTCTGGGCGGCGGGGTTCGCGGTCATGGCGGTTCTCCTTCGTCGGGGTTCGGCCGAGGCGACTTCCACGGATCCCGACCGTCGGCTGATCGCTTGATCACCCGATGGGGCTGATCACCCGATGGGCTGATCGCCCGATGGACGGATCAGCCGATCGGCTCGGTGGCTCCAGAAAAGCAGAACCAATAAAAAAGTGCAACGAGTCAACTTAACCATCGATGCCACTCTCGGCTATGCTCGGCTCATGACCGTGCCTCCCGCCAGCCGCCGCGAACGCAAGAAGGCGGCCACCCGGCGAGCGATCGCCGACGCCGCGCTCCAGCTCTTCCTGGAGCGCGGCTACGACCAGGTGAGCATCCGGGACATCGCCGACGCGGCCGACGTGTCGACCACCACGGTGTTCAAGCACTTCACCGGCAAGGAAGCCCTGGTGTTCGACCAGGACGAGGACCGGGAGGCGGAACTGGTCGCCGCGGTGCGGCGCCGGCCGGCGGGGCGGAGCATCCTCGACGCCCTCCGGCAGCATGTGCTCGACACCTGGCTGCCCGTCGCGGAGCACCCGCAGCGGGCCGGCTTCACCGGCCTGGTGGAGTCCACACCGGCGCTTCGCGCGTACGCCGAACGCATGTGGACCCGGCACACCGACGCCCTCAGCGCGGCCATCGCCGACGAGACAGGTGTCGGCCACGACGACCTCGCGTGTGCGACCCTCGCCCGGTTCGTCCTGGAGATCCCGGCCCTCGCGGGCGGTCGTCAGGACCGCCGGGCCGCGGTCGAGGAGATCTTCGGCATCCTCGCCCACGGCTGGGAACCGCCGGCCGGCGCGACGGCGGCGCGCGACGCCTGACCACCGGTCCTGGCGAGGCCGCGCCCCCCCCACACGGCCTGCGTGTTCGCGGGACCGATCGGGCAGCCGGCTGTGTCCGTCCTGGGACATTCCCCGGGACGGGGACGGGGCAGGAGTTGTCTTGACCATGGTTCGGCGGAGGACACCCGCCGAACCATCACGCAAGGCAAGGAGTGTTCAGGATGCGTACGACCCGGAAGTCCACCGCCGTCACGGCCGCCGTGGCCGCGGTCACCGCCGTCGCGGGGCTGGCGGTCGCCGCCGGCGGGGGAACCGCCCAGGCCTCGCCCGCGCCCACCCCCGCCCGCGCGGCCGCCCCTTCGGCCTGCCGGCCGGCCAACCACCTCGCGAAGATCACCGAAGGGCCCGCCAGTTCGGGCCACACCCACTACCGGGTGACGCTGACCGCGCCGCGCGGGTACGCCTCGTGCGAGCTGGCCGGTTCACCCACGGACGTACGGTTCTCCCACCACGGCACGGAGACCGGCGTCACCGCGGGCCGTTACGGCAGTCAGGGCGGCGTGGTGACCTTCGGCCCGGGGCATCCGGTGCACTTCGACATCCAGGTCCCCAGCGCCCGCCGCGGCACCGCCGCCGACGAGGCGTCGTTCACGCTGCGGGCCCCCGGTGGCCAGATCCCCGGCACGTCCGTCGCCGACGGCAAGCTCAGCGTGGCCCCCGGCACCCTCGTCGGCCCGGTGCAGCGGGGCGCCTGACCGTCGCTTTCCCGCCACCGCGCCGGTACGTCGCTCAGGGGCCCCGCTGCTCGGCGGCCTCGTTCCCGAGCCGGCCCGCGGTGGCGGCGAGGGTGCGGGCGGTCTCGATCACGGTGGCGCGGCGGCGGGCGAGGGCGGCCCGGTAGGTCGGCTCGCCCAGGGCCATGCGGCACATTCCGGGCACCGCGAAGTTCCAGGCGATCAGTCCCATGAGGGTGAACAGCAGGTCCTGGGCGACGCGGAGACGGGCGTCCTCGGGCAGCCCGGGTGCCACGCCGCCGCCCCCACGCCCCTCGCCCATGAGCCGGTACGCCTTCTCGCGGAACGCGTCACGGAACTCCCGTTCGTGCTCCCCGTCCCGCTCGCCCTCGTCCGCGCGGCCTCCGGTGCCGCCGCCGTCACCGTCACCGCCCGTCCGTGCGCCCGCGGCCTCGGTCGCGCCGTCGCACGCCTCGTCCCCGCCGTCGCCCGTCTCCAGCGCCTCCCACAGCAGCAGCCGGATCAGCTCCGGGTGGTGCTGGTACCAGTCGAAGACCTGCCCGACCGACTCGGCCACCGCGTCGGGATCGACGGAGATGCTGACGCTGATTTCCGCGAGCTTCGCCCGCAGGACGGCCGCGAACAGCTTCTCCTTGTTGCCGTAGTAGAGGTAGATGGCCTGCTTGTTGGCTCTGGCGGCCGCAGCGATCCGGTCCACCCTTGCTCCGGCCAGGCCGCGGTCGGCGAACTCGGCAGCGGCGGCGGCGAAGATCCGCCGTCTGGTGTCCTCCGCGTCATAGGCCATGGGATGAATTAAACCATCCGGTTGACTCTGCGCCCTCGGGAGGGCAGCATCGTCCCGAGTAAAACAACCAGATGGTTTATTGTTGTCATGCCGCCCTCCGGCAACCGTGTGGCGTCCGATTCGTCGAAAGGCTCTCCCATGAGCACTGCCACCCCCGTTCCCCCGAACCCCGTCCCCGTCCGATCCCCGCTGCCCGGCGCCCTGGCCGGCACGACCGCCGTGCTGGTCGGCGGAAGCTCGGGCATCGGGCTGGCGGCGGGCGAGCTGCTGCGCTCGGTGGGCGCCCGCGTCGTGCTGGTGGGGCGCGACCCCGACCGGCTGAAGGCCGCCGTCGCCCGGGTGCGCGCCGCCGGCCCGGCCGAGGACCCCGACGACAGCGTGCTGGCCGTGGCGGGCGACAGCGCGGACGAGGGCACCCTGGCCGAGGCCTTCGACACGGCGGGCCACGTCGACCACGTGTTCGTCACCGCGGGCGGCGTCGGCGGCGCCGGCCCCGTGACCGAGCTGTCGGCCGAAGACCTCCGCACGGTCTTCGAGTCCCGTGTGCAGACGGCTTTCACGGCCGCCCGCGCGGTGGCGACCCGGCTGCCCGCCGGCGGCTCGCTGACCTTCAGCTCCGGGATCCTCGTGGTCCGCCCCCTGCCGGGGATGAGCAGCCTGCTGTCGGCCGCGGGCGCTGTGGAGACGCTCACCAGGGCCCTCGCCGTCGAATTCGCCCCCGCACGCCTGCGGGTGAACACCGTCCGCTTCGGCCGGATCGACACCCCGCTCCTGCGCTCGCGGCCGGGACTGGGCTCCGACGACGCGGTCGCCGCCGCCGGGGCGGGCGCTCCGCTCGGCCGCTTCGGGACCGCGGCCGAGGCCGCCGCCTCCGCCCTGTTCCTCATGGCCAACACCTACGTGACCGGCCAGGTCATCACCGTCGACGGGGGCGAGACCCTCTTCTGACGCCGGGCTCCGGCGGGCGGCACTCCGGCCGTCGGCCTTCTCAGCGTCCGGTCGCGCCGTCGATCAGCTCGCGCAGGATGTCCGCGTGACCGGCGTGCCGGCCGGTCTCCTCGATCAGGTGGGTGAGGGCCCAGCGGACGCTGGGAGCGGGGCGGCCGGGCCGGGGCCGGGGGACCGGTGCGCCGAGGTCGGCACATGTGTCGAGTACGCCGTTCGCCTGCGCGACCGACTCCCGGTAGCGGGCGACGACATCGGCCACGCCGTCCCCGGGAGCGGCGTGGAAGGTCGCCTGCCAGTCGGTCACCTGCTCCCCGAGGAACGTCGCGCGCTCGACGAAGGTGAGGTGGTTGAGCAGACCGAGCAGGTTCGTGCCCGACGGCACCCCGGCGGACCGCACCGCCGGTTCGGGGGCGCTCTCCACCTTCGCGGAGACCGACTCGCGCAGGTAGTCGAGGAAGCCGCGCAGCACCTCGCTCTCGCTGCTGCCGGTGCGGGGCGGCGGGGTGTCGCCGCGGCGTCCGCGGCGGGGGTCGGTGGTCCTGCCCATGGAGACTCCTCGCGGGAGCCGCACCGGTTCCGGCGGTGCGGCGGACGGTCGGGGACGGCGGTGCGGAGGACGGGTCGGGGACGGCGGTGCGGTGCCTGGTCACGAAGAGGAGCGCGGTGCCTGGTCACGGAGGAGGGCCGCGGTACCTGGTCACGAAGGAAAGGCGCGGTTCCTGGTCGGGAAGGGGAGCCGGGGTACCTGGCCAAGGGAGCGGTGCGCGTCCGGTCAGGACCGGGTGGTGCGGCGGATGAGCAGGACGTGGTCGGTGACCTCCGCGGTGCGCCCGTCCGGCCCGGTCGCGGTGCGGCGGGGCGAGTCGGCCCGCTCCACCGTCCACGCGAGGGGGTCGAGGCCGATGCCGGCGGCGACCTGCCGCGGGTCCGGGTGGCGGAGGCCGGGATCCTGGTTCCACGACCACGGGGCCGTCGAACCGTGGTCGACGACCAGCAGCCGGCCGCCCGGGCGCAGCGCGTGCGCGGCCGAGCGCAGGACGGCCGCCCGGTCCAGCTCGAGGGGAGTGTGCAGGTAGTGGGCGCTGACGAGGTCGTACGCGCCCGGCGGGAACGAGTCGCGCAGGTCGTGCTGCGTGGCGGTGACGCGGTCGCCCAGACCGCGTGAGCGGGCGAGGCCGGTGAGCCGCTCGACGGCCACGGCCGAGACGTCGACGGCGGTGACGCGCCATCCCTGGCCGGCGAGCCACAGCGTGTCGCCGCCTTCGCCGCACCCGAGGTCGAGCGCGTCGCCGGCCGGCAGGCCCGTGACCGTCTCGGTGAGCCGTGCGTTCGGCCGCGGATCGGTGGCGGCCGGCCGGGCCGCGTAGACGTCGTCCCAGAAGGTGACCGGGTCGGTGGTGCTCATCAGGACGCTCCTTGTGTCGGGGAACACGTCCGAGTCTTGTCCCGCTCCCCGGGATCCGGCACGGCTTGTTGCCGGTTCGGCAAGCAGGCCCGGACGGCCCGGAGTTCACTGGCCGGCGCCGGCCGGGCGGGCGTCCGGCCGCCTGCCGACGCCCGGGGGAGACGGGAGCGGCCGTAGGGTTACGGGGTGTTCGACACGCCCGACTTCGACCTGGCGCCGTACGCGGATCTCGACACCGGCGGGCTCGTACGGCGTACCCACTGCAGCTGGCACGCCGCGGGCTGGCGGTCCCTGCTCGTGCAGTGCTTCACCCATGCCCGGGAAGTGGAGTCCTTCGCGCTGCCGGGAGTGGCGGACCTGCATCTCGTCCTGGCCGTCGACGGGGAGACGGAGATGCGGGTGCGGGACGGCACGGACCCCGGAACCGGGACGAGTACCGGACCCGGGGCGGGCAGGGCGGTGCGGCGGCGCTGGGTCCCGGGCCGCCTGGAGCTGATGGTGCCCGGCCGTCCGACCACGCGCAGTTACCGTGCCGCCTCCGCGTCGGCGATGCGGAGCGTCCAGGTGCACGTCCCGCGGGCCACCGTCGAACGGATCGCGGCCGAACTGGGCGGCCCGGCGCCCGACTTCGCGGCGATCGGGGCCGGACTGGCCGCGGGGGACGAGGTCGTCGAACAGGTCGTGCGCGCCCTGCCGGCCGCCGGACACGCCGGTGACCTGTACGCGGAGTCGGCCGCCGCCTTCCTCGTGACGCACCTGCTGACGCGGGGCCGGGCGGGCTGGGACCACCGCCTCCCGGGCCCCGAGCACGGGGCCGTCCGCGCGGGCCTCGCGATCATGCGGGAGCGCCTGGCCGATCCGCTGACGCTCGCGGACATCGCCGGCGAAGTGCACCTGAGCGTCTACCACTTCGTCCGCGTCTTCCGCGACGCCACGGGCCAGACACCGCACCGGTACCTCACCGGCCTGCGGATCGAGCGGGCCAGGCGGCTGCTGTCCGGCACCGGCCTCACCGTCGCGCAGATCGCCGAACGCTGCGGGTTCTCCGGCCCGGGCAGCCTGTCCTCGGCGTTCCTGGCACACGTGGGCGTCAGGCCGTCGGCGTACCGAGCGAACAGCGGCACGGGCCGGCACCAGGACTCCGGTTGCAGGCATCAGGACTCCGGTTCCCCGGAACTCCGGACGAAAGGAGAGCCCGGCTCGTGACGCGCGGCACGCACGCACGCTCGCGGCACTGCCGGGACGTGCCGGTGCCTCCGCTACGACGGCCTTCCGGCGCCTCGCGGTCGCACGCGCACGGACACCGCGAACCGACCGGACTCCCCTTCTGTCCGCAGCTCTTACTCCTTCGGAGGCTTGACGGCGATGTCGAGGTAGAAGGTGTCGATGCTGCGGACCGCCGCCTCGAACTCCTCCAGGTTCACCGGCTTGGTGACATAGGCGTTGGCGTGGTGACGGTAGGCGCCGGTGACGTCGTCGGGCGCGGACGAGGTGGTCAGCACCACGACGGGGATCGTCCGCAGCTCGGGGTCCTCCTTGACGACGGCGAGGAACTCCCGCCCGTTCATACGGGGCATGTTGAGGTCGAGCACGATCAGGTCCGGGCGCTCGTTGGCCGGGTCACGCAGGTAGTCCAGGGCCGCGATGCCGTCGGGGACCTGGGTGAGATTGCGGGTGCCTCGCTCGGCGAGGGCGTCCTGGATGAGCATCGCGTCGGCGATGTCGTCCTCGACCAGCAGCACGTCGTTGGGGCGGGTTGCGGCGGCAGCCATGATTCACGAGCTCCGGGGTGTGGGGCGGGGGTGGGCGGGGGGTGCGCTGGCGGTGATCAGCCCGGGCCAGCGGCGCCGGGCTCCTTGACGGCTGATACTGATGGCCCGGCCGATCTCGGGGTATCCGGCTCCGCCGGCGGCCGCGGTGCGGGCCGCCTGGTCCTCCAGCTGCCGGAGGGCCTGCTTCACGCCGGTCAGCAGCCGCAGCCGTTCCAGCGCCCGGCGACGGGACTGGTGGGCCGCGTCCGGGGAATCGGCCTGCGAGGCGACGGCACGGGGGTCCGATGCCAGACGCCGGGCGAGTTCGTCCACCATCTGAGTCACCAGCGCGACCGTCTCTTGCGAGAGCTGGGGAGGCGGAACGGAACCAGGCATGGCCCCAGGCTACGGTGTTGATCTCCCCCGGGACAACATACGTTGTCGGAGCGTGGGTAAAGTGAGCATGCCGTGAGCCTGACCGGGTCCGGGACTGCCGAGGGAGAGACGCGAAGCGGGATGCAGAGCAAGCCGTCCTACACCGAAGGTGCGTTCTCCGGCTGGACCACCCGGCGCTGGCTGCGTACCGGCGTCGCGACCGCGGCGGTCGTCCTGGCCATGCTGGGTTCGCTCGGCGGCTGGGCCATGTGGCGTACCTCTCAGATCACCGCCGACCTGGTCGACCGGCGTTCCCCCGCCCTGATCCAGGCCATGCGCGTGGAACAGGCGCTGGTCAACCAGGAGACCGGCATCCGCGGTTACGGCCTGTCGGGCCGCTCCGACTTCCTCCAGCCCTACGCCCAGGGCCTGGGGGACGAGAAGACCGCGCTGGGGCGCCTGCGCCCCCTCGTCGAGGGCGATCCCGAGGCCGCCGCCGACCTCGCCGAGGTCGAGAAACTGGCCGGGACCTGGCAGCGGCGGATAGCCGGCCCCGTCTCCGCCGCATCCGCCGGCGACGCCGTGAAACTCGCCACGGACCGGGCGGCGGAGGGCAAGACCTCCTTCGACGCGCTGCGGCACGCGATGACGCGGCAGCAGGCCCAGCTGGAGGAGGAGCGGGCCACCGCCGCCCGGGAACTGCGGCAGGCGGAGACGCTGCGGAACTGGATGTTCGCCGTCATCGCCGTCGTCATCGTGCTGCTGGCGGTCCTCGTCTTCGAGGGGCTGCGCCGCGGCATCACCGGCCCGCTCAGCCGGCTCGGCTCGCAGGCCAGGGACGTGGCCGGGGGCCGCTTCGACCTCTCCTTCACCGGCACCGGCCCCGCCGACCTGCGCCGGCTGGCCGCCGACGTGGAGTCGATGCGCCGCCGCCTGGTGGAGGAACTGCAGGTCAGCGAGGAGGCCCGGCAAATGGTCGACGAACAGGCGGAAGACCTGAAACGGTCGAACACGGAACTGGAGCAGTTCGCCTACGTCGCCTCCCACGACCTGCAGGAACCGCTGCGCAAGGTGTCCAGCTTCACACAGCTGCTGCAACGACGGTACGGAGGGCAGCTGGACGACCGCGCCGACCAGTACATCTCGTTCGCCGTCGACGGCGCCAACCGCATGCAGAACCTCATCAACGACCTGCTGGCCTTCTCCCGCGTCGGCCGCGTGCACAACGACCACCGGGCCGTCGACCTGGAGGAGATCGTGAGCCGGGTGCTCGACGATCTCAGCGTGACCGTCGAGGAGACCGGCGCCGAGATCACCCACGACCCGCTGCCCACCGTCGTCGGCGACCCCACCCAACTGGGCACGCTCTGGCAGAACCTGCTGTCCAACGCCGTCAAGTTCCGCAGCCCCGACCACGCGCCGCACATCCACATCAGCGCCGCGCAGGACGGCGACACCTGGGAGTTCGCCGTCAGCGACAACGGCATCGGCATCGCCGCCGAGTTCCAGGAGAAGGTCTTCGTCATCTTCCAGCGGCTGCACACCAAGGACGCCTACCCGGGCACCGGCATCGGCCTGGCCATGTGCAAGAAGGTCGTGGAGTTCCACGGCGGGAGCATCGCGATCGACCCCGACTACAAGCTGGGCACCCGCGTCGTCTTCACCCTCCCGGCCGCCGGGACGGAGCCGGCGTCCGAGGAGAGAGAGCCGCAGCCGTGACCGACCGAGCCGCGGACGGCGGGGGCCAGTTCCGGATCGTCCTCGTGGAGGACGACGACGGCGACGCCCTCCTGGTCGAGGAACTCCTCTACGACACCGACCTGCCGCACACCCTCACGCGCTGCCGCACCGCCGCCGAGGCCCGCCGCACCCTCGCGGCACACCCCTGCGACTGCGTCCTGCTCGATCTGCACCTGCCCGACGCGACCGGAGTGGAGACGGTCCACGCGATCGAGGCGGACACCCACGCCGCGATCATCGTCCTGACCGGGCTGGACGAGCCCCGCGCCGGGGTCGACGCCCTCGCCGCCGGCGCCCAGGACTACCTCGTGAAGGGCAAGGTCGAGCCCGACCTGATGCAGCGCGCCGTGCGCTACGCCATCCAGCGAAAGCAGGCCGAGCGCGCCAACGCGGCCCTCCAGATCGGACGCCTGCGCGCCGAGGAGAACGCCCGCCTCGAGCGCGGCCTGCTGCCCGAACCCCTCCTGTCCTCCGCCGCCGTCACCGCGTCCAGCCGCTACTACCCGGGAAGGGCCCAGGCCCTGCTCGGCGGGGACTTCCTCGACGTCGTCCAGACCGACGACGGGCAGGTCCACGCGATCATCGGAGACGTCAGCGGCCACGGCCCCGACGCGGCGGCGCTCGGCGTCTGCCTCCGCATAGCGTGGCGCGCCCTGACCCTCGGCGGCCACCGCGACCAGCACCTGCTCCACCTGCTGGAACAGATCCACATCGCCGAGCGCACCGGCAGTGACCTGTTCACCACCTGCACCCTCATCACCCTGGACCCGGACGCCGCCACCCTCACCCTGCACCTGGCCGGCCACCACGAACCCCTCCTCGTCACGGACGACGGCACCCGGCAGGTGAGCGCCGCCCACGGCATCGCCCTCGGCATCGCCCCCGGACTGGGCAAGTGGACCGCCACCACCCTCGCGCTGCCCGACCGGGGAGGGCTCATCGCCTACACCGACGGCCTCATCGAGGGATTCGCGGACAGCACCGACGAACGGCTCGGAGCGGACGGCCTGCTGCGCATCATCGACACGCTCCAGGCCCCCGACCCCGGCACCCACCTCGACCGGCTCGTCGCCCGGACCCGCACCCTCAACGCCGACCGGCACACCGACGACCTGGCGGTCCTGCGCCTGGACTGGGACCTCGCCGCCGCCACCGCCGACCGGCCGGACGCCCGCAGCGGCGGGCACTGACCTCACGGAGCGGTACAGCCGGACCTGACCGCCGCCCCCGCGGCCGGCGGTCAGGTCCGCGGGGAAGCCCATCAGGGAGAAGTCGTTCCGCTTCCTGTCGCTCTTCTGTGACAGTCCGGGAGACAAACCGTCGAAGCAGGTTCCGTACTCTTCCTGTTGTCGCCCCCCACCCTCCCCGGCCGGCCCGCGCCGCCGGGTGAGACGCGGCACGAACTCCTCCCTACTCCTGCTGCTCCTCTTTCCGTCTCCGCTTCCGTCCGCGTCTCGTCAGGAGCCACCTTCATGCCTACCGTGCCCGCGCGCCGTTCCGCTCTCGCCGCCGCCGCGCTCGTCAGTGCCCTCGGCGTCACCGCCGTCCTCCCGGCCGCCTCCGCCTCGGCCACGGGCCGGACCGCCCACGCCGCCGTCATCACCGACCCGGCCGCCCGCTACGCGGGCAAGGCCGTCTCCATCGGCCCGAACCTGGTCGCCGTCCTGCGCAACGACCCGAAGGCGGGCGGCCCGGAGGCCTGGATCCGCGCCGTGTCGGCGAACTGGAAGCCGGGCGACGCCTACATGTTCCGCGTCCTCGACGCACTGGACAGCGGCCACCGCACGGGCGAGCAGGGGAACCTGGCGCTGAGGCTGACCGGCGTGGGCGGCTCCGCCCCCGCGCTGCAGGTGCGAAGCGACAAGGGCACCAAGACCTTCCCGCTCCCCAAGGCCGGCACCCCCGACGCACGCGGCTGCACGATCGTCAAGGAGGCGTCCATCGGGGCGGGGTCCCTGGCCGTGCTCAGCAACGGCCCCGAGGGCCCGCGCGCCTTCTTCGAGGACGCCGACGACCACACCCGCTTCGGCGGCGTCGTCGACCGCGGTCACCCCGCCCTGCCCGAGAGCGCCGGCTTCCTTGCCCGCATCGACGGCGCCGGCGGCCCGGCGCCCAAGCTCGTCACCAACATGGAGGGCGGCGGCCACCCCGCCACCACGACGGCCTTCCCGGCCCCCGGCTGCCTGAAGTGACGCCGTAGCGGCGGAACTGCGACGGCACGGCGACGGCAGGGACGGACACACGGCGGCGCGCCCCGTGCGACGGCACGGTGGTGCGCCGCCGGGTCCGTCCCCCGCGGTGGGGCGCGACCGCGCCCTTCCCCCGTAGGGGTACGCGGCCGGGCTCGTCCCAGTGGTCACCAGGGCACGGGTGTTCCGTCCCAGGAGAAGAAGGCGCCGGTCGGGCCGTCGTCCGGCAGGAGCGCCAGACGCAGGGCACCCTGGGCGGCCTCCGCCGGATCCCCGCCGGGTGAGTCCGACCGGGAGTCGAGATCGGTGGCCCGCCGGCCCGGGGCGAGCGCGTTGACCTTGAAGCCCTCCCCGGCCAGGGTCTGCGCGTACAGGAGGGTGAGGGCGTTCAGAGCGGCCTTCGACGAACGGTAGGCGGCCGCGCCGCCGCTGCCCGGGACGAACTGGGGGTTCGGGCTCGTGCTCCAGGTCAGGGACCCGGTCCCGCTGGACACGTTGACGATCCGGGGGTGCGGCGAGCGGCGCAGGGCGGGCAGGAAGGCGTTGGTCACCGCCACGACCCCGAACACGTTGGCCTCGTACGTACGCCGGAACTCCTCCGGGCCTGCCTCGGTCGGCGGAGCGAGCGAGGGCAAGGTGCCCGCGTTGTTGACCAGTACGTCGAGGCGGTCGACCTGCCCGGTGGCCGCGGCGATGCCGTCCGGGTCCGTCACGTCGAGGACCAGCAGCCGCGTGGCGCCCCCGATCTCCTCGACGGCCCGCCGTCCGCGCCCGGCGTCGCGGGAGCCCACGTACACCGTGAAACCCTCCGCCACGAGCAGGCGGGCGATGTGTTTGCCGATGCCCTTGTTGGCACCCGTGACCAGTGCTGTGCGATCGTTCATGACAGCCACGGTCCCCCGGCGGTGTCCGCCGTGCCAGGGACAACCTGTACCAGGCGAGCGGGAGGAGCGGCGATGGCGCGGCAGGAACTGGCGCGTTTCCTGCGGGAGCGCCGCGCGGCCCTGCGCCCGCGCGAACTCGGCCTGCCCGCCGGGCTCCCGCGCCGCACGCCGGGCCTGCGCCGCGAGGAAGTGGCCGAGCTGGCCCACATGTCCGTCGACTACTACACCCGCCTCGAACAGGCCCGCGGGCCCCGTCCTTCGCCCCGCATCCTCGACGCGCTGGCCCGGGCCCTGCGCCTCACACCGGCCGAACGCAGCCACCTGTTCCGCCTGGCCGGCACGAGCGCGCCGCCGCCCGCCGCCGGCGCCGTCCGGCGCGTGCGCCCGCACGTGGCCCGGATGCTCCGGCGCCTGCCGGACACCGGCGCGGTCGTCACCGACGCGACCTACGGCGTCGTCGCCTGGAACCCGCTGGCCCAGGCCCTGCTGGGCGACCACCTGGCCACGGGCACAGTGAACCTGGCCCGCCGCCGGTTCCTCGGCGGCGGGGGAGCGGTGCGCGAAAGCTCCGGGACGGAGGAGTTCGGGCACATCGCGGTGGCGCGTCTGCGCCGGGCCGCCGACCGCTACCCGCACGATCCGCGGCTCGCCGCGCTGCTGGCCGAACTGCACGCGGGCAGCGAGGAGTTCCGCCGGCTCTGGGAGAGCCGCCCGGTGCACGCCCCGGGCCACCGCACCAAGACCATCGACCACCCGACGGCGGGCCGGCTCCGCCTGAACTGCGACGTCCTCCTCGTCCCCGAGGACGACCAGGAAGTCGTCCTGATCACCGCCGACCCGGGCTCCCCCTCGGCCCGCACGCTGAGCAGACTGACGGCCCAGGCCCAGCCGACCGCCGAGGTCCGGCCGACCGCGGAGGCATAGCCGAGGGTCGCAGCTCTTAGAGCTGCGAACAAAAGGGGCGCCCGGCTCGCGACGCCCGGCACGCACGCTCGCGGCGTTGCCGAAAGGTCCTGACAGCTCCGCTACAAGGACCTTCCGGCGCCTTGCGATCGCACGCACCGGACGCCGCGAGCTGATCGGACTCCCCTTTTGTTCGCAGCTCTTACTGCGGAGGCCTCGCCGAGGGCCAGGGCAGAGCCGACCGCCGGGGCACGACTGCCGGGCAGGCACAGCCGGTCGCCGCAGGACCGTGCGGGTCCCTGCTGGAGCACCGTGCGGGTGCTCCGGAGCACTCCTGCCCGCCCTGCGGGGCCCCTCCGGAGCACTCCTGCGGGTCCCTCTCGTACCCGCCCGGCGGGTCCCTCCGGAGCGCCCCCGGCGGGTCCCGTCCGGGCGCCCTCCCGGTCCCGTCCCGACACTGCCCGGGCCTCGCCCGGCACTCTGCGGGGCGTGCGGGAGGTTGACGTGAGCGTGACCATCACCCGGCCGGCCGCGTTGGACCACTCCCGCCGCCGACCCCGTCCGGCGGCCTGGTCACTCCGGAAGGAACCCCGCTTCATGAGCGCCCCCGTGCCCTTTCCGCGCCTCGTCGCCGCCGTCGGTGTCCTCGTCGCCCTCGCCGCCGTCGGGATCCTGGTGGCCGTGTTCGGCGGAGCCGGCGGCAGCGCCACCTCCGAATTCGAGCCGTCGCCCACCCTGACGCCCCGGGCCGTCCCGGGCCCGTCCTCCCACCCCACGAGCCGGCCCACGACGCCGACCCCGGTGGCGAGCTGCCTGCTCTACGACTTCGAGTGCCAGGCGGAAGGCGGCGAGGGCGGCCCGGTGCCGCGGCCGTCCACGCCGCCGGGCAGGGCGTGAGACCTCCGGCGGAACGGTCAGGTCTTGGCCCGCGCCGCGCCGGAACGGGCCAGGAGAGCGCGGTCAGGGCACCCTGTCACGTGGGTCAGATGGGCGCGGTCAGGGCCCCCGTCACGCGGGACGTCAGGAGAGCCCGGTCAGGGCACCGCGTCACGCGCGCCAGAAGGGCGCGGTCAGGGCACCCCGCCCCGCGCGCCCCTGCCGGTGACGGTCTTCGGGCATCCCGTCCGGGACCGTACGGGATGCCGGCGACCGCCCCCGTGCGCCCGTGCGATGAGTGCGGCTCCAGCGGTCGTCCGTTCCAGCGGCTCGGGGTCACCGCGGGCGCGGGTCCGTAGGAGGCCGACCGGCGGCAGCGGGCGAGAACCGGACGTGCAGCTCCCGCCGTACCGTCAACGCTGCGGTCGATCACTGGCCCACTCGGCCGTCGATCCGCTCGCGCAGCAGGTCGGCGTGGCCGCAGTGGCGTGCGTACTCGGCGATCTGCGCCACCAGGATCTCGCGGAGCGGCGCCTCCCCCGTCGGGGTGCCGAGGTCGGCGAAGCCGGCTATGAAGCGGTCGGTCTCCTTGCTCTCGGCCCGCCACCGCTGCCAGGCGTCCGCCACGACCGACGGCTCGGCGACCGCGCCGTTCCAGTCGCCGTCACGGTCTTCAACGGTGCGGTAGATCCTGGGCACGTCCTCGCCTGCCATCCGGCGGAAGTGCCGTTCGTCCTCGGCCATGTGCCGCACCAGCCCGAGCAGGGACATCGTGGACGGCGGTACGGAGCGCCGGGCCATCCGTTCGGCGTCCAGGCCCGCGCACTTCATCTCGATGGTCAGGCGGAAGTGGCGCAGACTGTCCAGCAGCGTGCCGCGTTCGCCGACCGGCCCGGCTGCGGTCTCGCGCGGGTCGTCGTCCGGGTCGACCCACATGTCGGGGTAGCGGGTGGAAGGAGTCCACCGAGTCACCGCTGCTTCGTCGTCCCGCGCACCTGAGTCCATGAGCGGATCCTGGTGCGCAACGATTCCTTTCCGCCAGTGGATTTCGGTGGCGGATCCTGAGACCCGGCGACCCCTGCGGCCCGGCGGATCCTGCGGCCCGGCGGGCCACCGAACCCGCTCGGCCCTGACCGGGCCGGTTCGGGTGGTGGTGCGGGGAGGGTGCCACCGCCCGCGTCGCTGCGGGGCGAGGCGGGGTTGTCAGGCCGCCTGGTACGGGATCGTGTCCTGGCTCACGGGCGTTGCCCGTGGGGCGGGGGCGGCGTGGACGCGGAGGCGCCGCTGAACACTTCGTAGGTGCCGGTCAGTTGGAGCAGGTGGGCGGGCTGGGGCTGGAGGCCGGTGACCGTGAGGCGGCCGCCCTTCGCCTGGAGGCGGCGGCGGAGCAGGACCAGCAGGTTCAGTCCGCTGGAGTCCATGAAGGACACTCCCGACAGGTCGAGGTGGAGCGTCTCGTTCTCCGTGGCGGCGATGAAGGCGGCCTGGGCCAGCTGTGGACAGGTCTGCAGGTCCACTTCCCCGCTCACGGCGATCGTGGTGCGGTCGGTGTGCTGCTGTGTGAGGACGGTGAAATCGTTCAAGGTCGCCCCTCGATTCCGTGGGGTCGGGCCCATCACACCCCCGGCGAAGCGGGGGCGTCAAGCACGCGGCATGGGGCCGCGTACAGCCGAGCGAGACAACCCGTACCGCGCCCCGACCACGGATGGTGACCTGCAAGGGCGGCGCGGGGCCCCTCACCAGACCAGGCTGGTTGTCCTTGCAGCCTGGCACACACGACCCCCCTCCCACCACCCCGCTCCGTATCCGACCGTGTGCGGAACGCCACTGTGCGCCCCTGCGGATGGAGGGCCGCGCCCGCGTTCCGCAGACGGCCGCAGGCCGCCCCGGCACGGGAGCGCACCCCGGATCCGTCCGCCGCGGCGGACGCGCCGCACGTGCGGACACGCGGCCCTCCCGCATCCGCTGCCAACGCCTCCTGCGTAACGTTCCACCTGCCGCGATGCCCCTTGCTCAGCTTGGTGCGGTGACGCCGGTGCCATCGAAGGCCCACGGCTGATGTCTTCGACGACGCCGCCCGGCACGGCCGTATCCCTGCGCCCCCGAGGACCTCGACCGCGCTCCGCGGCGCCCGCCGACGTCCTCGGTTCGCGGTACGGCCGCACGGCGGCGGGACGGCACCTCAAGTGCCTTCCCCCGTCTTGCCGGAAGCCGCGGCGCCCTGGCCGGGTGCGCCGTTGTGCGCTGACACGTCCAGGTGAACTCCCGCTGGCCGGTGCTCCCCGCCTCCGGACGCGGTTGCCCGCAGTCGCCGGCCCTGCGGCCGCCGGACGAGTGCATTGCGGACGGCGTCCAGGATCCCCCGCGTCGGGCGGCCGTCCACCGCACGCCGGTGCGAACCTGTACGCATGAGCAAGTCCGCACTGATCGTCATCGACATGATCAACACTTACGACCACAAGGACGCCGACCTGCTGCTCCCCTCGGCGCGTACCGTGGTGCCGGTCGTGGCCGGCCTGCTGCGACGGGCCCGCCGCGCGGACGTGCCCGTGATCTACGTCAACGACAACTTCGGCGAATGGCGCTCGCACCACGGCGAACTCCTGGAGCACGCCCTCGCCGGACCCCACGCCGACCTCGTCGAACCGCTGCGGCCCGACGATTCGTCGCTGTTCGTCCTCAAGGCCCGCCACTCGGTCTTCTACGACACCCCGCTGGCCTATCTGCTGCGCGAGCAGGGCGTGGACCGGCTGGTCCTGTGCGGGCAGGTGACGGAGCAGTGCGTGCTGTACTCGGCGCTGGACGCCCACATCCGCCACCTCGACGTGGTCGTCCCACGAGACGCGGTGGCGCACATCCACAGCGATCTCGCCGACGCCGCCCTGCGCATGATGGAGCGCAACATGGGCGCCCACGTGTGCGACAGCGCCGAGTTGTGGCCGTAGAGGGCGGCGGCGCAGCGCCGAGCCCGCCGGCGGCTCCGCGGCCCCGTGTCCGGCTCACTTCGAGCGCGCGCATTCCGAGCGCGCCGACGAAGTGACACCGGCACGGTCCGGCGGTGAAAGACCCGGTCGAGGCGTGGCGGAAACGGAGGCGCAGGAAAAGGGACCTCCCCTGCGAGGGTGAGGCCCCTTTTCCGATGGCGGGGTGAAGCGAAGGGACGTCAGTGCTTGAAGGCGTCCTTGGCCTTCTCCTTGGCCTCGCGGGCGTCGCCGGTGCTCTTCTCGGCCTGTCCCTGGGCGGCCATCCGGTCGTTGCCGAGGGCGCTGCCGACGGCTTCCTTGGCCTTGCCCTCGGCCTGCTCGGTCTTCGCCTTGGCCTTCTCACCGGCACTCATGATCTGAGCCTCCTCAGAGCGTCTGTTCGCTGTATCGGTGAGCGGCTTGTGCCCTGGCTCTTGCGTCACAAACAAAGGCGCGAGCGAGGAATGTACTCCGCAATGCAGGGCAGCCGGAGGTCAGGAGGTCGATAACCATGGTTCCCCTTTTGCTGGTCCTGCTTCTCGCTCTCATCCTTTTCGGCGCCGGCTTCGCCCTCAAGATTCTGTGGTGGGTGGCGCTGATCGTCCTGGTGGTGTGGCTGCTCGGGTTCGT
This sequence comes from Streptomyces sp. NPDC006743, assembly GCF_040703815.1. NCBI lineage: Bacteria > Bacillati > Actinomycetota > Actinomycetes > Kitasatosporales > Streptomycetaceae > Streptomyces > Streptomyces sp. NPDC006743. The sequence continues at coordinate 249,229 of NZ_JBEYJA010000001.1, read as the reverse complement.
CATGCGCTCCACCAACGCCGGGGGCGGCCGCGGTCGCTGGTACCGATGGTGACCTGACACGGCACACACTCCTCGCAGGGCCCGGCCGGGAACACGGCCGGGCCCTGCAGGCATGCACAGGAGGGTCAGGGGTCGCATCGGGCGAATGCGTCCCAAACGGGATCCGGGGTAGGCGCGTTGCAGCCGGGGGCGGGGACGGACCCGCGCGACAGGAACCCGCGCGGCCTCCAGGTCACGTCTCCGCCCCCGGCGTCGCCCGCTCGATGACGGGGCTGCCGTGGGCCGGGCCGCGGTCACCGGGAGGTGCCGGAGTGCGCGGACGCGGCGGCGACAGCACTCTCCCAGGCGGGGGGCACCGTGCTGCCGGTGACGAGGGGTCAGGTGAGGAGGCCGAGGCGGGGGCCTCCCCCGTCGCGCAGTCGTCTGAAGAAGGCCAGCACGCCCGCGGAGCCTCCGGCCCAGCCGGCGCTCGGCCCGGTGAGACCGGTGTCCGGGAACACGGGCCGGGACGGGGTGCCGCCGCTGCGGCTCAGGATGAGCAGGGCGACGGTCTCGGCCGCGTACCGGAACTCCTCGGCCCCGGACGCCTCCGCGATGTCCACCATCAGCTCGCCCGCTCCGGCCAGTCCGCAGCACTGTGTGACCAGGGGCATCCGCGGTGCCAGTGCGGCGCAGGCGCGCGCGGTCCGCGCGGCGAGGCCGAGATACCGGGGCTCGTCCAGGAGACCGGCCGCCCGGACGAGTACGGTCCCGATGCCCGCCAGACCCCGGCACCACGAGCCGTAGCGGCGCGTCGCCCCCGGCTCGGCCGCCGCCGCGATGAGGTCCGGTGTCACGGCGGCCAGGCGCGCGGCGGCCCGCGCGGAGCGGCTGATCGCGTCCCGGTCGCCGCTCGCGCGCCCGTGTTCCAGCAGGAAGCAGGCGACGCCCACCTCGCCGTGCGCGATGCCCTCGCGGAGCGCGGCGCTGCCGGCCGTGTCCGAACCGGCCGGGGTCAGCCGGGCGGTTCCCGATGCCAGCATCCGGTCGCAGCCGGCGGCGACGGCGAGGTGCCCGTCCGCGGCGCGCCGGTCACCGGAGCGGAGGGCGTGCCGGGCGAGCAGCAGCCGGCCGATGCCGATACCGGCGGCGCCCGCGATCAGGTCCGCCTCCGGCGGCCCGCCGTCCGGTGCGCGGTCCGGCAGGACGGGGACGGGGTGTCCGGACCGCGCGTCCGCGCCCGGCCCCGCATCCCACCCCGCCTCGGCGAGGAAGAGTTCCACGCCGGTGCGTCCCGTGTAGAAGCCCGGGGGGAGGTTCCTGGTCTGCTGGGCCGTCCACCGCGCCAACGCGGTGACGGCCGAGCGCACGTGAGGCCGGTGCGCATGGTGGAGGAGTTCCAGCCCGAGTCCGGAACTGCCGCCGTAGACGTCGATCGAGGTGGGGACGTTCAGCCGGGCGGCCCGTACCGGGTCCACGATCGCGTGCGCCTCACCGACGCAGAACGCGGTCGTGTGCTCGATGATCTCGTCCAGCAGGCCGCTGTCGATCCGGGGCCGCGCGGGCCGGCGTGCGCGCCCGGCCGTGCCGGTGCGCAGGCGGTCGGCTGCCGCGGTCCGTACGGCCGGGTCGAAGCTCAGGAGGCCGGTGATCGACGACCGGATCCGCCGGTGCGCGCGCCCGGGCAGCGCCCAGGCCAGGCAGGCCAGGGTCCGGTCCCGGTTGACCCCGTGGTCGGCGTCGACGATCACCGGGTCCATGCCGGTGGCGGCGAAGAAGAGGGTCGCCCCGAGGGCGTAGAGGTCGTCGGCGGGGGCGGCCGGTCCGGTCGCGCGCAGAACCGGCGCGCTGTATCCGGGGCTCTCGCCTCCCGGCCCGGTGCCGTCCCGCTCGCTGATCCCGAAGTCGATCACATGGCAGTGGCCGGGGCCGGAGGCGTCGAGCACGACGTTGTCGGGCTTGAGATCACGGACGACCACGTTCCGGTCGTGGACGGCGTCCAGGACGCGCAGGAGCCGGGAGCCGAGGGCGGACAGGGTGCGCCCCGGCCGGGTGCCGTCGTCCCGGTAGGGGCCGTCGCGCAGGACCTCCCGGCGCAGGTCCCGGTCGCCGCAGCTGCTCATCACGAGGTATTCGTCGCACTGGTGAGCGAAGTAGTCCAGTGCGCGGGGCACGCCCGGGACGCCGTCGAGCGCGGTGAGGACCGCGCGTTCGTTGCGCAGCCGGTGGCGGGCGTCCGTACCGGACTCGTCCTCGCCCACGAAGGCCCTCGCCTGTTTGATCACCACCGGCCGCCCCGAAGTGCGGTCGACCGCGCGGTAGACGTTGCCCCGGGGTGAGCGCCTGATGCCCGCGGTGACCGTGTAGCGTCCGCCGCCGAGGCCGGGCACGGACGGCTCGTCACCGTGTCCGGAGCCGGGCGCGAAGGGGTCCTCGGCCCAGGGCGGGCACCGGTAGCGGCCGGTGGCCAGGCCGTCGAAGATCCGGCCGTCCGGCCCGGTCATGACGGATTCCAGCCGCCCGCTCCGGCCGGTCCGGTAGTCGCCCGTGAAGGGGCCGTAGCGGTAGTAGACCGGGGCCCCCGGGTCGACCCGGCGGTCGCTGACGACCGGTGGGCCCTCCCGGTCACGCAGTACGGCGACGAGTTCCCGGGCGATCTCGACCACGGTGCCGGCCAGGGGGTAGACGGTGATCGCCTTGCCGACGGCCGCGGGGCTCACCACCCCGGAGTTGAGGCGGCGCAGCGTCTGCGGGTCACGGGCGAACTTCGCGTGGCAGACGTGCCGGGACAGCACCGGCAGGACGAGCCCGGTCACCGCGCCGAGGTCGCCGGGCCGCGCCGAGACGTGCAGTTTCCAGCCGTGTTCCATCGCCGGCATCCGCGGGTCGTTCAGGTACGACCACGTGTCGTCGGACCAGCCGCTGCGGCCGGCGATGGAAACGGCCACCGCTACGAGTTCAGGTCACACGCGAAGCGGGTGGTGGCGGTCACCCACGGGTCGGAGAGGCACGCGGTGGGCTCGCGGTCGCCGCGGTCGTCGTCCTCGAACTCGATCGCCTCGTCGTCGACCTCCAGCGGACCCGCGTCGCGGAATCCGTCGGTCTCCAGAAGTTCCGGCACGGCTACGGGCATGGGACGCCTCCATGGTCTGTCGTGCGCTGAGGAGCGGACAATTGCCGTCGCGGGCCGGTGGCCCAGCCGGGCCAAGGACTCGCTGCACAAAGGTAAGGAGGGCCGAACTCGCTGACAAGGGGTCAGGTCGCACCGCTCCCCGAGATGCCCGGCGGCCGTGCCGCCCTCGCCCCGGGGCGCCTCGCGGGCGGATCACGGGTGGGCGCGGACGCGGGAGGCGGAAGCGGAACAGCCGGGGAGTCCGGACGAGGGGCGCCGGCCCGGCCGCCGTCGCCGGCGGCCGGGCACCGAGCGGCGCGGTCGCGGACGGCCGCGCCGCCGCGGTGACGACCGGGAGATCACACGGTGGCGCGCTGCCTGCGCCGCCGGGTGAGGTACGTGCCCGTCGCGCCGGCCCGCGGGCGCCGCCCAGGTGGGCGCGGCCCCGCCGAGTACGGTCAGTGCGGCGGCACCGGCCAATGCCCCTGCCCTGCGCACAGTTGATCGTCTGCCCCTGCCGGTCATGCTCTCCACTTCTTGGGACGCGATGATGGTGCCTCGTCACGGCCAGGAGGTTCCGGCAGGTGGGCGGCGCTCCGGGGGAGTCACGGTGGCGCGGGGGTGAACACCCGGTCAGAGAAGAAATGGCGAATTTTGGCCGGGTGTCGACCGATCGAGTGCGTTACGTGTGCGCCCGGGTTCAGCTGAGCGGGGCCCGGCCGTTCCGGTCGGCCCCGTCCCGTACGCCGGGCAGGGCGCCCGAAGCGGCCGGACCGCACGGGCCGCCCGAGGGGGCGGACGCTCGACCGGACTGCGCCGGGCAGGAGCGCACCCCCATCCACTGTTCGGCGCCCCATTCCCGGAACCGCCGCACCTCGGCGAACCCCAGCTTCGCCGCGAGCCGCATCGAGCGGTCGTTGGCGGTCTGGGTGCAGAGCACCACCGGCTCGCCGGGACACACCCCGGCGAACCAGCCCAGTGCCGCCGCGCACGCCTCGGCGGCGTAACCGCGCCCCCACGCCCGGGGCAGGAACAGGTAGCCGATCTCCGCCTCCCCGGCGCCCGGCGGGACCTGGCCGCCAGGCTCAGCGTCACGGCGGTTGAACTCGACGGTGCCGATCATCGCTCCGTCCAGCTCGGCCACGAAAAGACCGGAGCGCGCGCCGGGCACCGCCGGCAGCGTGTCCTCGAGCGCGTCACGCGACCGGGGGCCACCGAGATAGGTGTGCACCTCCGGTGAGGCGAGCAGCTCGACGAACGTCGCACGGTCCCGGGCCTCGGACTCGCGGAGCACCAGCCGCTCGGTCCTGATCGGGGCAGGCGGCCAGGCGAGGGGTCCGAGTCCGGTCATGCCCGGCAACCTATCGCACGCTCGCCTCTCGTGGTCCCCGGTGTTCCCGGCCGCTCCCTCAGCCCTTCTGTCCTGCCTTCATCCCTGTTTTCAGCCCGGTCCACAGCGCTCCGGCGCGGTCCGAAACCCGTCGAGCCCCTCCGCTCTCCAGCGCCCCCGGCCGGGCAGCTGGTCGGCCCGGCGCCGGGCCGAGAACATGGTGGCGGACGCGGTCGAACGCATCCTCGTCGAGAGCTGATCAAGGGGTCCGGGGCCGTCTGTCCCGTCCTGCCTCGCGTGGCCCACCGGGCGGACCCGTGCCGCTCAGTCCTCTTCCATCGCCGTGTCGCAGTCCCCGCAGACCCGGTCCGCGTACCGGGGGCCGCACCAGGGGGCGCCGGGGTGCTCGGAGGGCGCCCACGGGGCCGCCTCCATGGCGAAGGTGTCCTTGCCGCAGAAGGTCCGCGGCCCGGGGGTGGCGGCGGTGCCGGGAGCCGCGGGCGCGGCGTGCACCCGGCGGACCGGCGCCTCGTCCGTACGGGCACCGCCGCCGACAGCGCCCGCGGTCATCGACCTGTCCAGCTCGTACACCACGACGATCCCACTCATGGCCCGACAGTACGGCCTGCCGGCCGCCGGACGGCGGAAGCGGCCTCCGCCCCGCTCGTGGCGGCGCGGTCGCGGGGACGGGCGGGGCGGCAGCGGCGCTGGGGGTGCCCGCCCGCCCCCGACCGCCGGGCGGGCACCGCGGGTGTCGCCCACAGACCACCGGGTGCGGCCCCGCCGCCGGGCGCGCCCCGATCCGGCTGATGCCATAGGAATCCCCTATAGGGCCTCATGGAATTTCGTCTTTGCCTCTCCTTCTTTTCCGGCCGTACCGTGAAACGAACCCGACGGGGTGCATGGCCGCCGCGATTCCTTCAGTGGATCCGCGCACCGTGCGCCGGGCGCGACCGCCTCTTTTCCGTCGGGCGATGAACTCACGAACGAGAAGGAATCTGGAATGACCTCGTACGAGAACGGCTCGGTGACGCGGGAACTCGCGGGAAAGCGGGCGCTGGTCACCGGTGGCACGCGCGGAATCGGAGCGGCCGTCGTGCGCCGGCTCCTGGACGCGGGCGCCCAGGTGCTCACCACCGCACGCTCGGCGACGGGCACGGCGCCGCAGGGCGCCGCCTTCGTGCAGGCCGACGTGAGCACCCGGGCCGGCGCCGAGGCGCTCGCGTCGGCCGCGGGGGAGGTGCTCGGCGGGGTGGTGGACATCGTGGTCCACAACGCGGGCGGGGCACGCCCTCACGAAGGCGTCCTCGCCATCGCCGACGAGGACTGGCAGGACGCGCTGGACCTGAACTTCCTGGCGGCGGTGCGGCTGGACTCACTGCTGGTGCCCGGCATGCGGGAACGGCGGTCGGGCAGCATCGTGCACGTCTCGTCGGCCGCCGTCCTCACCCCCGTAGGACCGTTCCTGCACTACACCGCGGCGAAGGCGGCGCTGGAGAACTACAGCCGGGGGCTGGCCCAGGAACTGGCTCCGTCCGGGATCCGGGTCAACACCGTGACGCCCGGCAGGGTCGCCACCCCCGGCGGGGAGGCGACGCGGGAGCAGTGGGCGCGGCTGAACGCGGCGCCGGGCCAGGTCAACGCGGCCGACACCCCGCCGTTGGGGCGCGACGGCCGGCCCGACGACATCGCCCACGCGGTGGCGTTCCTCGTGTCCGACCGGGCGAGCTGGCTGACCGGAACCAGTCTCGTGGTGGACGGCGGCGAATTCTCCCGGGGGTGACACCGGCCGACGGAACCGGGTGCGGGGAATTCTGTAGCGGTGATTTCGGTGGGGGAATCCGGATACGGAAGATTCTGGTACGGGAATCCGGATACGGAAGAATCCGGTGCGGGAAACGGGAATTCCGGCCGGAATCAGGGTGCGGCGGTGTTCCGGTGCGGCGAAATCCCGGGCATCGGTTCCTGCCGGCCGTCAGGACACCGGTGAGGGAGCGGCGGAGGAGACGGACCCTGACCAGTTCTCCTCGCGCAGCAGGTCGAGCAGGGCCGTCTCCGCCGGCCCCGGGTTGTGGCGGAGCACGGCGATGACGGGCTGCGACACGGCCGGGGAGACCGGGCGGGCGAAGTGCTCGTGACCGTGCGGCACGGCGGAGGCCGGGACGAGCGTCACGCCCAGCCCGTTCGCCGCCCAGCGCACGGCCGTCGCCGTCTGGGACACGCGGGCGGCCGTGGCCGGGGCCGGACCGCTGTCCCGCAGCACGTTCGTGAGGACGCCGTCGAGCGCGCTGGCGCGGTCGAACCTCACCCACGCCTCCCCTCGCAGCTCGCTCAGCTCGACCCGGTCCGCGGCGAGCCGGGGGTGCCCGGCGCCCAGCACCACGACGAAGTCCTCGTCGCCGAGGTGGTGGGCGTCGGCGGGGCTCCGCTCGCACGCCGCCATCAGGGCGAGGTCCACCACACCCCGGCGGCACAGCCGGTCCAGCTCGGCGGAGCTGGGCTCCTCGAAGACGGTGACCTCCAGCCGGGGGTAGCGGCGGCGCAGCGCGCTGAGCGCGCGCGGCAACTGCCGTGCGCCGAAGCCCATCTGCACCACGACCACCAGCTCGCCCACCAGTTCGTCGGCGCCGGCCCGCGCGGTCGCCCTGGCCCGCCGTGACGCGCTCACCGCGACCTGGGCCTCGCGCAGGAACGCGCGGCCGACCACGGTGGGCACCAGCCCGGTCGGCGTGCGGGCGAACAGCTCCACGCCGAGGTCCCGCTCCAGGCCGCGGATCTGCTGGGACACCGAGGGCTGAGCGACGTGCAGCAGTTCCGCCGCGGCCGTCACCGAGCCCGCCTCGGCCACGGCCAGGGCGTACTCGAACTGGCGAAGGCTCATCGGTCCCCTTCTCCTTCCCGCGCTGGAGCGAGCGTCGCTCCGTCACCGCTGTGGGCAACCCGGTCCGGCCGGCGCGGATTCCCGCGGGGACCGGGACCGCTGCGCCCCGGCCGGCAGCGGCGGCGGGCGGCGGGCCGCGTCACCGGCCCAGCCACTCCCGCAGCAGCTTCTCCCGCTCCGCCGTCCGGGGCGTGCCGTTCGCCCGGGTGCGGCCCCACTGCGACATCGCCGCCAGCGTCGTGGACATCGTCGCGGCGCCCTCGGTGAGGCGGGACAGGAGGGCGCGGGAGAGGTCCGTCTCGGTCGCGGAGTAGCCGACGGCCGCGGCCGCGTAGGCGCCCAGTTCGTGCTCCCCGCCGGACGACTGCACCCGTACCGTCATCATCGGGGGCGCCTCGTCCGTGCGGCCCGGGCCCGCGGACAGGGCCAGGGTCATCACCGTGTCCACGGCCAGGTCCTTGACCACGCCGACCCGCCGCAGCAGGGACTTCACGGGGACGTCCACGACCGTCAGGGCCCGCACGTCCTCCCACAGGTGCAGGCCCGCCTGCCCGTCGCCCAGCGCGACCACGCCGTCGGGGGTCAGACGCACCCCGGGAGCCAGACCGGACGGCTTCGCGCCCACGTACACGTCGCCCTCGGCGATCCAGAACAGGCCCACCATGGCCATGGCTTGCTCACTTCCCCCGACGCCGGCAGTGCCGCCGCGTCACCCAGCACGGAACAGGTCGCCCTCCGCAACGCGCGCAGGGGCCGGGAAGACACCGCTTCCCGGCCGCAAACACGCTACCCGAACGACGAGGGGGATGTCTCTCCGGGCCGCCCCGGGCCGCCCCAGGCCGCCTCGGACTGTCTTCGGGCGGTCTTCAGGCGGTCTTCGGACCTGCCGTACCACCCGCCGTACCACCCGCAGGGCCGACTCCGGGCTGCCCGCCGGACCACCCGCCGGCCACCTCTCCGGGCGCCCGGCGGGCCGCCGTTCACCGAGTGCGGGCGGTCACCGCCGAAGCGGTCAGCAGGGGATCACCGGGTCGGTCTCCGAGCTGATGGAGGTGTCCTTCATGAAACCCCAGACGCCGTTGTCGGCCTTGGTCAGCAGCCAGCGGTAGGGGTGCGGTCCGCCGACGTACGCGCCGTTGTCCACGCGGCAGCTGAACCAGCTGTACGTCGTGTACATGCGACCGACGATCGGGCCCGGGTTGTCGAAGCCGTTGTAGACGGCGGCACCGTAGACGTTGTGGCAGTAGTAGGCGGGTCCGTTGGCGACGCAGGCGTCGGCGGCCGAGGCCGTGGGGGCGGACACGCCGACGAACGCCAGCGCGGCGCCGACGGCGACGGCGGCAGCGGCCCTGCGTGAGGGGTTGCGCACGGTTTTCTCCTTCGGGTGGGCGGGACGCGGTCCGGTCAGCAGCGGGCGGATACGGGCAGGTTGGCGTACTCGTCGCCCTTGAAGTAGACGGCGCTGCTGTAGCCGTCGGCGAAGCCGATCCAGATGTCGTTGGTGATCCCGTGGTCGGTCACCGTGTCGCCGCGCGTCCAGCAGTAGGCCGTGTACGTCCTGCCCGCGGTGAGCGTGGCCAGGTAGGCGCCGTCCTTCCTGGGGAGTTTGCGAACGTTGACGTTCTCGTACGGTACGACGGCGTAGCCGGCCGCGACGGCCGCGGGCAGTGCGGCGGCCGGATGCCCTGCCGGGGTCAGCGGCTGGGCGTGACCGACACCGCCGGTGGCGGCGAGCAGTCCGACGGCGGCCGAGAGGCCGGCGAGTCCTGTGCGTACAGCGTGCTTGGCCATGGTTCTCCGTAAGTTGTTAGGCGGCCCGGGAGGGCCGGGTGTGGCTTATGGTTCTTTGCCTTCAGTGGCTTGCAAGGAGTGGCCGCCCGGCCCTCCGGGGCGCCCTGGCTGCTGATTGAGATGTGCGCTTTGGTCGCTTTTTACGGATATGACAGCGGGGTGTTCCTCGGGCCGACGGCATGCTGGTCGGAGTGAGGAGGGGCGAGTGAGTGAGCGACGGGACCGGGTCTGGGCCGGCATCGACGCGGGTAAGGGGCACCACTGGGTGGCGGCGGTCGATGAGACCGGTGCGACGCTGTGGTCGAAGAAGGTCGACAACGACGAGTCGGCGGTCCTGACCGCCATGGGCGAGATCCTCGACCTCGCCGACGAGGTCCAGTGGGCGGTGGACATCTCCGGCACGTCTTCCGCGCTGCTGCTGGCCCTGCTCGCGGCCCACGGCCAGCAGGCCGTCTATGTACCCGGACGGACCGTCAACCGCATGTCCGGTGCCTACCGGGGTGAGGCCAAGACCGATGCACGCGACGCCTACGTCATCGCCGAAACAGCCCGACACCGCCGGGACTTCGCGACGATCGACGTGCCTGCCCAGCTGGCCGCCGACCTCGCACTGCTGACTGCCCACCGCGCCGATCTCGTGGCCGACCGCGTCCGGATGATCAATCGCCTTCGCGACACGTTGACTGGCGTCTGCCCCGCGCTGGAGCGGGCCTTCGACTACAGCTCGCAGAAGGGTGCGTTGGTCCTGCTGACGGGCTACCAGACCCCAGCGGCCCTCCGCCGCCGCGGCCGGGCGCGGCTGGCGGCCTGGCTGGCCAACCGCGGTGTGCGCGGCGCCGACACCGTCGCCGCGACGGCGCTTGAGGCTGCTCAGGCCCAGCAGACCGCGCTGCCCGGTGAGGACGTCGCTGCCCAGATCGTGGCCGACCTGGCAGGGCATATCCTGGCTATGGACGACCGGCTGAAGCGGATCGACCAGCAGATCCGCGAGACGTTCCGCAGCCATCCGCAGGCCGAGATAATCGAGTCCCTGCCCGGCATGGGTCCGATACTCGGCGCCGAATTCGTCGTCGCCGCCGGCGACCTCGCGGCCTACGCCGACGCCGGCCACCTGGCCTCGGCAGCCGGCCTGGTGCCCGTGCCACGCGACTCCGGACGCCGCACCGGCAACTTGCACCGGCCCAAGCGTTACAGCCGCCGCCTGCGGCGAGTGTTCTACATGTCCGCCCAGACCAGCATCATCCGCGAGGGCCCGAACCGGGACTTCTACCTCAAGAAGCGCGGTGAAGGCTGCAAACACGTCCAGGCCGTCATCGCCCTGGCGCGGCGTCGAGCCAGCGTCCTGTGGGCTCTCCTGCGCGACAACAGGGTCTTCACCCCCGAACTGCCGGTCGGGCAGGCGGCTTGACTTCGTCATTGAGACTCCTTGCCGATGGGGCTCCGGTACCGGAGCGGAAGGGACGTCGCACGGGGGAGAGGCGCGAGCCCGCCCCCGGGGCACGGGCGGTGCGGGCGCGGGCCGTTCGGGCGTGGGTCGTCGGCGTGGGCCGGTCGGGCATGGGACGTACGCGCGTGGGTCGTTCCGGCGTGGCACGGCCCCGGGCGTCGGCCGCTTCGGACAACAGCCGTTGCGCGCCTCGTCGTCGGGGCGCGCGGCCCGGGCCGCCCCGGTGCCGGGCCGGACTCCGCCCACCCCCGTGGGGCGGCGTCCGGCGGCGCCGGCGCGGCCCTGCCGCCCGGACCGGCACGCGCCGCGGCCCCCTCCTCGGCCGGGCCCTTCCCCCGGCGGCGTCCTCGGTCCCCACCAAAGTCCCGCACCGGCCCTGCAAGGACCTTGATATCTTCTTGCAACGGCGGGGCGGCCGGCGAGGAGCCGGCTCCGGCCCGCGGTGCCGCTTCGAGGGGCCACACGGGCGAAGGGCCTATGGGTACGCGATTCAGACTCCTGGGTGACGTCGTCATCGGCCGCGACGGATCCGACGTCGTCCCCGGCACCCCGCGCCAGCGCTGCGTCCTCGCCGTGCTGCTCCTGGAGGCCAACCGGCCCGTCCCCGTGGACGCGTTGGTGGACCGGGTCTGGGGCGAGGCACCGCCGCCGCGCGCGGTCGCCGCCCTCTACAGCTACGTCTCCCGCCTCCGTGCCCTGCGGACCTCCCCGGCCGGGCGGGCACAGGACTGGGACATCCTGCGCACCACGGCCGGTTACGTGCTGCGCACCGACCCGGCGGCCGTCGACCTGTTCCGCTTCCGCGACCTGGTCGGGCAGGCACGCGAGGCGGAACCGGAGGAGGCCGGGCCGAAGTACGAGCAGGCGCTCGCCCTCTGGCGGGGGCGACCCTTCGCAGGTGTGAACTCCGGATGGCTCGACCGGTACCGCCTCACGCTGGAGGCCGAGCACCTGCACGCCACCGTGGCGTGGCACGATCTCCTGCTCGCCCAGGGCCGCCACGCGGAGGCCGTCCGCTCCCTGGAGGCGCTCACCGGCGACCACCCGCTGGACGAACGCCTCGCCCACCAGCACATGCTCGCCCTGTACCGCAGTGGACGGCCCGCCGCGGCCCTCACCGCCTACGAGCGGCTGCGCGGCGACCTCGTGGAGCAGATGGGAGCGGACCCGGGCCCGCCCCTCCAGGAGCTGTACCAGCGCGTCCTCGCCTTCGACGACGCCCTGCACCTGCCCGCGCCCGCCCCGGCGGCCACCGGAGTCCCGCCGGCCCGCGCCCCGGCGCGCATCCCGCGCCAACTGCCCGCCGTTCCGGTGGGTTTCGTCGGACGCGAGGACGCGCTGCGGCTGCTGGACGCCCAGGCCGCGCGGACCGGCCCGGACGCGCCGGGAGTCTGCGCGATCACCGGCATGGGCGGCATCGGCAAGACATGGCTGGCCCTGCGCTGGGCCCACCAGCACATCGAGGACTTCCCCGACGGCCAGCTCCACGCCCAGCTCGACGGCTTCAGCCCGCACACCCCGCCCGCCCGTCCGGCGGACGTCCTCCAGGCGTTCCTCATGGCCCTGGGCGCCGCCGCCCACGAACTGCCCCCGGACCTGGAGGGCCGGGCGGGGCTGTACCGCACCCTCATGGACGGGCGGCGCGTCCTCGTCGTCCTCGACAACGCCCGCGACACCTCCCAGGTACTGCCGCTGCTGGCCGGGGGCGCGGGCTGCCGGACCCTGGTGACCAGCAGGAACACCCTGAGCGGTCTCAGGGTCCGGTGCGGCGCGGACTCCGTCCGGCTCGGTGTCCTGCCCGAAGCGGAATCCTCCCGCCTCTTCGCCCGGCGCGTCGGCGCCGCCCGCGCGGCCCGCGAACCCGCGATGAGGGACATCGTCCGCGCCTGCTCGGGGCTGCCCCTCGCCCTCGACATCGCCGCCGCCCACGCGGTGGACCTCTCCCCGGCCTCGCTGGACCAGCTCGCCCAGGACCTGCTCGACCCCCGCACCCGCCTCGACGCCCTCGACGCGGGCGACGTGTCCCTCAACCTGCGCGCCCTGTTCACGTCGTCCGAACACGCCCTGGAGCCCCCGGCCGCGCGCCTGCTGAACCTGTTCGGGCTGGTGCCCCACCAGGACGTCTCCCTCGCCGCGCTCGCCCATCTGGCCGGCCGCACTCCCGCGTACATCCGGGGCACCCTGCGCAGACTGGAGGAGGCCTGCCTGGTACGGGAGAACCGCCCCGGGCGCTACCAGATGCACGACCTGGTCCGGCTGTACGCGCGGGAAGGAGCGGCCCGCCTGGCGGCCGCCCCGCGCGACGAACTGACCGGGCGCCTGGTCGACTTCTACGTCCGCACCGCCCACGCGGCGCACAGCGCCCTGGACCCGCACCGCACCGCGCAGGACCCGCTGGGCGTCGCGGACCAGGGCCCGGCCCCGCTCTCCTTCGACGACGCCGACAGCGCCCTGGCCTGGTTCGAGGACGAGTACGCCTGCCTCCAGGAGATCGTCACGACGATCCGGCGGCGCGGGGCGCACCTGCAGCTGTGCCGGCTCGTCTGGTCGCTGCACACCTTCCGCTGGCGGCGCGGACTCTTCGCCGAGAGCATCCAGGCCTGGCACCTGGCCCTGGAGGCGGCGCGCGCGATCGAGGACGTCTCCCTCACCGCGCACACCCGCCGGCGGCTGGCCGTCGCCCTGGCCCAGGCCGGACGCCACGAGGAGGCCCTGCCCCATCTCGACGCCGCCCTGGCCCACTTCGCCGACCACGACGACCTGCCGGGGCGCACCCGGGCGCACCACGCGCTCGCGGAGGTCCATGTGCGTCTGGACGCCCACGAGAGCGCCCTGCCGCACTTCGCGCAGGCCATCGAGGGGTACCGGCGGCTGGGGGACCAGGTCGGTGAGGCCAACGCCCTCAACGGGACCGGGTGGGCCCTCGCCCGCCTCGGCCGGTACACCAGCGGCGAGGAGCACTGCCGGCAGGCGCTGCCCCTGCTGCGGCTCCACGACGACGGCGAGGGCCAGGCCGCCACCTGGGACACCCTGGCCCACATCGCCTGGCGCACCGGACGGACGGAACGCGCCTGCTACGCCTACCGTCAGGCCCTCGCCCACTTCCAGGCCATCGGCAACGCCAACCGGGAGGCCGACACCTGGTCCGACCTCGCGGACATCCACGCCGAGCGCGGCGACCTCGTACAGGCCCGCGCCGCGTGGACCACCGCGCTGCGGCTCTACCGCAGCCAGCACCGCGCCGACGACGCCCGGCGTGTCGCCGCGCACCTGGCGGAGCACCCCGGGCAGTGAGCGGCCGGGGAACCGGGCGACCGGTCACCCCCGCCCGCGGGCGGGCCGGCCCGGGTGAGCCGGCCGCCCCGCCGTGCCGGTCACTTCCGCCAGAAGAGGTGGTGCGTCACGCCGCTCGGGCTGGGCACGACGTCCAGGTGGTAGCGGTCGAGCAGTTCCTCCGGCGACTCCCACAGCCGCAGCCCGGACCCGATCTTCACCGGGGAGACCGCCACGTGCAGGGTGTCGATCAGACCGGCGTCGAGGAACTGGCGGACGGTGCTGACGCCGCCGCCGAGCCGTACGTCCTTGCCCTCGGCCGCCTCCCGCGCCCGCGCGAGCACCGTGGCCGGGTCCCCCTCGACGAAGTGGAAGGTGGTGTCGGAGAGCGTGAAGGAGGGACGCGGGTGGTGGGTCAGGACGAACACCGGTGTGTGGAACGGCGGTTCGTCGCCCCACCAGCCGCGCCACTGGTCGTCCTGCCAGGGGCCGCGCTGCGGGCCGAACTTGTTGCGGCCCATGATCTCCGCGCCGATGTTGTGCGAGAAGTCGCGCGTCAGGTAGTCGTCGAGGCCCCGGCTGCCGCCGGGCTCGGTACGACCGGGCCAGCTCGCCGTGGCACGGGCCCACGCGAACAGCGGCGTGTGGTCGACATGGCCGAACGGCCGCTCCAGGCTCTGGTCCTCACCGGCGGCGACGCCGTCACTGGAGACGTTCAAGTTCTGGACTTTCAGCAGCTGGGGCATGAGTTCCTCCTGTGCGGGCGATGACAGGGGTGAAGACTGCGCGGACGGCGGAAACTCATCGCCGGCTCAGCGGCCGGGGTGGACCGCCCGCACTCCGGTGCCCGCGTACGCCTTCGGGGTCAGGGTCAGGAGGAACCGCCCCGTGGGGTGGGCGGCCGACGGCCGGGCGGCGTGGATGGCGTGGACGGTCGCCCACGGGTGGCCGAACCGCAGCAGTTCGGTGGCGGTGACGGCGGCGTCGGTGTCGAACGCCTCCAGCCGGATGAACCGCAGCCCCTTGATGTAGCTGAACAGGCCGGGCCGCTCGGCGTCGCCCGCCGTGAGCGACAGGACCGGCGCGTACAGGCTGCCGAGGCCGCCGGACGCCTGGACGTAGAAGGCGGCGACGGCCTCGTTGAACGGGTCCTTCGGGTCGTACAGGGCCGTGGCGGTGGTGTGGTCCAGGACGACCGCGATGGCCGCCACTACGCGGCGGCCTGCGGGCTGTGCGGTCCTGCTCCCAGCCGCTCCAGCAGGGCCCGGGCCCTCGCCTCGGCCTCGGGGCTCGGCGCGCTGCCGAGGGCGGAGGCCAGCTCGGCGCGGGCCAGCTCGGCGCGCTCCGCGTACTCGGCCTGGGTCGGAGTGCCCTGCGCCAGCTCCTCGACCAGGCTCCGGATGGTCGTCCCGTGCTCGGCGGCCAGCCGGGCGAGCCGGTCCCGCGCGGCGGTGCTCACCTTGATGCTCGTCTCGTCTGCTGCCATGCCCCGAGTCTACCGCGATCCTCTACCAGGAGTAGAGGATCGCGGTGGGGGAGGCGGGGGTGCGGATTCGGGCTGGTGGAGAGCGAGGAGGGTGAGGTAGACGTACCGGTGGGCCCGGCCGGCCTCGCCGGTCTGGGCCTGTGCGGCGGCAGTGGCGCGCTCGCTCACCGGCCGCGGGCCGCCGCTCGCGGGCGCGCAGTCGGGGGCGCGCAGGCCCATACCGGTGCCACCGGCGCCGTCAGCCGGTGGGCCTTCGGCGCGCTGGGACCGCACCGCTCGCGCATCACCCGCTCCGTGGCCGCCCCGGCCTCCTGCCACGTCGCCGTCGCGGCCGGATCAGCCGGGTCGGCAGGGTCAGCCGGATCCCCCGTGGACCCCCGTGATCGGCCGTGGACCCCCGTCGATCACTCGACGGCCGCCGGCTGGAGCTGCTGCCGGTACTTCCGGGCCGTCTCCATCAGCGCGTCGAGCGCGTCCCGGGTGCGCAGGAGGTCGGTGATGTGCTCGGAGAGCCGTTCGCGCTCCTGGGCCATGCGCTCCAGCGCGGCATCGGAGTTCTCCAGGCTGGGTGCCTCGACGCACGGCAGCAGGCCGGCGATGGTCCGGCTGGACAGGCCCGCCGCGTACAACCGCTGGACGAACTCGACCCGTTCGACGTCCTGCTGCGTGTAGTGGCGCTGCCCTCCGGCGCTGCGGGTACTGCGCAGCAGTCCCTGCTCCTCGTAGTAGCGCAGGGACCGCACGCTCACCCCCGTGCGCGACGCCAGTTCCCCGATCCGCATGCGGCCCTCCTGGTATGACCTGCATCACAGGCCTTGCATCTGACATGGATGTGAGGTTTTAGCGTAGCCGCCGTACCCGAGATCCGGGTACGGCGGATCGCGACGGAGTCCTGACGTGACAACTCTTTTCGACAGCTACCGGCTCGGTGACCTGACACTGCCCAACCGGGTGGTGATGGCCCCGATGACCCGGGTCCGGGCCGCCGCCGGCGGGCTGGCCACCCCCTCGATGGCGACGTACTACGCCCAGCGGGCCACGGCAGGGCTGATCGTGTCCGAGGGGGTGCAGCCCAGTGTGATCGGGCAGTCCAATCCGGGTACGCCGGGACTGCACACCGACGAGCAGGTCGCCTCCTGGCGTCCGGTGACCGCGGCCGTGCACGCCAACGGCGGGCGGATCTTCGCCCAGATCATGCACGGCGGACGGGTCTCGCACCCCGACACCACCGGAACGCGGCCGGTCGGACCCTCGGCCGTCCCCGCCGCAGGCGAGGTGTTCACCCCGAGCGGGCCCCAGCCCGCGCCCGTCCCGCGCGCCCTGGAGACCGCCGAGGTGCCCGGGCATGCCCGGTCGTACGCCGAGGCGGCCCGGCGCGCCGTCGACGCCGGCTTCGACGGCGTGGAACTGCACGGCGCCAACGGCTACCTGATCTCGCAGTTCCTCTCCTCCAACGCCAACCTCCGTACGGACCGCTACGGCGGCCCGGTGGCCAACCGGATCCGGTTCGCGGTCGAAGCGGTGTCCGAGACCGTCGAGGCGGTGGGCGCCGCCAGGACCGGTATCCGTCTCTCCCCCGGCGGCACGTTCTGGGGCGTCGAGGAGACCGACGTGCCCGAGCTGTACACCGCCCTCCTGGCCGAACTGGCCCGCCTCCGGATCGCCTACGTCCATCTGGAGGCCACCGCCGACGAGGACGTGCTGCTCGGCCTGCGCCGCGCGTGGCCGGGCACCCTCGTCATGAACCCGGTGCTTCCGATGGGGCCCAAGCAGACCGGCCGCACCGACGCCGACCACTGGCTGGACCTGGGCGCCGAACTCATCAGCTTCGGCCGCGGCTTCATCGCCAACCCCGACCTGGTGGAACGCCTGCGCACCGGCGTCCCCCTCGCCCCCGTGGACGAGGCGACGTACTACCAGGGCGGCGACGCCGGCTACCTGACGTACCCGGCCTACCAGTACACGGCCTGAGCGCGCCGGCCGCACCGGCACAGGCGTCCCGCCGCCCGTGGCGCGGGCGGGGGGAGGACGGACGGCCCCGAGGCGCAGCTCTAAGATGCGGCTGTGGAACGGATCTTGGTGGTGGGCTCCACGGGCGCGGGCAAGTCCACGCTCGCCCGTGCCCTGGGGGCGCGCCTGGGGCTGCCGTACCACGAGATGGACGCGCTGTACTTCGACGGCCCCGGCTGGGCCGTCAACGGGGAGCTGGCCGCGGACGTGGCGCGGATCACCGCGGGGCCGTGCTGGATCACCGACTCACTCGGCTGTCCGGAAGTCCGTGACCTGCTGTGGGGCCGGGCGGACACGGTGATCTGGCTGGACTATTCCCGCCGTGTGATCATGCCCCGTGTCCTGCGCCGGTCCGTCCGGCGCACCGTGACCGGCGAGGTGCTCTTCGGCGGCAACAAGGAGAGCTGGGCGGGCTGGCTGAGCCGGGAGCACCCGGTGTGGTGGTCCTGGTCCCAGTACCGCACCCGCCGCCGCGAGATCGCGCTCCGCCTGCGCGATCCGCGCTTCGCGTCCCTGCGGACCCACCGCTTCGGCCGCCCCCAGGAGACCGCGGCCTGGCTGGCCTCCGTCTGACATCGGCCTCCGCCGGCGTTTGTACGCCCGCCCCGGCGAGCGGCGGGCCGGGAGCCGGCCGGCGGCCGGTCGGCCGGGCGGGTCCGGCGGGGCGGGGATCAGCGGCGGGCCTCGTTCGCGCCGGGCCGGTTCACCGGTGGCCCGGGAGCGTCGCGAGCGCCTGCGACCGCTGGGCGACCAACTCGTCGTAGGTGCCGTCGCGTTCGGCCCACCGGTGCATCAGGACGGCCTGGACGAGTACTTCGCGGGGCGTGGGTTCGGTGGCGAGCAGGTCCATCACCTCGCCGGCGAACTCGGCCAGTCCGAGCGCGCGGGGGTTGAGCCGCGCCTGCTCCGGGGTGGTGGCGACCGCCGGAGGGACGAGTTCGCAGACCTCGACGCCGGTGCCGTCCAGTTGCGCGCGCAGCGCCTCGGAGTACGCGTGCACGCCGGCCTTCGAGGCGGCGTAGGCCGGCAGGAGCGGGAACGGCAGGAAAGCGATGCCCGAGGTCACCGTGACGAAGGTGCCCGCGCCGCGGCCGGTCAGGTGCGGGGTGAACGCGTCGACGACGCGGACGGTGCCGAGGAGGTTGGTCTCCATGGTGCGCTCCGTGACGCTGAAGTGCGCGGGGTCGCGCAGGTCCTCGGGGAGCATGACGCCGGACATCGTCACGACGGTGTCGAGGTCCGGGTGGCCGGCCAGGACGGTGTCGCGGGCGCGGTCGACGCTCTCCTGGTCGGTCACGTCGACGGGAACGGTGGCGAACCCCTCGGCCGAGAGCCGGTCGAGCAGGCCGGTGCGGCGTCCGCCGACGACGACTGTGCTGCCGGCCGCGGCGAAGCGGCGGGCGAGTTCGAGGCCGATGCCCGAGGTGGCGCCGGCGATGAAGACGGTGCGGCGGGTGATGTCCATGGACTGTGCTCCTGCTGGGGCCGCCGGCCGCGGGGAACCGGCGCCCGCGGTCGGTGTGTGCGGGTGACGCTCCTCAGCGTGGACCTGATCTCCGGCCGCAGGCAGTGTCCCCGTCTCCCTGGGTCCTGCCAGGACCACCCTCCCGACGCGAACACACACATCAAGGGACTGAAGGGACCGTCTTCCGGAACATGGAGTGTGACCTCGGCCAGATGGCGCGCCCGCTCGCTCCGGGCGCTACCTCACCGCGTCGCGCCCCGCCGGGCGGTGAATCGCGGGCGGCGAGGCCGTACCACCCGCCGCGTCCGCCACCGCCCGGTCCGCCGCGCGCGGCCGTACGGGCACCCCATGGTCACCGTCGGCCAGCTCCTGGGCGGCGGCGGCAGCCCCGCACCGGCCGTACCACGGCCTGGTGCTGGAGCACGGTGAAGGCGGCGACCACGGCGAGCGACGCGCCCAGCCCGACGGCGGCGGTGAGGATCGCCTGGTGGCTGTTGGCCCCGGCGGCGTCGGTGCGCTCCGCGAGCTGGGCACGCTCGTCCGACATGTAGCGGTGGAACTCCTGCCGCAGCGTGTCCACCCGTCGCTTGCCCTCGGCCGCCTCCGCCGCACTTCCGGCGGCAGGCTCGCCCCGCCGGACCATCTCCACCAGCGGCACCGAGTAGTCCTCCAGGAAGGACCGCACCCCGCGGATGATCTCTTCGGCCTTCTGCCGCTGCTCGCGTGAGATGGTGCCGGCGAGGAAACGGCGGGACTCGGCGGGCAGTGCGCGGCGCGCCGACTCCCAGGGCTGGAGGAACTCCTCCCGGTGCGTGATGACGTAACCGCGCTGGCCGGTCTCCAGATCGATCAGCAGCTGCTCCATGGTGCCGGACTCCACCAGGGCGGTCCTGGACGCCCGGCGGCCCGAGACCGAGTCGTTCGCGTCGTCGATCGCCCACAGCAGTACGGCGAACGCGCCGCCGATCAACAGGGCGAAGAGGGCGCTCGCCGCGACCGTGAGGCCCGTCAGCCCCAGCTTCCGACCTCTGTGGTCCCGCCCTGCGCTCATGATCCGCCCGCCGACGGAAAAGATGGAGACGTCAAGAGTGCGCAATGTTTTCCCCGCGAGCAGAAGACGTGTCCGAGAAATGTGTGCCGGGAGATGAACACATCGGGGCGCAGTGGGGCGGGGCGGGGAGCCCGCGGCAGGTCCTGTCCCGGGCCGCGGCCCCGGAGCAGCGTGAGCAGGACGGGAGCGGTCGCGGCCCCGCCGCCCGCGGTCAGGGCGTGCCCTGCCGGGACGGACTCGCTTGCGGTGTCTCCGAGGAAAGGTATTGGGACGAAGAAGGTGTGTCTGTAAGGTGTGAACACATGTCGACGGCTCGGCAGGGTTCCGGGCGTCGCTGCCTGCTCGTGTCGTTGCGGGCGGCTCGTACCTCAGTGATCACCGGCGCTGTTCGCATCACTCAACCATGCAGGGAGACAACTGTGTTCGCTTCCACTCGGAGCAGAGTCGCCACGGCTGCCGCGGCTGTGGCCGCTAGCGGTCTGGCTCTGTTCGCCTCGGCTCCGGCCCAGGCCGCCTCCAACGGCAACGTCGTGGTCTGTCCGAAATCGGACTACGCTGCTTACCTGACGGTCGAGAACCCGGACACGGGTGCCATCGGCGGGACCGTCGTCGCGGAGCCCGGCCAGTGCGCATCCTTCTACACCGGAACGAAGGACAGCGTCTGGTGGGTCACCATTCACGGTGTCTACCACTCCGGAGCGACCTTCACCACGTTCAACAACCAGAGGCCGACCTACGGCTACAACCCGGCCTGGGGGATGGGCGGAATGACGTTCCGCACCTACGGCACCACGGCCAACGCCGGCCAGGGAGCCAGCTTCACCGTCAGCTACGGCTGACGTCTTCCACGGCGGGGCGCGTCCGGGTTCGCAGGAGACGAGGCCGGACGCGTCGCATTGCGCCGCGACGCTCCGGTGCGGGTGAAGGGGGCGGTCACGCGATGGGCACCCGCCCGCACCTGTCCCCGGTGGCCGCGCCGGTGGAGTGGGGGGGCCGGGCCCGGCACCGCCCGGAGTGTCAGCATCCTTCCCGGCCCCCGGCCCCCGGCCCCCGGCCCCCGGCCCCCGGCCCCCGGCCCCCGGCCCCCGGCCCCGGCCTCCGGCCGGTGGCGCCGGACCGGGAAGGGAACCTGCCTGGAGCCGCTCCTCCCCGTCCCCGTGTTCCGGCCGCGCCGTCCGCTCCCCGGCAACCGCACCCGGAACGGGCTGTCGTACCCCGTGCACCTGGGTGTGCCCGGACGGCAGTGGTGCGACTTCCCGGCCTGCCGCCGTCGGCCTGCCGCCGTCAACCCCCCGGCCGGCGTCCCCGAGCGGTGGGCCCGCGGCGACCGCCGCGCGCCCGCCGGTCCCGCCGCGCCGGCCCGTTCAGGCGGCCGGTGCGCCGAAGGCGCGGGCCGCGGCGAACATCGCCTCCACGGCCCGCTCCACGCTGATCTGGCCGTTGCCCGCCACGATGTGCAGGCCGTAGGCGTCCTCGAGGGCCACGAGGTTCAGGGCGGCCGTCGACGGGTCCAGGGTCAGGCGGAAGGCGCCGGCGTCCACGCCCCGCTCCAGCACCGCGCGGTACGTGGCCAGTTGGCGCTCGTACATCGACTCGACCAGCGTGCTGTGCAGCGGCGAACTGCCCGCCACCACGTCGAACTCGTACAACAGGCGCATCAGCGCGTCGTCGGGCCCCGTCGGCAGCCCGGCGCGGATCGTCTCGCCCAACAGCCGCGCGGGGTCCTCGACGGTGTCCCGCAGTGCGTCGCGCCGGTCGCAGAAGCGTTCCATGCCCGCGCGGTAGGCCTCCCTGAGCAGGGCGTCCAGATCGTCGTAGTAGTACAGGACCGCCCCGCGCGTCAGTCCCGCCCGGCGGGCCACGTCCGCGAGCGAGAGGGAGCGCAGCCCGGTGCTGGCGGTCGTGTCGATCACCGCCTGGATGAGGTGGGCGCGGCGTTCTTCCTGGTTCTTGGGGCGGGCCATGCCTTGACAGTAGCCGAGATCCTCATGACACTCGACCCATTCTTTGACGCCGGTGACAAATAATGCGCGCACCGTCTCGGCGTGCCCTCGCCACCCCTGCGTGGCGTGCCCCCAGAACCGAGGACCACCATGCTCGACACCCTGATCACCGGCGCTCGTGTGCGCACGTTCGACGACGCCCGCCCCTGGGCCGGCGCCGTCGGCATCTCCGGCGGGCGCATCGCCTTCGTCGGCGAGGAGGCGGACGCCCCCGCCGCCCGTGAGCACCGCCGCCTGGACGGCGGCCTCCTGACCCCGGGGATCATCGACAGCCACAACCACCTGCTGCTCGGCTTCGACCCCGACGCCGTCAGCCTCGAAGGCGCCGAGACCCTCGAAGAGGTCCGCCGCCGCATCGCCGAACTCGCCGCCGCCCGCCCGGACCTGACCTGGATCTGCGCGGAGAACGCCGTGTACTCGGTGGTCCCCGGCCGTCGCCCCGCCGCCCGCGACCTGGCCGGCCTCACCTCCCGCCCCGTCTTCGTCACCACCTACGACCAGCACTCGGTGTGGCTCAACGACGCGGCCGTGCGCGCGCTCGGTCTCGACGACGGCGGCGACATCCCCTGGGGCCGCCCGGAGCGGGACGCCGACGGCCGCGCGACCGGCTGGGTCACCGACTTCTACACCAGCGCCATGACCACGGCGGGTCTGGCCGGGCTCCAGCGCGACATCCCCATGTACTCGCCCGAGCGGCGCTACCGCAAGCTGCTGGGCAGTCTGGAGATGGCCACCGCCGCCGGCATCACCACCGTGGTGGAACCCCAGGTCCCGCTCGCCGAGACGGGCCTGTTCCAGCGCGCCCAGGACGAGGGCCGTCTCAGCTCCCGCGTCATCGCGGCGCTCTTCCACCCCATGGGCTCCGACGGAGCGTTCCGGCAGCGGCTGCGCGCGGCGGTCGACACGGCCCCCGGCGGCGACCGCCTGGCGTTCGGCCCCGTCAAGCTCTACGCCGACGACGTCATCGAACCCCACAACGCCTGGATGCTGGAGGACTACGCCAACCGGCCAGGACACCGCGGCCACCCCTCCGCGCCGCTCGGCGAACTCACCCAGGTCATCACCGAACTGGACCGTCTCGGCTTCCAGACCCACACCCACGCCACCGGTGACGGCGGCATCCGC
The DNA here is from genome assembly GCF_040703815.1 of Streptomyces sp. NPDC006743. Taxonomy (NCBI): domain Bacteria; kingdom Bacillati; phylum Actinomycetota; class Actinomycetes; order Kitasatosporales; family Streptomycetaceae; genus Streptomyces; species Streptomyces sp. NPDC006743. The sequence continues at coordinate 226,276 of NZ_JBEYJA010000001.1, read as the reverse complement.
CTCGCCCTGGACGCGATCGAGCACGCCGCCCGCACCAACGGCACCCGCGACCGGCGGCACGGGATCGTGCACGTCGAGTGCCTCGCGCCGGAGGACCTGCCGCGGTTCGCCCGGCTCGGCGTCACCGCCGCCATGCAGCCGCGCCACTGCTCCCCGGACCTCGTGGCCGGGACCTGGATGGAGAACGTCGGCGAGGCCCGCTGGGACCGCGCCTGGCGCCTGCGCTCGCTCATGGCCTCCGGCGCGCACGTGGCGCTCTCCAGCGACTGGCAGGTGGGGGAGATGGACCCGCTGGTCGGGTTCTACTCCGCCCTGACACGGGCCGGACTGGATGGCAGGCAGGCCTGGACCCCGCAGGAGCGCCTGTGCCTCGACGACACGTTGCGCGGTTACACCGCCGAGGGCGCCTGGGCCTGGCACCGCGAGGCCGAGTACGGCATCGTCCGCGAGGGCGCCAAGGCCGACCTCGTCGCCTGGTCCGCGGACCTCTACGCGCTCGAACCCGACCCGGCGGCGCTGCTCCAGCAGCGCGCGGAGGTCACCTGGGTGGGCGGCGAGGTCGTCCACGAGGCCGCCACGGCGCGCGCCACCGCCGGCCACTACGGCGCGCCCACCTCCTGCTCCGCCCACGCCGAAGGCGGCCATGCCCATGCCTGACGTCCCCCCCGGACCCTCCTCGCGGGCCGCCCTGCCTTCCTCCCGGGCCGTCGAACCCTCCTCGCCGGCCACCGATCTCTCGCCGCGGGCCACCGGTTCGTCCTCACGGCCCGCCGGCCTTCCTCAGCAGTCCGCCGGGCCCTCCTCGCACGCCCCGGGTTCCTCCCCGCAGGCCGCCCAAGGCACCACTGACCCCGCGGGCCGTTCCGGGGGCGGCGAGGAGGGTACGCTGCTGCGCCGCACCCTCCGACTGCGCCACATCGTCTTCCTCGGCCTGGCCTTCATGGCGCCGCTCGCGGTGTTCGACACCTTCGGCCTGGTCTCCGAGACGACCGACGGACATGTGCCGCTCGCCTACCTCGCCGTCCTGGTCGCGGTCGGGCTCACCGCGCTCAGCTACGCGCGGATGGCCCGCCGCATCACCTCGGCCGGGTCGGTGTACACCTACGCGGGAAAGGCGCTCGGGGCGCCGGTGGGTTTCCTGGTCGGCTGGTCGGCCACGCTGGACTACGTCCTGCTGCCCATGCTCAACGCCCTGCTGGCCGCGATCTACATGGGCGCGGTGGTGCCCGGCGTCCCTGCGTGGGTGTGGGTGCTGTCCACCGTCGTGGTGTGCACCGCGCTGAACCTGGTGGGCGTCCGGCCGGCCGCCAAGGTGAACGTGGCGCTCGTCGCCGTCCAGGCCGCCGTGGCCGTCGCGTTCCTCGTGTTCGCCGTACGGGCCGTCGTCACCCACGGCGAGTCCTTCGGGACCACCGGCTTCGGCCTGACCACGGTGCCGCTGCCCGACCTGCTGAGCGGGGCGTCGCTGCTGGCACTGTCCTTCCTGGGGTTCGACGCCGTCTCGACCCTGTCCGAGGAGGCCGAGCGGCCGCGCCGGGACATCCCGCGGGCCATCCTGCTCATCGTGGCCGCCGCGGGGGTGTTCTTCCTGGCCGTCACCTACGTCATGCAGACGCTGTTCCCGGACGTCTCGGCCGTGGGCGACATCGTGGGCGCCTCTCCGGAGATCGCCGAGTACATCGGCGGTGCCGCGTTCCAGGCGGTGTTCGTGGGCGGTTACCTCACCGCGGTGCTCGGGTGCGGACTGACCCAGCAGATGAGCGCGGCACGGCTGCTCTTCGCGATGGGACGTGACGGCATGCTGCCGCGCGCGGTCTTCGGCCGGCTCGATCCGCGCACCGGCGTCCCGGCCGTCAACGTGGTCCTGGTCGGCGTGGTCGCCGCCTCCGCCGTCTTCCTCGACCTCGGCAGCGCCGCCTCACTGATCAACTTCGGGGCCTACGTCGCCTTCGCCGCGGTCAACGTGGCGGTGATCGGGTTCTGGGTGCGCGACCGGCGGGCGGGGCGGTCCGAGGCACGCGGAGCCGTCGCCGCCGCGCTGCAAGTGCTGCTGCCGGCGCTCGGGTTCGTCGTGAACGTGGCGCTGTGGCTCAGCCTGGACACCCCGGCCAAGATCGTGGGCATCGTCTGGGCGGCGCTGGGCGTGGGGATCCTCGCCCTGCGCACGGGCGGGTTCCGCCGCCCCGCGCGGACGGTGAACCTGGAGGAGTGAGCGGCGGGCCGGGCGGCCCGTCACCGGCGAGCGGGCGTGGGCAGCCGCGCAGGGGCCGTCGGGAACCGGCTGCCGGGAGCGCCGGGCACAGGCTGCCCCGCCGGACGCCGGACGCCGGACGCCGGACGCCGGACGCCGGACGCCGGACGCCGGACGCCGGACGCCGGACGCATGACACGGGCCGCCCGCTCCCGATCTGCCGCCTCCGGATGCCCCGGTGCCTGCCCCAAGGCCGGTGAGCCGGTGGCGCCCTTGCGCCGGCTGAGCCCCCTGTAGTGGGGTGTCGCCCATGACAAGGAGAAGCATCGCGGCAGTGGCCGCGGCCATGACGGTGGCCGCCCTCCTGGCGGCGGGCGTACACGGACAGCGCGCGCAGGCCGCCGAGCCGGGCGGCGGTGACGCGCCGTCCCGCGCCGGCGCGCCGCTCCTGCGCGGGGTGGACCTCGACACGGTGACGATCCCCGAATTACAGGCCCGGATGAAGCGCGGGTCGCTGACCTCGACGGCGCTGACCCTGGCGTACCTGCGGCGGATCAAGACCGTGGACCCGAAGATCAACGCGGTGCTGCGGACCAGCCCGACGGCCCTGTGGCAGGCGGCGGCCAGCGACGTCCGGCACCGCCGCGGCACGGTCCGGGGCCCGCTCGACGGCATCCCCGTCCTGCTCAAGGACAACGTGAACACCCGCGACATGCCGACGACGGCCGGTTCACTGGCGCTGGCCGGGAAGCCGCCGGGCACCGACGCGGACCTCGTCCGCAAGCTGCGGGCGGCCGGCGCGGTGATCCTCGGCAAGACCAACATGTCCGAGTGGGCCAACTTCCGCGCCGCCAAGCCGACATCGGGCTGGTCGGCGGTGGGCGGCCAGACGAACAACCCGTACGTCCTGGACCGCAACCCCTGCGGCTCGTCCTCGGGTTCGGCCGCCGCGCTCGCCGCGTCCCTGGCCCAGGTGGCGATCGGCACCGAGACGGACGGCTCCATCGTGTGCCCGGCCGGGATGAACGGGGTGGTCGGTCACAAGCCGAGCCTCGGCCTGGTCAGCCAGGCGGGCGTCGTCCCGATCTCCGCCGAGCAGGACACGGCCGGGCCGATGGCACGCAACGTGACCGACGTCGCGCTCACCCTCGCCGTCCTCTCCGGTGACGACCCCGCGCGCACCGCGGACGCCGCCCGCCTCACGGACCCGGCGCTGCGGGCGACCGGGCTGCGCGGCAAGCGGATCGGCCTGTGGCGGCTGCCCTCGCTCGGCGCGGACGTGGACGCCCTGATGACCCGTACGGCGGCGCGGCTGCGCGCGGCGGGAGCGGAGGTCGTCGAGGTGACCCCGCCGTACCAGGACCGTCTCGCGGAACTGGAGTTCCCGGCGCTGCTGAGCGAGTTCCACCGGGACGTCGACGCCTACCTCGCCACCCGCGAGGGGCCACGCGACCTGGCCGCGCTGGTCGAGTTCAACCGTACCCACCCCGCCGAGCGGACCTGCTTCGCCGGCCAGGAACTGTTCGAGCAGGCGCTGGCCGCACCGGCGACCACCGATCCGCGGTACCTGGCCATGCGCGCCGAGCTGAAGGACCTCTCCCGGCGGTCCATCGACGAGACACTGACCGCGCATCACCTGGACGCCATCGCCGCGCCGACGAACCCGCCCGCCTGGACGACCGACTGCGCGCGCGGCGACAACGACGTCATCCCGTCCTCCACCCCGGCCGCCGTGGCCGGTTACCCGTCCCTGTCCGTGCCCGCCGGGTTCGTGGGCGAACTGCCGGTCGGCCTGCTCCTGATGACCGGGGACCACCGGGACGCCGAACTGCTGTCCCTGGGAGCGGCGGTGGAACACCGGCTGGACGCCCGGCGGCCCCCGCGCTACCTGCCCACCGCACCGGCCGGCGCCTCCGGCTGACCGGCACCCCGGAGCCCGGGCCGGCGTCCGCTCACCGAGGGGGCGCCGGCACCGCGGGCACGCCGCACAACCGGGGGTTTTCCCCATGGGAGACGGAGACGCCGCTGCGTAGGATCGCGATGACCGAACACCGGTCGTCCGACACGGACGACCGGACATCATCCGATCCGGATGACCCGACGCCGGCCGTCCGATCAGGACGACCGGTCACCGGGCGTCCGACTCGCTCCGTACGGGGGATCTCATGCGACGCCGACCGGCACACGCCGTCACCGCGGTGGCCCTGGCCGCTCTCGCGGCAGGCGGGCTCTCCGCCTGCTCGGCCATCGGCCAGAAGAGTTTCGAGGACGAGGCCCAGGTGCCCCAGAAGGTCACCTCCGTCCGCCTCGACAACAGCGACGGCGGGGTGAAGGTGAGCACTTCGGCGGGCGTCTCCACCGTCACCGTGCACCGCCGGGTCTCCTACCGGGGCGACAAGCCGAAGGGCACGTCCGTCCGGGTCGCCGACGGCGTCCTGACCCTGTCCGGCTGCGGCGGTGACTGCGGCATCGACTACGTCGTGACCGTGCCCGCCGCGCTCCCGGTGAGCGGGGGAACGTCCAACGGCGGCCTCACCCTGACCGGCATGAGCGCGGTCGACGTGCACACGAGCAACGGCCGGATCACGGTGGACGGCGCGAGCGGTCCGGTGAAGCTGCTGACGTCCAACGGTGAGGTCCGTGTCAAGGGCACCAGGGGCGGCGTGGACGCACGAGCGTCCAACGGCGGGGTGACGATCGAGACGGCCACCCCGCAGAACATCAGGGCCCGCACGACGAACGGCAGCCTCAGCGTCACCGTCCCGTCCGCCAAGTACCAGGTGAAGGCGGACAGTTCGCACGGCGAGCGGAAGGTCGCCTTCGCCGACGACCCGTCGGCCACGTACCGCCTGGACCTGTCGACGACGAACGGCGACCTGACGGTGAAACAGGCCGGTTAGCGGGCCGGCCGAACGGACGGACGCGGGTACGGCCGGCCGCAGGGCCGGCCCGGACGGTCACGGACGACGATCCCTCGTCCAGCCTCTGGAGATGCTCAAGTCGCTTGCCGCGGGGCGCGCGTGGCGGGCACGGTGAAGCGCATGGCAGCACTCACGGGACTGAACAAGAAGCACGACTTCGTGCTGGTCATCAGGGACGCCGACGTGGTCGGGGCGGCACTGCGCCAGGCACTGGCCGAGGCCTCGCCCGAAGAGCGTCCGGGACTGGAACGCGCCGCCGCGCTCGTACGGTCCACCGCCGCCGCCACCGAGGGCGCACTGCGCGCCGACTGGGTCCGTTCCCGGCTGGCCGAGGCCGGCTTCACCGGGGACATCGGCTCGATCGCGGCCCTGAAGGCGCTGCGGCAGGCGGAGCCGAGGCTGAGCCTGCTGGCGGCGGTGCGCCTGCAGAAGGACGCCGTCGGCCACCCGGCGTGACCCGCGTCCGGACCACGGCTACAGCAGCGCCGCCTGCGGGGACTCCTCCACCAGACGGGCCAGCGCCCGCTCGTCCGCCTCGGACGCGGGCATGAACACCACCAGATGCTGGCCCGGCGCCTCCGCCACGTCCAGCTTCGTGTAGTTCAGGTCCAGCCGCCCGGCCGCCGGATGGCTGAAGCGCTTCATGGTCGGCCGGAACGCCCGTACCGGATGCTCGGACCACAGCGCGCGGAACTGGCTGCTGGACGTGGTCAGGGTCTCGATGAGCGCGGCGGTCCGCGGGTCGTCGGGCTGCCGGCCGACGGCGATGCGGAACTGGCCCAGGATGTCGCGGACCTCGTTCTGCCAGTCGACCAGGAGCGACTGCATCTGCGGGCGGGTGAACAGCAGCCAGATGCTGTTGCGTTCCTCCTGCGGCAGCTGTTCCAGGCCGCCCACCAGGGAGGCGTAGGCGCGATTGGCGGCCAGCACGTCCCAGCGGTCGTTGATGACGTGCGCCGGGTTGGGGTCGAGCGTCTCCACCAGCTTGCGCAGGGTCGGGTTGACCACCGCGGGCTCGGGCCGCTCGGCGGGCAGGGCCGTCTCCGCGAGCGTGAACAGGTGCCGTCGCTCGGCCGGGGTCAGCTGGAGCGTCTGGGCGAGGGCTTCGAGGACCTGCCGGCTCACCCGGATGTCCCGGCCCTGCTCCAGCCACGTGTACCAGGTCAGGCTCACCCCGGAGAGCTGCGCGACCTCCTCGCGGCGCAGGCCCGGCGTGCGGCGCCGGGGCCCGGGGTTCAGCCCCAGCTGTTCGGGGGAGAGCGACTCCCGCCGGGATCTCAGGAACGCCGCCAGAAGCTCTCGCTGCATGCCGGCCATCAAAGCATCCCCCTCCGGGCGGTGTCCTGGTGCTCATTACACCAGCATGATTGGCCCTCTGTACCCCCTTCGCGCGAGGCGCCACTCTCTTGGTGTGACCACAAAATCGACCACCACGGGAACGAACAGCCCCACCGCCGCGCCGGCCTCCGCAGCCGCCTGGGGAAAGCCCGTCGCCGTCCTCGCCCTCGGCTCCTTCGCCATGGGAACGGACTCCTTCGTCCTGGCCGGCATCCTGCCCCAGATCGCGGGCGGCCTGCACGTCTCGACCGGCGAGGCCGGGCAGACCATCACCGCGTTCGCCCTGACCTACGGCCTGGCGGCGCCCTTCCTGGCCGTCCTGACCAGCCGGCTGCCGCGCAAGCCCCTGCTGGCCGTCGCGCTCGCCCTGTTCGTCCTCGCCAACCTCGCCTCCGCCGCCGCACCCAACCTGCCGCTGCTGCTGGTGGCACGGGTCGTCGCCGGCCTGGGCGCGGCCCTGTACACGCCGAACGCCTCCGCGGCGGCCGCGGCGCTCGCCGGGCCCGCCGCCCGCGGACGGGCCCTGTCGGTGATCCTGGGCGGCCTGACCGTCGGCACCGTCTTCGGCGTCCCCGTCGGTACCGCCATCGGACAGCACGTGTCCTGGGAGGCCAGCCTCGTCTTCGTCGCCGCCGTCGGCGCACTGGCACTGCTCGGCGTCCTGGTGGTGCTGCCCGGCCTGCCGATCCCGCCGGCGATCCCCCTCGCCCAGCGCTTCGCCGTCCTGGCCAACCGCCGGGTCGTGACCATGGTGGTGTTCATGCTCCTGGCCAGCGGCGCCAGCATCATGGTCTACACCTACACCGCGACCGTGCTCGCCGAGATCGCCGGCATCCACGGCACGGCACTCGCCGCGGCACTGCTCGCCTGGGGCTTCGGCGGCATCTTCGGCTCCTTCGGCAGCGGCTTCCTCACCGACCGCCTGGGCGCCAAACGCACCCTCACCTGCGCCGTAGCCCTGCTCATCGGCACCCTCGCCCTGCTGACGGTCTGCACCTCGCTCGTGCCCGTCATCATCGTGATGGCCCTCAACGGGGCCGCCGGCTGGGCGGTGGCCACTCCGAACAACCACCGGCTGACCGAGCTGGTGCCGACGCTGCCCAGCGTCGTCATCTCCTTCAACTCCTCCGGCATCTACCTCGGTCAGGCGCTCGGCGCGGCCCTCGGCGGCATCCTGGTCGACCACGACATCTCCGCCCGCGCCCTGTGCCTGACCGGTGTCGGCATCGCGGTGGTGGCCGGTGTGGTGCACGTCCTGATCCCCCGCCAGGTTCCGGAGCCCCGGAACTGACGGCCGCCCTGGGCGTCCACGCGAAGGAAAGGGCCTCTCGCGGCTCGGCGGACCCGGTGGCCGCGAACCGCGAGAGGCCCTCGTCGTCATGAGGCGGGCCGGCCGGCCCGCCCGCCGACGGCCCCGGTCAGGAGGGGCTGTTGTAGCGCTCGATCATGTGGACGCGGCTGAAGGTCCAGTTGCCCTTCGCCGCCGACCAGCTGCCGGCCGGGCCGTTGAGGGTGCCGTCGGCCTTGGCGGTCCAGGTGATGGTCTTGACGCTGCCGTCGGAGTAGCCGTAGAAGGTGGCCAGGTCGTCGCGGCCGTCACCGTTGTAGTCACCGGTCACGAGCTGCATGTTCTCGCGGTAGTAGTTGCCCGCCGGCGTGGACCACAGCTCGGTGCGGTTGCCGAACACGCCGTCCGCGCCGCTGGGGGTGAACCCGATCAGCTTGTCGCTGCCGTCGGCGTAGTCGTACCAGGCGGCGACGTTGTCACGGCCGTCGCCGTCGAAGTCCCCGGAGACGAGGGTGGCGCGGGCGAACTCCCAGCCGGTGGGCGAGTTCCAGCCCGCCACCGGGTCGGCGAACCCGCCGTCGGGCTTGGCCGGGAAGGTGAAGAGCTTGACCTCGCCGGTGGCGTAGCCGTAGAGCGCTGCGAGGTCGTCGCGGCCGTCGCCGTTGTAGTCACCCGTGGTGAACTTCATGTGGGTGACGTCCCAGTTGCCGCTGGCGCGGTCGAACGAGGTGAAGGGGTTGGCGAAGCCGCCGTCGGGCCGGGCCAGGAAGGTGTGCAGCGTGTCGTGGCCGTCGGCGTAGTCGTACCAGACGGCCACGTCGTCGCGGCCGTCGCCGTTGAAGTCACCCGAGTTGACGGTCATCCGGGAGAAGGTCCAGCCGGAGGTGACCTTCCAGGAGTGCAGGGGTCCGGCGAAGGTGCCGTCTCCCTTGCCGAGCCAGGTGATCAGGCCGACCTCGCCCGTCGAGTAGCCGTAGAAGGTGGCCACGTCCGCGATGCCGTCGCCGTTGAAGTCGCCGGTGAAGCGCTTCATGTTCTCGGCGTAGTAGTTGCCGGCCGCGGTCGACCAGGCCTCGGCCGGGCTGCCGAAACCGCCGTCCGCCTTCGCCGGGAACGTGTGCACCGAGTCGTGGCCGTCGGCGTAGTCGTACCAGTCGGCCATGTCGCTGCGGCCGTCGCCGTTGTAGTCGTGGCGGACCGTCGTGCCCGCCGCCCACTGCGCCTCGCCCTTGGCGTTGCGCAGCACGAGGTTGCCGCGGTCCTGGAGGACGAGCGAGCCGCCGGCGGCGCTGGTGCCGGTCTGCCACAGGACGGTGGTCCCGTCGCTGTCGACCACGGCCAGGTTGCCGTTCGCGTCCAGCCGCGCCCGGGCGCCGGGGTGACCGCCGGTCTTCGTCGACCAGCGGGTCTGCCCCGAGTCGGAGACGACGACCAGGTTGCCGTCGTCCTGCATGGTCAGGCGGGCGGAGTTCGACGTCAGGGTGTCCCCGGGCAGCAGGACGCCGCCGGAGGCGAGGACGTTGCCGCGGGCCACGTCGTCCAGGCGGGTGGAGACGGCGCCGTTGCGGGTCTCGGCCGGGTCGGTGCCGAAGCAGCCGCCCTGCCAGGACTGGCTGCTGACGGCGACCAGTTCCGTCTTCCCGTCCTTCTGGCGAACGACCGGGCCGCCCGCGTCACCGGCGCAGACGGCGTCCGCCGCGGTCTTGCCGTGCAGGGCGAGCGTGCCGCCGTTCACCGCGTCGACGCTGAAGGTCCCGGTGTGCAGCTTGAGCGGGGCCCACTCGTCCTTGGTCCGGCCGAAACCGGCCACCGTGACCTCGTCACCGGCGGCCGGCGGGGTCGTGGCGAGCGCCACCGGGGTGATGCCGGTGGCCGGCGAGGCCAGGCGCGCCAGGACCAGGTCGCGGTCGCCGCGCGGGACCAGTTCGACGACCTCACGGACCTGACCGGCGTTGCTGGTCAGGTCCGTGCGGCCTATGGTGGCCGTCGTCTTCAGCTTCGGCTTGCCCGTGGGTACCTGGGCGGCGCCGTCCTCGGCGAAGCAGTGCGCGGAGGCGGCCAGCCACTGCGGGGCCACCAGCGCCGCCGAGCAGGCACGCTGCCCGTCGCCGATGTCCAGGCGGGCGGCGAAGGCGAAACCGTTGTCGGTGACCGCGGGGCCGGTGACGGCATGCGCTCCCGACACGGTCAGACAGCCCGCCGCGAGGGCGGCGGCGGCCAGCAGGCCGGCGCTCCTCGCGGAGGTCGAGCGGGATCTTGACACGATGAACCTCTCCCGTTGGGGTCGCGGTGCGCGGGTCGGCTCCGGCCCGTGCACTGGGACAGGCTGGGGGACCGGCCGCGCGAGAAGGAGGACGAGGGCGGACCCGGCCCGGGGCGCCCGGTCGGGGCGGCGGGCCGGGCGGGCAGTCAGCCGGTGACGCGGAGGCCGGCGACGCCGGGGCCGGGCTTCCGCCCGGCGGTGCCCGCAGCGGTGGGACCGGCCGCCGTGACGCTCCGGGCCGATGCCCCGGCACCGGCGCTCGCAGCGGTCCCCGCCGGACGCTCCGTCAGGAAACGGGGTGTGTTGAGCAGTTGTGCCCCAGAAGCACGGCGAACACGGCGTATCGCCATGTGTTTCCCTTCTCGAAACCGAGGGGGAGCCGAGCGCCCCCACGCTGTCCAGGCCCAAGAGCCCCTCGTCCGGCGAAAGTAAAGCACATGTAAGGGTCCCGTGAACGGAGTCCCATACCCTTTCACCAGCACAGACATGACCATCGCGCGGCCACGAGCGAGCAGTTGGAGACCGCGCCCGCCCGCCTGCCCGCCGTCCCGCCTGCCCGCCGTCCCGCCTGCCCGCCGTCCCGCCTGCCCGCCGTCCCGCTGTCCCGGCGCGACGGCGGAATGCCTGCGCCTGCCGCGGCGAGCGCCGGGTTCCCCTCTGCCACGCGCCCCCTCCCGCCTGCTCACCGGGCCCGCCGCGGCTCGTCAGCTCGTCAACGCCCAGTCCCGCCGCGGTTCGTCAGCTCGTCAACGGGTCAGTCCCGCCGCGGTTCGTCAGCTCGTCAACGTGTCAGTCCCGCCGTGGTTCGTCAGCTCGTCAGCAGGGCCGCGTCCCAGGTGGGTGAGGTGGGTGAGGTGGGTGAGGTGGGTGAGGTGGGGGTGCGAGGAGGCTGCGCGTAGGTGGCGAGGGCGAGCGCGACGCCGGTGGCGCCGTCGAGCAGGGCGCAACTGTCCAGGTGCGCCGGGGGAGTGGTGCCCTGGACCGGACGCCGGTAGCCGAAGGCGGCCCCGGGCGAGAAGGCGGCCAGGAGCGCGTCGGCCAGGCGGTCGGCGCCGGTCCACAGGTCCGGGTCGCCGGTGGCGGCGGCCATCAGTGTGGTGGCGTGCAGGATCCCGGCCAGACCGTGGCACAGGCCCGGATCGTCGTCGGGGACGAGTTCGCCGGGCGAGCTGTGCAGCAGGCCCCGCAGCGCGTGGGCGGCCGTCCGGACGACCGCCGGGTCCGAAAGGGCCCGGCCCGCGAGGTGCAGGGCCCCGGCGATGCCGGAGGTGCCGTAGCACCAGCCGGGCCGGATACGGGCGGGACGCGCCGGTCGGGTCGCGGCGGGCCGCCGTGGGCGTCCGGTAGGGCCTGCGGTCTGCTCCTCGTAGGAGATCCGGCCCGGCCACTGCGGTGCGCCCCCGGGGCCGCGGTGGGTGTGGCCGGCGAGCCAGTCGACCACGCGCCGTATCGCCTCCGCGTCGCCCGGTACTCCGCGGCCGGACAGTCTGGCCAGGGACAGCAGCGCGAGCGGGCCGCAGATGCCGTGCGCGGCGCCGGTGTTGAAGTCCCCGCGCGGGAAGGTCTCCCGGTCGCGGGGCACCAGGTAGTGCTCCGGGGAGCACCACCAGCCGGGCACCGCGACGCCGTCCACCTCGGTCGGCCGCGTCAGCTCGACCAGGTGGGTGAGGACGTCGGCGAGGACCCGGGCGGCTCCGGCATGGCCCGTGTCGGCGGCCAGCAGCAGGATCCGGCCGTGCCGGGCGAGGCCGGTGATCGCGTCGTAGTGGTGGTAGGCCTGTCCGCCACCGCCACCGCCACCGCCACCGCCGTCACCGCCTCCGGTGTGCAGGCCGGTGGCGGCCCGCGACCGGGCCGTACGGGCGGCGAGTGCGGCGGTGTGCGCGTCCATGGCCTGGGCCGCCGGTCCGGCGCCGGTACCCGTGTGCCGCAGGTACAGGAGGAGGGGCAGGACCAGGTCGCCCGCCGAGGCGGCGCCGGCGCCCGTGCAGGCCGCGGCCGCCGCTCGGAGGTGGGCGCGGGCGGCGGCGAGCGCGTCCGGATCCTGCTGGGCGCAGCGCAGTTGCAGCAGACTGACCCCGCTGTGACCGAGGAGTACGGAGGAGGCCTGCCAGGCGGGGAGCATCAGCTCCGCGGGCAGCCGGGCCAGACCCGCCCGCGTCACGGTCGCGGCGTGGGCCGGGTCGCGCAGGGCGCGGGCGACCCGGTGGGCGGTGTCGAGCGCCGGTCCGCTGAGGCGGGGTGCGGGGTGGGGCGGGGTCATCGGCCGTGCCGGGCGCGGTCGAGGCGCAGGCGCAGGCTCTCGCGGGCCGTGGCGTGAGCCCGCAGGTCCCTGCCGCGGTCGGTGCCGAGAAGCCGGTTGCAGTGCAGGTGGGCCAGGCTCAGGGCGACGGACGCCCGGCTGTGTGGTGGGAGCACCGCGCGCAGGCGGTCCAGCGCGGCGGAGCGGGCGCGCCACGCCGGCGGTGCCTGCGGTTCCCCGGTCGGCGTCAGGGCGGATGCCACGGCCTGCTTGTCCGTGCGGGGGACGTCGGGGCGGCGGGCCAGGACCTCCGGGCCGCTCAGCCACTCCAGTGCCTCCCCCGGCGTGCCCAGGCAGGTGAGGATGTGCAGGATTCCGCGGGCGGCGTCGGACTCCGCGGCCGGTGTGGAGAGTTGACCGAGGACGGTCGCGCTGTCGGCCGCGAAGACCCGTTCCGCCTCCGGGAGGGCCCGCGGACCGCCGTAGCGTTCGGTCTCGGGTTCGTACGTGTCGAGCACGACACGGTCCATGAGCCCGGACTCGCGCAGGGACCCGGTCCAGTCGCGCAGTGCGGGCAGGAAGACCGGCCACAGCCCCTGGGGCGTGCCGTGGACGCGCAGGCGCAGGTGCGGGTCCGGGTCCGCGTAGCGGAGGAAGAACCACCGGTCGGCGCCCGCCTCGTCGAGCAGGTCCGGACGCAGCAGGGCGGGCAGGTGCCGGGCGAGGACGTCGCGTTGCAGGGCCGCGGGCACGTACAGCTTGGCGTAGAGCCACTCCCCGCCCGGCAGTTCGGCACGGCGGCCGGTCGGAGGAGGGAGGAACCGACCGGTGGCCGGGGGCCGGACGACCCGATCGGCGGCCGGGTGATGGACGGCGTGATGGGCGGCCGGCGGGGCCGGTGGCGCCGCGGCGGACAGCCGGTGTTCCGGTGCGGTGGACCCGGCTTCCGGTGCGGGAGGCCGGGGTTGGGGCGCGGTGGGCCGGGGCTCCGGATGGGGGCGGCGGGCGAACAGCGGCAGGATCAGTTCGGCCGCGTGCGTTCCGTCCGGGCCCTGGAGCCAGCGGCAGCCGGCGGGACCGCCGTACCACTCCGTCATCGTCGCCGGTACGGGCCGCCGCAGTTCCTCGTGCAGCAGGAGCAGATGCAGCGGGTCGTCCAGGTCCAGGGTCAGGCGGTGGTCGGCCCGGGTGAGCCGCAGGTGGCGGGGGACGCCCCACTGTTCGCGCCAGCGGGCGACCTCGCGGTGCCAGCGCCCGCCTGTGCCCTCGTTCCGGCGGGCGGCCTCGCGCAGCGCCCGGTCGGGCAGCCAGCGCGCCGGGGACAGGACGGTCCGTCCGTGGCGGACGCGCGGCAGGGCCGGTGCCTGCGCCCACGGGCCCCAGTCCCAGGGAGCGCACCAGCCGCGCCCCTCGTGGCCGAGGTCCAGCAGGAAGCGGGCGGTGCCGGGCACATGGCCGGAGGCCGGGTTGAGCATGGAGTACGACACCGGCCGTACGAGGGTGCCGGTCGGCGTGTGGACCAGGCGCAGGCGCTCCGTGTCGGCGTACACGGCCAGGTCCTCCAGCCGCAGGTCACTGACCTGGTCCGCCGCCGCGGGGCCGACGCCGAGGGGAATGCGGTGCGGCAGCCACTGGGGGACGGCGGTGACGTTGGCGGACCGGACGACTCGCGGGCGGTAGGCGACGACCGCGGGTGTCTCGGGCACGGGCTCGTGACGGGCGGTGGTCGCCTCGCCGTGCAGGACGGTGTGCCGCACGGCCGGTTCTCCGCCGTCGAGGACGGGGACGAAGCGGCCGGAGGTGGCACCGGCGCGGGGGGAGCCCGTGGGGGCGCCGAGCACCAGGGTGAACCGGCCCGCGCACAGTTCGTCCCAGCCGGTGGCCGCCACCTCAGCCCCCAACTCAAGCGAGGGCGGGAGCCGGTGGGGTGGTTCGGGGGCCAGCGCGGTGACCGTGGCGTCGTCGAGCAGGATCTCACCGGACCCCGAACGGACCGCCGTCAGCAGGAGTTCGGCGAGTACGCCCTGCCGGGTGCCCGCGCCGCGGGCGGCCGGGCCCCGCGCGAGGAAGTCGCGGGCAGCCGGTTCGGCCGGTCCGGCCAGTCCGCGCTGTCCGCCCCGGTTGTCCTGCTCGCCTTGTGCGCGCTGTCCGCCCTGGCTGTCCTGCCCGCCTTGTTCGGCCGGTCCGTTCGGATCCCCGCGCTCGTCGGCGCCCGCGCGGTAGACGGCGGGCAGGCCGAGTCCGCGTGCCTCGTCGAGGAGTTCGCGGACCGGTACGGCGCGGTCGGTGCCGTAGCGCTCCAGGAACCGCCGGTGGTACGGCCGCAGAGCGGGCGTGCCGGGCGCGTGCCGGGTGAGCCGCCACAGGACGCTCGCCGCGCGCTCGGCCTCCTCTCCCACCGAGGTCGGCAGCACCAGCCGTGCGTCGAAGGCGAGGTCGCACTGCACCAGGTGCCCGGACGGCGCGAGAGCGCGCATGCGCTCGGTCACCTCGGCCAGTCGCGGCCCGCGCGCGGTGAGCGGTGCGGCGTCCAGTGCGCGCAGCGCGCCGCGTACCCCGGCCAGGGCCTCGGCGTGGGGGTGGCCCGAGCCGTCGAGGCGCTCCAGGACGTGGTCGAGCGGGGTGAGGCAGTCGGGCGGCGGAACCAGGTCGCAGAGCAGGAAGCGCCCTGCCACGAGCCGGCCGACGAGGTGGCCGACCTCCTCGCGCGTGGCCTGCGGGAAGGCCTCCTGAAGCCGCTGGACGAGTGCGGGGAAGGCGATGGGTTCGGCGGCGTACCGCAGCACGCTGCCGACGAGCCGGGTGTGGCGCACGGAGTGGACGCGGCGCCGGACGCCGTCCGCGTCGTGGTGGTCGACCAGGACGACCCTGCCGTCGCGGACGACGTGGAGGGGATCGGCGACCAGCCGCGAGCGGGCGACGAGGCCGGGGTGGTCGAGCAGGCCGTCCAGGACGGTGTCGAGCCAGGCGGCGTCGGGCCGGCTGACGGTGCGGTGGGCGGCACCGACCGCGCGGTGGGGCGCCGCGCCGAGGGAGGCGGCCGCTACACCGGCGAACAGGCCGAAGGGCGTGGGGCGGTGGGTCATGCGCAGGTGGTACTTGAGTGCGGAGAGCAGGGTCCGCCGCAGCCTGCGGGGTGTGACCGCCCTGGACGCCTCCACGTCCGGCGCGGACGTCTTCCGTCCGGCTGTCTCGGGTCCGGCTGTCTCGTGTCCGTTTGTCTCGCGGCGGGTTGTGTTCCGTCCGGCTGTCTCGTGTCCGTTTGTCTCGCGGCGGGTTGTGTTCCGTCCGGCCGTCTCGCATCCGGCCGTGTCCCGTCCCGCCGGAGCCGGACCCGCCGTGTCCCGTACCGCCTGCGTCGGACCCGCAGTCATCCGTCCTGCCTGCGTCGGATCCACCGTCATCCGTCCTGCCTGCGTCGGATCCGCCGTCACCCGCCCTGCCGACGCCGGAGCCGCTGTCTCCTGCCCCGTCGGCCTCGGCCCTGTCGCCCCCCGCTCCGGTGCCGGGTCTGCGGTCTCGGGCGTCCCCGTCGCCGGGGCCGCCGTCCGCTCCGCCGCGTACTTCACCAGGTCGTCGGCGAGGCTCGGGCTGGCCAGCCGGACCGCCGCGGTGAAGAGCGGGTCGGCGGCCAGCCGTGCGAGCCGCGCACGCAGGGCGGCGGGGTCGTCCAGGTCGTCGAGGTCCCCGGGGGCCGGCTCCGCGCGGAGGTCTTCCCGGAGCGAACCGGGCAGCGGGAGCGCCGCGGCACGCAGCAGGACACTGCTGCCTGCCGCGAACACGTGGGTGTCGTCCATGGACGGGCCTGCCTCCATCCTGGCCTGGTCGGGGAACCACCGCCGGCCCGGCGGGAGGGACCGGCACCGGTGTCCGGCATCAGCCCTCCCGCCGGACTCACCACGGGGGTTCAGCAGTTGTAGTAGGTGGGCGGGCAGGCCAGGCAGGTACCCGTGCCGGTGAAGGTCGCGGGGTGCGGTCCGGGCCCGGCCACGTCCTCCGCCTCCACGTCCAGCCGCAGGTCGATGTCGAGGTCGAGGTCCAGGTCGAGGTCCCGGTCCAGGGCGGGCTCGGGGCTCACGGTGCGGGCCATGTCGTTTCCTTCCTGAGAGGTTCCCGAAGGTCTCGGATCGAGCGGCAGCGATGCTAGGAGCCTTCGGTTTCGGTTCCCGCCGAAGTGTGTTCCGTCCGCTGTCATGGATGCGTTTTGCGCCAAGTTCCCGGGAAGCGTCCGCTGTAGTTGTCAGCGACGGCCCAGCCGTGCTTATGCTCACCAACGGCACCATCCGCTGTAGCGAATGGCCGTCGAGTTCCTCGGCCGCTCGGGTCCACCGAGTCCGTCGAGCACATCGAGGCCGTCAAGTTCATCGCGTTCACCGAGTTCACCGAGTCCGTCCGGTACTCGCGAGCACTCAGCGAGTACCTGGCGAATGTCCAGCCAACACCCGAGCCGAAATGGTCAAGGGGGCCGTGCCGTTCATGGACGAGTTGCAGATCGTCGCCGTCGGGGACGTCTTCGTGCACCGGGAACGACCCGAGGAGGCGTTCCAGCACGTCAGCAGCGCCTTCCGGCAGGCGCACACGACGTTCGCGAACCTGGAGGGCGTCTACTGCACCACGCAGGAGCGCGCCCCCAGCGCGGGCGTCCCCGTCATCGCCGATCCCTCCCACGCGCGCGGTGTCGCCGGTGCCGGCGTCGACGTCGTCTCGCTCGCGAACAACCACAGCCTCGACGGGGGGACCCGCGCCCTCCTGGAGACCCGCGCGCTGATGCGGGGCTCAGGTGTGGCCACGGCGGGGGCCGGGGAGAACTGGGAGGACGCGCACCGGCCGGCCGTGCTCGACACCGGCCGGGGCCGCGTCGCCGTCCTCGCCTACGCCTCCGTCTTCCCCTGCGGGTACGAGGCCCGTCCCGGGGTTCCGGGACTCGCCCCGCTGCGGGCGAGCACCCTCTACACCCCGTGGGAGACCAACGAGTGGAATCCGGGGCTGCTGCCCCGGGTCACCACCGTGCCCGACGAGGGGGACATGGAGGCGCTGCGCGAGGACGTGGCGCGGGCCCGCGACCAGGCGGACGTGGTGCTCGCGAGCTTCCACTGGGGCGACTTCACCCGGCCCTACGTCCTCACCGATCACGAGACGCGCACCGCGCGCGCCGCCATCGACGCGGGCGCGGACGCGGTCCTGGGCCACCACCACCACCTCCTGCGCGGCATCGAGTTCCACCGCGGCCGGCCCATCTTCTACGGCCTGGGGCACTTCGCCTTCGACCTGCCCGGCCTGGAGGAACGGCTGCGGAAATCCGCCTACCTCGGCCGCGGTGACGCTCGGCTGCGCCGCGAAAGCGCCCGGCGTTTCGGCGAGTTCCGCATCGGCCCCCGTGAGGGGCACCCGCTGCTCCCCTTCCATCCCGACGGCCGGCTCACCGGCTTCGCCCTCATCGGGTGGGCCGACGGCTCGATCCGCGCCGGGTTCGCCCCGTGCGTCCTCGGCCCGGACAACAGTCCCCGCCCGGTGGCCGCCTCCACACCCGAGGGGAAGGAGGTCATCGACTACCTGGAGCGCGCCTGCGCGTACGAGGAACTGCCCACGCGCTTCGAGCGGGACGCCTACACCTTCCACGGCATCCACGTCACGGCCGTACGGCCCGGCGACTGACCGGCCGCGCCGCACACCTCGCGGCCTGAACGGCACACATCCCCCGCGCCGCGCACCTCGCCGACTGAACGGCACACACCAGCCGCGCCCGCACCCGGACCCGAACGGCACACACCAGGCACCACCACGTCCACACGGCACGGCACGGCACACCAGGCACGACACACCGGACACCAGGCACCGAACACCAGACACCAGACACCGAGCACCAGACACCAGGCACCAGACACCGGAAAGGTCATCCATGTCGGATCGCAAGCGCTACACCGCCACGGAAACCGGCGAGGACTACTACTGGCAGCGGGTCCGCCGCAACCTGGGCTGGCTGGGCAACACCCTGGAGGAGCAGAAGGAGCGCCAGCTCAAGCTGAAGAACGCCGTCATAGGCATCGCCGGCGTCGGCGGCATCGGCGGGGCCACGGCGGACCGTCTGGTCCGCATGGGTGTGCAGAACCTGAAGCTGGCCGACCCGGACACCTTCGAGGTCTCCAACATCAACCGCCAGTACGGCGCGAGCATAGACACCGTCGGCCGCAACAAGGCCGAGGTCGTCGCCGAGGCCGTCTACCGGACCACCCGCGACGTCAACATCGACGTGTATCCCGAGGGCATCACCGAGGACATCGTCGACGAGTTCTTCGAGGGCTGCGACTACGTCCTGGACAAGATCGAGATCTACGAGATCGAGGCCCGCTACACGCTGCACCGGGCCTTCCGCCGCTCCGAACGCTGCCGGTTCATGATGTGCACCCCCGTGTTCGGACACCGCACGTTCTTCTTCAAGTGGACGCGGGACTCCATGACGGCCGAGGAGTACTTCGGCGTGCCCGAGGGCGAGGAGATGAACGAGAAGAACGCCGAGCAGCTCATCAGCAGGTTCATCCCGGAGATGCCGGACTACCCGGACCGGTCCGTGCTGGACGACTGGTTCGTCAAGGAGCGCGAGTGCCCGATCTTCGCGGGCACCCCGCCGCTGGCCCAGGGCATGCTCGCCTCCCGGCTGGGACAGGCCATCACCGGTCTCGACGA
This sequence comes from Streptomyces sp. NPDC006743, assembly GCF_040703815.1. Lineage (NCBI taxonomy): Bacteria > Bacillati > Actinomycetota > Actinomycetes > Kitasatosporales > Streptomycetaceae > Streptomyces > Streptomyces sp. NPDC006743. Next base: position 207,349 of record NZ_JBEYJA010000001.1, on the reverse strand, counting down.
GCTGCCCGGCTCCGTGCCGCTGCCCGTCATGCCCGGTTACGCGATGCTCGACACCCAGAAGTGGGTGGCGAAGACGGTGGAGGGCCAGTGGTGGTGACACAGCAGCTGATGTCCGCCCAGGCGCCGGCCGCGCCCCCCGCCACCGGCCTGCCGCGGCACGCCGTGTCCCTGTCCTCCTGGCGGCGCGCCGACTACGAGCGGGTGTGGGAGCGGGCCGAGTGGATGCTGGGCAGCTCCACGGAGACCCTGGCCCGCACGGCCCCCGGCGCACTCCTCGGCGTGCTCTTCTACCAGAACAGCACGCGCACCCGGCTCAGTTTCGAGGTGGCGGCCCGGCGCATCGGCGGCTCGTCCGTCGGCTTCTGCGACGTGACGACCACCCGGGCCGGCGACTTCTACCAGGAGTCCCTGGAGGACACCGTGCGCGTCATAGGCTCCTACGCCGACATCCTCGTGCTGCGGCACACCGACGACGACGCGGCGGAGCGGGCGGCTGCCGTGTCACCGGTGCCCGTCGTCAGCGCCGGCACCGGCGACCGCGAGCACCCGACCCAGGCCATGCTCGACCTGTGGGTGCTCCGCTCCAAGCTGGACAGCCTGACGGGCGTCACCGTGGGCTACGTCGGCGACCCGGCCTGCCGCTACGCCCGCTCGCTCGTGCACGGGCTCGCCACGTTCCACGCCGCGGGGATCGTCTTCCTCTCCCCGGACGGCACACAGGTCCCCGACGACGTGCGCGCCACCCTGGCCAGGGCCAGGATGACCTGGCGTACGGCGGGGTCGGCCGGCGAACTGCTGCGCGCCGTCGACGCGGTGACGATCATCCCGTTCGAGCTGTCCGACTTCCACGAGAGCGCCGTACGCTCCCACACCCGGTCGGTGCGGCTCGACCAGCGGTTCGTGTTCGACGCCGGGCTGCTCAGCCGGACGGGCACGGGGGTGCCGCTGATCCACACCGGGCCCCGCGGTCCGGAGCTGCCCCCGGAGACGGACGACCTGCCGAACGTGCACTATTTCGAGGGCGTCACCAAGGGTGTCCACCTCCGTGCGGCCCTGCTGGCCGAACTCCTCGCCGGTCACCGCCGCCGGTAGCGCGCCGCGGCCCGCACCGCCGGTACGGCTGCGGACCGCGACGGACCGCGACGGGCCGTGCCGGGGCAGCGTGCCCCGGCACGGCCCCACCGTTGTCTGCCACACCCCTCCCGAGGAGGAGAACTCGCCATGCCTGAAGACCCGTTGGGCGACACCCTCACGGCGGCTCTGCGCGCCCGCGTCCCGCAGTGCCGCGTCCTGACCGGCGCGGAGGTGACCGAGGGCCATCTGCACGACGAGGCGGCGGGAGCACCCTTCGGGCGGCCCCGGGCGGTGGCGCTGCCCCGGGACACCTCCCAGGTGTGCGCCGTCGTGCGCACCTGCGCCGAACTCGGTGTGCCGATCGTTCCGCGCGGGGCGGGCACGGGACTGTCCGGCGGGGCCAACGCCGTCGAGGGCTGTCTGGTGCTCGCCACCGAACGGATGGACCGGGTGCTCGCCGTCGACGTGGACGACCACACCGCGACCGTGCAGCCGGGCGTCGTCAACGACGACCTCAAGCGGGTCTGCGCCGAGCACGGCCTGTGGTACCCGCCCGACCCGGCGAGTTCCGCGTGGTCGACGATCGGCGGCAACGTCGCGACCAACGCCGGGGGCATCTGCTGCGTGAAGTACGGGGTCACCCGCGACTACGTCCTGGGCCTGGAGGCCGTCGTCGCCGACGGTACGGCGGTGCGGCTGGGCGGCCGGACGGTCAAGGGCGTGGCGGGGTACGACCTGCGCGGGCTGTTCACCGGCTCCGAGGGCACCCTCGGGGTGATCACCGAGGTGACGCTGCGGCTGCGGGCGCGCAGGCCCGAGCCGCCGGTGACGGTGGTCGGCTTCTTCGACGAGCTGACCGCGGCCGGGCGAGCCGTCGCGGCGGTCGCGGCCCGCGGACTGACCCCCGCCGCCCTCGAACTCGTCGACCGGCACTGCCTGCAGGCCGTGGACGAGTGGAAGCGCACGGGGCTGCAGCCCGGCGCCGCGGCCCTGCTGCTCGCCCGCAGCGACGCCGGCGGCGGTGCCGCCGAGGAGGAGGGCCGGGCCCTGCTCGACTGCTTCCGGAGCGCGGGCGCCACCTGGGCCGACGTGTCCACCGACCCGGTCGAGGCCGACGCCCTGTTCGAGGCCCGGCGTCTGGCGTACCCCGCTCTGGCGCGCCGCGGGCCCGTGCTCACCGAGGACGTGTGCGTGCCCCGCAGCCGCGTCCCCGAGATGCTGGAGCGCATCGCCGGGATCTCCGCCTCCCGGGGCGTCGCCGTGGCCAACATCGCGCACGCCGGGGACGGCAACCTGCACCCCCTGATCATCGTGCCCGGCCCCGGCGAGGCGGCCCTCGCCCGCGTGCACGGCGTCTTCGAGGAACTGATGGACGCGGCGCTCTCCCTGGGCGGCACCGTGACCGCCGAGCACGGCGTGGGCCTGCTCAAACGCGGCGGTCTGCGGCGCGAGTCGAGCACCGCCGCCCTCGCCCTGCAGCACGCCGTGAAACGCGCCCTCGACCCCAGCGGTCTGTTCAACCCCGGCAAGGTCCTGGCCCCGGACCGGCCGTGATCACCCGGCGCCGCGAGCTGGGAAACGCCCACACGGTGAGTACCCAGGGCGCGCCGTACGGCATGCACTGAGGACGCGCCCGTACGGCGTGTACTGAGCACATACCCGTACGGCATGCACCGAGGACGCGCCCCTACGGTGCGTGTCGAAGACGGACCCGCACCCGTGCCCCGGCCCCGGCGCAAGCGGACGCGACCACGGCGCAGGGGGCCGCGGCCGGTCCCCCGCGGGCCCGCCCTCGCCCGGGAACGCGTGCTCAGGCCGCCGCGCGGGTGCGCAGTTCCTGGAGGTCGAGGCCCAGCCAGTCGCGCAGGCCGCGGGCCCCTTCCTCGGGGACCCTGATCACCCGGCTGCCGGAGGCCCGGACGACCCAGCCCAGTTCCAGGAGCCGGTCGAGCAGCGCGGCGCCCACCGCGCCCGCGAGATGGTGGCGCTGCTCGGTCCAGTCGACGCAGTAGCGCACGGTCGGCCGGGTCGTCCGCGGCGGTTTCACCCCGACCTCGTCCAGGATCCGCCAGCCCTCCTCCGTGACCTCGTAGACGAGGTCCCAGCCCGGCGCGGACAGCCGGTCGCGCACCGAGCGGGCCGGGTCGTGCAGCCCGTCGCCGCCGACCAGGATCCGCCGCTCCAGCAGGGCCCGCATCACGCCGACCCCGAGGTGGCCCGCCAGATGGTCGTAACAGGTGCGGGCCAGGCGCAGGGAGGCGGCCCGTGTCCCGGACCGCAGGGACCGCGGGGTGAACGGGCGCGCCAGGTTGGCGAGGGACTCCAGCGCGTGGGCGACCTCCGCCGAGGCGAGGCTGTAATAGCGGTGGCGTCCCTGTCTGCGGACCGTCAGCAGTCCGCCGTCGACCAACTGGGCCAGATGGCCGCTGACCGTCGACGGCGCCACGCCGGCCTCCGCCGCGAGCATCGTCATCGGAAGCGCCCGCTGGTCCAGGAGGGCGAGCAGGATCCGGGCCCTGGTCTGGTCCCCGATGAGGGAGGCCGGAGTGAGGAAATTCGCGTCTCCCGCCAAGTCGCGCATGACTCTCCCGAACAGTCGGTGCCGTGGCCTTCTCGGATGTCCATGCTGTCACCGATCCGGACACGACCGAACCGCCGGAACGTTTCACGCGTCGATTTCGCGCCGCTTTCACCCCGCCCCGGCAGGCCCGCACGGGCCGGCGGCTGCCCCGCCGCAGTGCGCCGGACGGCCGCTGCCAGCACATTTCGACCTGGCCCGAAGCTTTACGGCACTAGATTGGCGAACGACCGCTTCCCCCTGGTGCGGACCGCCCCGGCACGCCGGGAAAGCGGGTCCGCGGGGTATCACCGTGATTTCGTGGAGGTGCTGATGGGCCGCGAGCTGATCGTCCGGGGAAAGGTGCCCGGCTACCGCTATTCGCCGGGTGTCGTAGTCGGCGACACCGCCTATCTGGCGGGCCATTTCGGCGTCGACGGCGACGGGAAACTGGTCGCGGACGAGGTGGCCGGACAGGGGCGCCGCGCACTGGAGAACCTGCGGTCCACCCTGGAGGCCGCCGGGATGGGCCTGGGGGACGTGGTGAGCATGCGGGTCTGGCTCACCACCTACGACGACATGCCGGCCTTCGACGCCGTGTACGGCGAGTTCTTCGAGACGGACCCGCCCGCCCGTACGGCCTTCATGGTGGAGCGGCTGCCGCTGGGCGCGGCCGTCGAACTCGACGCGATCGCCGTCCGCGACTCGGCCGAGGTGAAGGCACGACTGGCCTGATGCCGGGCCCGGAACGAAACGAAGGAACGTCGATGTCCCTGGACGACGTCAACCCTCCCGCCGCGGTCGCCACCGCGGACCCCCGGGCTCCGAAGACCGCGTCCCGGCTCCCGCTGGTCGCGCTCTGCCTGGGCTTCTTCATGGTCATGCTGGACGCGACGATCGTGACGGTCGCGCTGCCGCCCATCGGCAAGGACTTCGCCACCGGCGGAGACCTGACCGGCGCCCAGTGGGTCGCCGACGGCTACACCATCGTGTTCGCCGGGCTGCTGCTCTCGGCCGGCTCGGTCGGCGACCGGCTGGGCAGCAAACCGGTGTTCCAGGCCGGGCTCGGTCTGTTCGTGCTGACCTCCGTGGGCTGCGGCATCGCCCCGTCCCTGTGGTTCCTGGTGGTGATGCGCCTGCTCCAGGGGCTGTCCGCGGCGCTCGTCGTGCCCACCTCCCTGGCGCTCATCCACGCCTCCTACGACCGCAAGGAGGACCGTGCCCGCGCCATCGGGGTGTGGGGCGGCATCGGCGGCATCGCGGCGGCGTCCGGGCCGGTGCTCGGCGGCCTGCTCGTCTCGGCGTTCGGCTGGCGCTCGGTGTTCTACGTGAACCTCCCGTTCGGCCTGCTGGGACTGGTGCTGACGGCCCGTCACGTGATCGCGCCGAGGCCGCGCGGCGAACGCGGTCTGGACCTGCCCGCCCAGATCCTCGGCATCCTGGCCCTCGGCGCCCTGACCCTCGCCATCATCGAGGGCGGCCACCGCGGCTGGTCGACGCCGCTGGTCGTGGCCGCGTTCGTCCTGTTCGCCGTGTGCGGGGCGGCGTTCCTGCTGGTCGAGGGGCGCGTGAGTAATCCCATGCTGCCGCTCTCCCTGTTCCGCCACCCCTCCTTCTCCGGCGCCACGGCCGTGGGCCTGCTGCTCAACATCGGGTTCTACGGCCAGTTGTTCGTGGTCACCTTCTACTTCCAGCAGTACCGGCACTACGCCGTGCTGTGGGCCGGGCTCGCCATCCTGCCCCAGACCGCGATGGCCGGCCTCGCCTCCGCCCTCGGCGGACGGATGACGGCCCGGAGCGGCCCGCGCACCCCCATGACACTGGGGCTGCTGGTCGGCACCGCCGGCTTCTTCGCCCTGCTGGTCGCCGGGAGTTCGACCCCGTACTGGGTGCTGGTGCTGCCCCTGGCCGCGATCGGCTTCGGTACGGCGTTCACCATGCCCGCCGCCGTGGCCGCGGTCGTGGAATCGGCGCCGGCGGAGCGGTCCGGCGTGGCGTCGGGCGTGCTCAACGCCAGCCGCCAGGTGGGCAGCGCGGTCGGCGTCGCCCTGCTCGGCTCGCTCGTCGCCACCCAGGCGCACTTCGAGACCGGCATGCGCGTCGGATCCGTGATCAGCGGCTGCTGCTTCCTGGCGGGCGTCCTGGTCGCCGTCACCGCGGTGGGACGGGGACCCGGCAGGCAACCGGGCGCCGCCTGAACCCCGTTGGTGCCACTGGGGCCCCTGGCGCGGGGGAGACGGGTCTCACCGGCCGTCCTGTCCGCTGTCGCGGACCTTTCCCTCCGTCAGCCGGTAGCATCGACCGGTACAGCGGACGGTCCCGGCCGGGGCCGAGTCACCAGCGGAGGACGGCTGATGATGGAGAGCGACCTTCCCCGGGGCCAGGGCGGCCGGCCGCTGCTCGCCCGGTTCGACGAACGTCTGCGCGCCCTGATCGTCGCACTCTATCCGGATGAACGGCAGCGACCGGGGTACGCGAGACTCGCCGCCCAGATAAGACAGACCACGGGCGGCACGATCTCCGCGACCTACCTCTGGGAGCTGGCCACCGGCAAGAAACGCAACCTCACCCTGGAGCAACTCGACGTCCTCGCCCAGTTCTTCGGTGTCCCGCCGGAGTACTTCTTCGACGACGAGGCCGCCGAACGGGTCAGCGCGCAGCTCAAGCTCGCCTCCGCGCTGCGGGACGCGCGCGTGCGCAACCTGGCCCTGCGCGCCGACGGACTGTCCCCGCAGACCCTGGACGCCCTGCTCACGATGGTGAACGAGGCGCGCCGGATCCAGCAGCTCCCGGATGTCGCCGCACCGGGCGAGAACGAGCCGGACAGTTGACATCCCCGCGGCCGGGTCCGCGGGGGGACCCGCGTCCGGACCTGCGGCCGGACCCGCGTCCGCTCCGGCCGCGGCTGTCCGGGACCGGTGGCGGGGTGGCCGGATCCCACCGGGAGCGAAGATCACCCGGTTGACCCGGTTCGGTGTCGTGCCGAAGCATTTGCGGGTCCGGACGATTCGAAGAACGAGCGACTCGGAGAGTGCACCCTTCCCGTCACCGTCCCCCCACACGAGGCGAAGGCACCCGCATGCCGCACTACTTCAGTACACTCCGCCGCCGTTGTCAGGCAGTGGTCGACACCCTGGACCTCCCTCGGCCGTTCTCCGCCGACACCTTCTGCGCACACCTGTCCCGGCAACGCCGACGGCCCATCAACGTGCACGCCTTTCCCCCCGCCGCGCTGGGCAACTCGGCCTGCGGACTGTGGCTCGCCACCGAGACCGACGACCACATCTTCTTCGAGACGCGGACCACGCCGCTGCACCAAGAACACATCATCATGCACGAGATCGCCCATCTCCTCTTCGACCACGGTTCCTCCCCCGCCTCCCCGGAGGCCGGCCTCGCGGACGTGTTCACCGACCTGAGCCCGGGCACCGTGCGCCGGCTCCTGGGACGCACCAGCTACACCACGGTCCAGGAACAGGAGGCGGAGATGCTGGCGAGCCTCATCAAGACCGCCGCCGACCGGCCGCGCAGCTCGCCGTCGGCGGGTGTGCTGGGCAACCTCGAAGCCGCCCTGGGGGTCGGCGGTCCCCATGCGCGCTGATCTGGCCTCGGCCGCCGGCCTCGTCGAGGACGCGGGTGTGGCGGCCATCTGGATCGCGGTCCTGCTGCGGATACCGGCGGCCCGGCGCGACCGCCGGCAGCGCGGTCTGTGCCTGGCGGTCGCCGCCGCCGCAGCCGCCATGGCCCTGCGCCTGGGCCCCGTCGCCCGGGCCATCGACCTCGTCACCGGCGACCCGCGCGCCACTCAACTGGCCATGCACCTGCTGGGAGCACTGTCCGCCCTCGTCGTCCTCGACTTCCTGCTGACCGTGACGGGCGGCGGCCCACCGCGCCTCTGGCTGCACCTCGGCGGCGTGTTCTGCCTGCTGACGCTGCTGTACCTCGACGTCTCGGCACCCCCGCACAGCCAGGACGTCATCGGCCCGCACGGCGCGCCCGAGCCCTCCCTGGTCTTCTGGCTCACGCTGGTCTGCATGCACCTGGCGGCCGACGGCACCTGTGTCGTGGTGTGCCGGCGCTACAGCCGTCGCGGCAGCGCCGGGCCGTCCCGCACGAGCCTGGCGCTGTTCGGCCTGGGCACCGCCTTCGCCGGCCTGTTCTGGATCGCCGACCTGCTGTACATCCACGTGCGCTCCCCGTGGATCCCGGTCTGCCTCTCCGCGACGATGGGGCTGCACGGACTGCTGCGGGCCGCCTCGATCGCCGTCCCCACCCTGCTCGACGCCCGCCGGGCCGCCGGCGACATCAGGGTGCTGCGCCGACTGGACCCGCTGTGGCGGGACCTGATCGCCGCGGTGCCCTCCGTCGCCCTGTGCGCGCCGCGTCACCACCTCCTCGAGATCCTGTGGCCGCGTGGTCCCCGGGACCTGATCGTCTACCGGAAGATCGTGGAGATCCGCGACGCGATCCTCGTGCTGCGCGAGTACGTCCCCTCGGACGGGTTCGTGCCCGCCGGGGACCGCGAGCCACCGGCGGGTCCGGACGGTCGCCCGGCCGGTCCGGACGCCCGGCAGCTCGCCGCGCGCGGTGAGGACCGCGAGGCGGCCGCCGTCGCACGCATGCTGCACACCGCACGGCGTGCGAAACTGGCGGGCCGTCCGCGGCTCGCCCACTCCGCCCGGCTGCCGCAGCCCAGTTGCGCGGACGTGGCGGCGGAGACGGACTTCCTGACGCGGGTCGCCGACGCCTACCGTCGCCGCCCCCTGCCCCCGTACCCCCTGCCGGCCCGGACCGCGAGCCGCCCCGCCGCATGACGGCGACCGGAGGCGTCCGGACGCCTCCGGGACGCGTCCCGGCCTCCCCGCGCGGTGGCCTTCCGCGCCGCGCCTCCCCGCGCGGTGACCGTGCGCACCGGGCGCCTGCGAGCGGTGGCCTTCCGCACCGGGTGCGTCGCGCGGTGACCGTCCGCGCCTGTCATCCGCGCTCGCGCAGGTACGTCTCCAGCCCGGCGGCCCCGGCCAGCATCGCCCGTGCGCGGGCGGACAGCCGGCCGTGCCAGTCGCCGAGTGCGGCCTCCAACGGCTCGAGGCCGCCCGCGGCCCGCACCTGCGCGATCAGCCGCGCGATCTGCTCCAGCGGGCAGCCGCCCCGTCTGAGCTGACGCGCCAGCAGGGCGTCCCGTACGTCGGCGGCGTCGTAGACGCGGTACCCGGTCCGCGGGTCGCGGCGCGGGCGCACCAGCCCGGCCTGCTCCCAGGCCCGCAGCGTCGCGGGCCGGATCCCGAGTTTCCTCGCCAGCGGTCCGATGAACGTGCCGCCGGAGCCGGAACCCGAGCCGGGAGCGGAGGTGGAAGTGGAACCGGAACAAGAACCGGAAGCGGGCCCGGCCCCGGTCCCGGCTCCCGCCACCACGGCGGGGTCCAGATCGCGCAGGGCGCTCTCCACCGCCTCCAGGGTCCGGCGGTCCTCCAGGAGCTGGGCGTGGCTGACGTCGAGGAGACGCAACGCCTCGTCGACCGCCCCCTGGTGCACGGCGCGCAGGACCGACGCCGCCGTCCCGTGGCCGTGGCCGGGCACCAGCGCCAGGAACGCGCGCAGCGCCGCCGCGTGCAGCGGCGTGTAGACGCGGTAGCCGTGGGGTGTGCGGCCGGCGGCCGGAAGGATGCCTGCCTCCTCGTAGTTCCTGACCGCCTGGGTGGACAGCCCGTGCTCCCGTGCCAGATCGACCGGCCTGAGCCGACCCCCCGTTTGAAGGTTCCGCGCCATGTTTCGCGCCGTGCTCCTGCCGTTGCCGCGAGCGACTGAGAAAAGTCTCAAACGAAAGTTCAACGATAGCGTGGAAGCCATGGCAACCGACATCCAGGACACCGCCCATGCCGTCGACGCCGCCGCCGTCATGGCGCTGCTTCCGGCCCGGCCCCGGCTGCTCGCCCTCGGCGAGCCCGCCCACGGCCAGGACGCCCTGCTCGGCCTGCGCAACGACGTCTTCCGGCAACTCGTCGAGCAGGAGGGCTACCGGACCATCGCGATCGAGAGCGACTGCCTGAAGGGCCTGATCGTCGACGACTACGTCACCTCGGGCACGGGCTCTCTCGACGACGTCATGGAACGCGGCTTCAGCCACGAGTGGTTCAACGTCTGCGCGCCCAACCGGGAACTGGTGCGCTGGATGCGCGCCCACAACGAGGGCAGGCCCGCATCCGAGCGGGTCCGCTTCGCCGGTTTCGACGGCCCGCTGGAGATGACCGGCGCCGCGAGCCCCCGCGAGGCCCTCACCGCACTCCACGGCTACCTCCGCGCCCACCTGGACGCGGACCTGCTCCCGTGCACCGCGGAGACACTCGACCGGCTGCTCGGCGCCGACGACCGGTGGACCGACGCCGCCGTGATGACGGACCCGGCCCGGTCCGTGGGACGGTCGGCCGAGGCCGGCCGGCTGCGGCTGCTCGCCGACGACCTGGTCGCGCTGCTCGACGAGCAGACGCCGCACCTGCTCGCGGTCACCTCGCGCGACGAGTGGGACCGGGCCCGCCTGTACGGGCGCACCGCCACGGGCCTGCTGCGCTACCACTGGCGGACGGCCGACACCTCCCCGTCCCGCATGGCCCGGCTGTGCGCGCTGCGGGACGCGATGATGGCCCGCAACCTCCTCGCCCTCGCCGAACGGGGCCCCGTGCTCGTCCACGCCCACAACTCCCACCTCCAGCGCGAGAAGAGCACGGTGCGGATGTGGGAGGGGCCGATCGCATGGTGGAGCGCCGGCGCGCTGGCGGGTGCCCGGCTCGCGGAGCAGTACGCCTTCGTGGCCACCGCCCTCGGCACGCTCCGGGAGCAGGGGGTGGACGCACCGCCGCAGGACACCCTCGAAGGACTCCTGTACGCGCTCCCCGAGGACCGCTGCGTCATCGACACGCGGCGCCTGGCCGCCGTCCTGGGGGACAGCCGCCCGGTGCCTCGCCGGTCCCCGTGGTTCGGCTACGCCCCCTTCGACCCGGCCCACCTGGCGTCCACCGACGGCCTCGTGTTCGTCAAGGACGTATCGCGGTCATAGCGCGGGGCGGAAGCGGAAGAGTCATGGCGCGGGACGGAAGCGGAAGCAGAAACGGAAGCGGAAGGAACCGGAAACCGAAACCGAGAACCGAAACCGAGAACCGAAGACGGAAACGAGACCGAAGCCGGAACCGAGACCGAAGCCGGAACCGAGACCGAAGCCGGGGCCGAAGAGGAAGCGGACGGAAGCGGACGACTGTGGGAGGCTCGTGCCCCATGGGACAGACGTCAGGGGCGGGGCCGGACTTCCGGACGACGGGCGGCCGTGTGCGCGGCAGGCGATCGGTCGACGGCGTGGTGGCGGTCCTCGGTGTCCCCTACGCGGCCCCGCCCTTCGGCCCCCACCGTTTCCGGGGCCCGCGGCCCGCCCCCGGCTGGAGCGGGACGCGTGACGGCACGGACTTCGGGCCCGTCGCCCCGCAGTCGGCGCGGCTGCCCGGCGCGCCGGTGTGGCGTCCCGGCGACGAGGACGTGCTCACCGTCAACGTGTGGGTGCCCGAGGAACGGGAGGGCGGCCCGCTGCCGGTGCTGTTCTGGATCCACGGCGGTGCCTACACCTTCGGCTCCTCCGCCCAGCCCGACTACGACGGCTCCGCGCTCGCCCGGGCCGGGCTGGTCGTGGTCAGCTGCAACTACCGGACCGGCTTCGAGGGGTTCGGCCACGTACCGGGATTCCCCGACAACCGCGGGCTGCTCGACCAGGTGGCCGCTCTGCGCTGGGTGCGGGAGAACATCGCCGCGTTCGGCGGTGACCCCGCCGCCGTCACGGTCGCCGGGCACTCCTCCGGAGCGGGCTCGGTCGCCTGTCTGATGGCCATGGAGCAGGCGCGCGGGTTGTTCCGCGGGGCCATCGCCCACAGCGTGCCCAGCGCCTTCTTCACCCCTGCCGTCGCCGCCGCGCTCACGTCGAGGATCGCGGGCGGGGCCGGTGTCGCCCCGACGGCCGAGGGCCTGCTCTCCGCCTCGCCGGGGCGCCTGGTGGCGGCCTGCGACGAGGTCGCCCGGCAGTGCGCGGACGATCCCGCGACGGCGGTCCAGGCGTACGAGCCGGTGCTCTTCCAGCCCGTCCTCGACGGCGAGGTGCTGCCCGTCGACCCGCTCCGCGCGCTCGCCACCGGCGCCTGCCGCGACGTCGGCCTCCTGGTGTGCCACACCCTGGAGGAGTACTGGTTCCTGCACGAGATCGCGGGCGTGCGGGAGGTCACCACCGAGTCAGGACTCCTGGAGTTCGCCGCGGCTCTCGGCGTCCCCGCCCGGCTGGTCGCCGGATACCGTGCGCTCAGGCCCGGCGCCCCGGTCCTCGACCGGTACCTCGCGCTCTTCGGCGACGCCCGGTTCGGCGAGTACAGCAGCCGGCTCGCCGAGCACCACGCGCGCGCCGGCGGACGGGCGTACCTCTCCCGTTTCGCCCGCAGACGCCGCACGCCGGGCGGCGGGACCCGGCCCTGGCACACCGCCGACGTTCCTTTCGCGTTCGGCAACCTGGACGCGGACGGCGCCGCCTTCCTCATCGGCGCCGTCCCCGACGACGAGGACCGGGCCCTGTCCCGGCGGATGCTGCGCGCATGGGCGGACTTCGCGGCACACGGCGACCCGGGCTGGCCCGCGGTCACCGCCGAGGCCACCCCGGTGCAGGCGTGGGCCGTCCCCGACGACCACCTGACCGATGACGCCGCTTCCGGTGTGCGCGCCCTGTGGCGGGGAGTCCCGTTCGAGCCGTACGAGACCTCGCCCGCCGCGGGACGCTGACGAGACGGCCCGCCGGCACGCGGTGTACGGCCAGGAGTACGCCCGGGGCCCGGTCCGGCGGGCCGGGGCCGGCCGGGTCCCGGCGGCCCGCGCCGGCGGACGGCCGGGTCCGCCTCAGCGCCGGGCCAGCGCCAGCACGCTCAGACCGAACATCAGGACACCCAGGGGGAGATGGACCGACGGGACGTGCGCGATGCCCAGCACCACCTGCACCGAGGCGAGGACGAGGAACCCCGACGCCTGCCACACCGGGCGGGACGAGCCGCCGCCCGGCTTCCACGCCAGTACCGCCGCGAGCACGTACAGCATCGACGCCCCGTACATCACACGGGCCCCGACGCTGTGCAGCGTCTCTCCGTAGGACGCGGTCAGCAGCAGCCCGGCGGAGACCGCCTGGAGGAAGATGGTCAGGGTCTGCAGGGCGACCGCGACCTGCACGAACGAAGAGCCGCGGCGTGCGTCCGTCGTCACCTCAGTGGCCATGTCACAGTCCCCTTTTCCGCCCTCGGGCAGTGGATCGATAAGGTCTCACCAGCCCGACGACGCGGGCCTGCGAAAGGTAAGGCGAGGGGGCGGCCGCAAGCATGGGGACTGTCGGGACCGGTACGGACGGGACAGCCGGCGAGCGCCGTCAACTGATCAACGTCGCCTACCGGTTGCTCGGATCGGTGACCGAGGCCGAGGACGCCGTGCAGGACGCCTACGCACGCTGGTACGGGCTGCCGCCCGGCCGGCAGGCGGAGATCCTGTCACCGGGTGCCTGGCTGACCACCGTGACCGGCCGCATCTGCCTGGACCTGCTCGGCTCGGCGCGGGCCCGCCGTGAACGCTACGTCGGCGCGTGGCTCCCCGAGCCGCTGCCCGAGCGCGGTGAGTGGGCCTGCGCGGGAGGCACCGGCGCCACCGGCCCCGCGGACCCCGCCGACCAGATCGTCCGCGACGAGTCGGTGACCATGGCCTTCCTCGTCGTCCTGGAGTCGATGACGCCCGCCGAGCGGGTGGCGTTCGTCCTGCACGACGTCTTCCGGTACCCGTTCGCCGAGATCGCCGGCGTGCTGGCCCGGTCCCCGGCGGCCTGCAAGCAACTGGCGGCCTCCGCCCGGCGGCGGGTGAGCGCCGCGCGCCCGGTGACGACGCCCGGACAGGCGGATGTGGTGCGGCACGTCAAAGAGGCCTGGGAGACCAAGAACATCGCCGCGCTCATCGGTGCGCTCAATCCGGCTGCCGTGATGACCGCCGACGGCGGCGGCATGGCCGGCGCCGTCCTGCGCCCGGTCGAGGGCGGCGCGCGCATCGCCCAGTACATGGTCGCCATCGCCGAGCGGGCCCCGGGACTCGAACTCCTGGAGCGGTCGGTCAACGGCACGCCGGGGCTGGTGGCCGTGCGGGACGGCACCGTCGTGACCGTGGCCGCGTTCGACGTCGTGGACGGGTGCGTCACGCGGATCTGGGTCGTCCGCAACCCGGAGAAACTGCGGTCGTGGTCGGCGGAAGGGTAGAGGAGCCGGTTCCCCGTCCCGGCCCCGTTCCACCTCGGCCCCCGGCCCCGCCCTCGGCCAGACCCTCGGCCACGCCCCGGGCCCCGGCCCCCTTCCGCGGCTCCGGTTACGTCCCCGCCGCCTCCGCCGCCCCGGCTCCGTCGCGGCCCCCCTCCGCGGCCCCGGCTCCGTCCACGTCCACGTCTTCGAACAGCGCGTGCATCGCGCCGAGGACGCGCAGACAGGCGTCGACGTCCGCCATGCTCAGACCACCGTCCACCCGGCGCAGCAGGGCGTGTTCGCGAGCCCGTACCGCGCCGATCGCCGTGCGGCCCTCGTCGGTCAGCTCGATGAGCGAGGAGCGGCGGTGCGCGGGGTTGGCGACGCTGCGCACCAGGCCGCAGCGCGCCGCGTCGTTCACCATGCGCTGCACGAACTGCCGGCTGAGCGCCTGTGCCCGTCCCATCTGCGGCACCGTCATCGGCCCGCCGGTGCGCAGGAGATCGAGCACCGCGCGCACCCCGACCGACAGCCCGGCGTCCGGCGCTGCCTGTTCCACCTTGCGGTGGACCCGCCGGTAGAGCGGGCCGACCAGGTCGAAGACCTCCGTGAGGCGCTCGGCCAGCTCGTCCGGGGAGGGCGCGGCGGGGGCCGCGGTGCGTTCGTCCGCCATGACTTCATCATGACACCCCGGTTGCCAAGGTGCGCGGGAACTGACACCTTGGTTGTCATGAATGCCGATCTCTCAGCCGTTCCGATCCGTTCGCTGCAGATCGCCGGAGGCCGTCTCGTCTACCGGGAGGCGGGTTCCGGGCCGCCCCTGGTCCTGCTGCACGGCGGTTTCCTCGACCACCGCATGTGGGCGGAGCAGATCCGGACGTTAGCCCCGCGCCACCGGGTCATCGCCTTCGACGCCCGCGGACACGGCGGCTCGGACAACGCGACCGGTCCGTACCGGCCCGTCGACGACGTCGCCGCGCTGCTGCACGCCCTGGACGCCGCCCCGGCCGTGCTCGTCGGCGTCTCGATGGGCGGAGCCACCGCCGTCGACTGCGCGCTGGAACACCCGGACCTGGTCCGCGCGGTCGTCGTCAGCGGCGTCGGCACGAGCGAGCCCGTCTTCGAGGACCCGTGGGCGCTGGACGTCCTCGCCGCCGAGGAGCGGGCGCTGGCCGCCGGCGACGTGGCCGGCTGGGCCGACGCCTTCCAGTGTTTCACCGCCGGCCCGCACCGCGACCTGGCCGATGTCGATGCCGGCGTCCTGAGCAGGGTGCGGGAGATGGCACTGGGCACACTCGGCAAGCACACGGCGGGTGAGCCGGACCACCGGGTGCCGGTCACGGCCACCTGGGAGCGGGCGCCCGGTATCGCCGTGCCCGTGTGCGCGGTCAACGGCGCGCTGGACGCACCGGACCACCTCGCGATGGCCGACCGCCTGGTGGAACTCGTCCCCGACGGACGCGCCACCACCGTGCCGGACGCGGCGCACTACCCGAACATGGAGCACCCGGCCCGCTTCGACGCCGAACTGACCTCTTTCCTGGAGACCGTGTGACCAGCGACCGTCCGTCCGAAGACCGTCCGTCCGAAGACCGCCTGTCCGCCGGTCGCCTGCCCACCGGTCGTACGGCCGCCGACCGTACGACCGGCGACCGTGCGCCTGACGGCGGCCGTACGAACAGTGCCCTCCTCGTGATGGACGTCCAGCGGGCCGTCGTGGACCTCGCCGACGACGGCTCCGGGTACCTGCCGCGCCTGCGCCGGGCCATCGACGCCGCCCGGGCCGCCGGCATCCCCGTGATCTACGTGGTCATCGCCTTGCGTCCGGGCTTCCCGGAGGTCGCCCCTCGCAACAGGGCACTCAGCGCCGTGGCGCGCGCCGGGCTCCACGTCGAGGGAGACCCCGGCACCGCCATCCACCCCGACGTCGCGCCCCTGCCCGGCGAGGTGGTGGTCACGAAGAGGCGGGCGAGCGCGTTCTCGGGCAGCGACCTGGACGTGGTGCTCAGGGCGCGCGGCATCGACAGTCTCGTCCTCACGGGCATCGCCACCAGCGCCGTCGTGCTGCACACCCTGTGCCAGGCCAACGACCTGGACTTCGGCCTCACCGTCCTCGCCGACGCCTGCCTGGACCTCGACGCCGAGGTCCACCGGTTCCTCACCGAGAAGCTGTTCCCGCAGTGGGCGGACGTGGTCAGCGTCGAGGAGTGGGTGGAGGGCGTGACTTCCCGGTAGCGGTTCCCCCACGCGACGGCACCTTCGCGCCCCGTACCAGGACCGCGGCGACGGGAGCGCTGCCCGCAGGGTGACGGATCGCGGACCTGACGTAACGTCAGTTCACTTGCGCAAGTGCGCTTCTGAGGTTCCGCCGAGGGCCCGTTCGGCGAACGGACCGAGGGGGGACTGTCAGTGCGTGGTCCTAGTCTTTCGTCGTCGTCGCAGAGCAGCGGGCCGGCCCGGACCGTCCGGTGCGCTGCGGCGCCTTCCGGACGCGAGGGACGAGAGAGAAGGCAGGGCGACCATGGGCTGGCTGGCGGCGGGCGAGGACTATGAGATCGCCCTTGTCCGGGGGCGGGTGGTGGCGCGGCCCGCGTCCGGGCCGTCCGCGCCGGTGCGGTCGCGGACCCTGCCGGCGGAGTTGCGGGACCGACCGGAGGTGATCGAGCTGCGGCGGCTCGCCGAGTGGCTGGACCGGCACGCCGCCGCCTGCGTGGCACAGGTCGACACCTGGATGGTGTCGTCGCTGCCGGTGCCGGCGATCCTGCTGGCCCAGGTGTGGCCCGACGAGGCATGGAGGGCGGCGCTGCGCGACCTCGTCGTGGCCGGTGAACGCCCCGGCGAAGTCGGTTTCCTGCGGGATGTCCACGCCCCGGGCACCCTGCGGCTGGAGACCGCGGACGGCGCATCCGTCCACCTTTCCGCCCGCACCGTGACCGTGCCGCACCCCGTCCTGCTCCCGGACCTGGAGGCGCTGCGCGCCCGCGCCGCCGAAGCGGGCGCCGTCCAGGGCGTCGAACAGCTCGGACGTGCCGTGTGGCGCAAGCCCGAGGTGCTCGACCCCGGCGCCCGCGCGGTCACGGAGTTCACCGACGCCGAGTACAGCTCCTGGTTCCGCCTGTCCGCCCGCGCCACCGCGCTCGGTTACAAGGTCACGGGGCAGTACGCCACCGACCGCATACGCGAGGAGGGGCGGACCCTCACCGCGTCGGTCGCCATCGGCGATCCGTACACCGAGGAGAAGGCCTGGACCCGCGAACTGACCTGGGGCCTCCGCCCCGGTGACGCGATCCCGGCGGCCGAAGTCGGCCCGGTGGCCTGGTCCGAGGGCATGCGCATGGCCGCCGCCCTGCACGCCGGCGGCCGTACCGCGGCCGCGGCGGGCACACCCTGACCCGCTCGGCGCACAGGGAACACCAGCAACACCGCGACGCGCGCGGGTGCCGACGGCAACGAGGACACCGAACGCGACGCGGCCACCGGAAGCAACGCGCGCACCGCAGGCTGCGCGACGCGGGCAACCCCCGGGATCCAGGCACCACCACACGGAACGCACGGCATGCACGGAAGGCGTGAAGTCATGAACGGCTCGGTCACCGAGGACGGAACCACGGCAGAAGAGGCGGTGGCCGAGGCTGCGACCGAGGAGCTGTTGCGGGCCGGTGCGGTACTGCCGCCCGGGGCCGCCGCCCCCGAGGGCGCCCGTGCCGTGCCGATGCTCACCCAGGCCTACCGGCATCCCGCCCTGGACGACCGGCTCGTCGTACGCCTGGTCGCGGCGGAACCCGGACAGGACCCCGGCGCCGGCTTCCTCGGCCTGGAACCGGAGGGCGAGGCCGTCGAGGTCGGTCTCGGACGGCCCCGGGCACTGGGCTTCCCGGAATGGGTGCTGGTCCACCAGCCCGCGGACGGACATCTGGCCATGTCCGTGGCCGAGGAGATGGACACGATCGCGCGGACCGCCCGCTCCCGGCCGAAGAAGGCACGCGCCGCCTACGAGGCGATCGGTGAACGGCTCGCGGGAGCGGTGCCGCATTTCCTGCCGACCTTCTACGAGCAGGCGGGACGGGTGTTCCTGGCCGCCGACGAGAAGCGGTACGCGTCCCTCATGTTCGTCAACGCCCGCAAGGCCGAGACCGCTTACGCGCTGCCGTTCGACGAGGGGCGCATGGACGCGGTCTTCCTGGAGTTCTCCCTGGCCGGGGCCGTGCCGGCGAACATGCTCTCCAGCTACGCCAAGGGACTGTCCTCCCGGGTCGCACCGGAGACCGCCTTCCGGCACCTGCGCGGGCTGTTCGTCCGGCTCGCGGAGCACGGGCTGGCTCCGTCGAGTCCGGGAGCGGGCGAGCTGCGCCGGCTGGCGAAGGAGGTCGCGGGCAAGGACGCGCTCACCCAGGAGACGGGTCATCTGCGCGAGATGCTGGTGCAGCCCGGCACCGAGAAGGCGCCTCCCGGCTGGTGGAAGGCGCACCGGCGGGCACTGCTGGAACTGACCCGCGAGGAGCCCGCGTTCCGGGGGGTCCTGCTGGGGCTCATGCCCGCCGGATGGGAGAGGGACGAACTGCCGCAGTGGCTCGCCCTGCTGGAGGACACCGGCGCCACCGCCGGTCTGTGCGACACCGCGCTGCCCGCCGAAGTGCGCCCCCCTGACGGGGCGTCCGGGTGGGTCCGCAGGCTGCTGCGACTGGTGGGGGCGCACACGCCGGCCGAGGTGCATCCGCTCATCGACCGCATGGCCGACGCGCTGCGCACCGAGATGCGGACCGATTCGCCCACGGGGCCGCACCGCGTGGCGTCCCCGGAGCCGGGCACCGACCCGCGACCCGACGGGGAGGCGGGTCCGGATGCGGAACCGAATGCTGGACGGAGTGCCGGACCGGACGCTGGACGGAGTGCCGGACCGGACGCGGAACCGGATGCCGGACCAGGTGTCCGGGGCGAACCCCTGCCGGCTGTCCACGACGTGAACCTCCTCGACCAGTTGCTGGCCCTCGGCGTACCGGTGGCGGACCCTGGGCCCAGGCACTCACTCTCCCTGACCCGGTGGGCGGCCGACGAGAACCGGCGCGACCTGCGCGCGCTGGAGGCCGACCGCCGCTTCCGCCCGGCGTTCCGGCGCAGCTGCCCCACCGGGCGGGGGAAGGACGACCTGCGGACCCTCACCGTGCTGGCCGCCTCCCCCGGCGGACGCCCGATGCTCGCCGAATGGGCGGCCGAGGTCGCCCGCCGGTACATCCCCGTGGAACTGGCCGGGTTCTCCGCCTCCTACGCCCGCCCGCTCCAACCGCTCGACTGGCTGCCGGGAGAGACCCTGGCACTCGCCGAGGACGCCGTACGGGAGGCCCTGAGCACCGGTATGGCCCCGGCGCTCGCCCGCAGCCTGCGCTCGGGGATCATCGACGAACTGGGCTGGCCCGCCTGGGAGGAGGCCGTCGCGGCAGCGGGCGAGGGGCAGTGGCCGGGCGGCGTCCACGTCACCGACGCCTGGCCCCATCTCGTCGTCCTGACCGGGACACACGCCCGGGTGATCGATGCGCGGGGCACCGTGCACACGCACGAACTGCGTCTGCCGCCCGAGGTGACGGGCGAGCGTTCGGTCTGGGGACTGGGCGCCGTCGGCTGCCGCTACGTGGACGGCGAGCTGTTCGTGTGGTGGAGCCCGCCGTGGCCGGCCGACAAGCAGGGCTACTGGGAGCGCAGCGCCCCGGTCCCGTTCCCGGCCGACCCTGCCGCCGTCCGCTGCGACTCCATGCGGGAGTACGGCCGCCACATGCCCTCCGTCGCCCTGCCGCTGCCCGGCGGCGGCCTGACCACCGGTACGGGGGTGCTGCGCCCGGGGGACACCGCCGTACCGGAGCAACTGCCGGTGATCAGCGACGGGACGTCCTACTGGGTGCGGGACGACGGCTGGTACGCGTACGACCCGCTCACCGGCACCTGCGGCGCACCGGCCATGCCCGAGTGGTTCGCGCGGGGTCTGCGCGACGCCCCGCCGGGAAGCGTCCTCGCGAGGAACAGCCGCCTGCTGCCCGCCCCTTCGGCCGCGCCCGGCCCGCTGTGTGCCCCGGTCGACGGGCTGGTCGGCTGGCGGGTGGTGGAGCTGCCGGACGGCTCCCTGCGGGGTGAGGACCTGGCCGGACGCTCGGTCGTCGTGCGGCAGACGCCACCTCACCGGATCACCCGGGAGCTGTGGCACGCGCTCCAGTTCCCCGGCACCGACCGGCCGGTGGCGGTGGTCCAGGACGGCGCCCCCGTCAGCCTGTACGACGCCGACGGCACGCTGATGGCCCAGTTCCCGGAGCAGACCCCCTCGGCAGCGGCACAGGGCCGCAGGGCGGGATTCGCCGCAGGCAGCGCGCTGCTGCCGCCCCTGCGCTACTGGCACCTGCTCCAGCCGCGCGACCCGCGGGGTTCCGCGGCGCTGCGCGGGATCGACGAGGACACCGCGGCGGCGCTCCTGGCAGCCGCCGTGGCGGAGCCACCCGAGGACGACGCCCCCGCCGGCGCCGCCCCCGGGACGGGAGGCGGCCCGGCCCCGCAGCAGGCGGGAGCGGCCGGCCGGGACCGGCTGCCCGGGCTGATCCGCACGCTGCTGCCGCAGGTCACCCGTGAGGCACTGCGCGCGGGCATCGCGGGCGTGGTACGGCTCGCCGCCACCCACCAGCGCACCATCGACGCGGCGCGCACCCGGCTCGATGCGGCGGCCGCCCGGCTCGGCCCGGCGGGCGGCCGCGCCGGGGGAGGGGAGGACACGGACGAGGACCGGACGGCGCCGGACGAGCGCCCGGGGGAGAACCCCCGGAACGAGCAGCCGACCGGTCCGGGCCCGGCCACCGGCCGCGGCTCGCACCGCGCCCCCGCCCCCGGCACCGGCTCGGACCGCGCCCTCGACGCCGGCTCGGACCGGCTCCTCGGCTCGGACGCCGACCGAGCGCCCGGCACCCATGCCGCTCCCGTCCCCATGTCCATCCCCGGCGCCGATGCCGCCCCCGTCCCCACGTCCACCCCCGGCACCGATGCCGCCCCCGCCCCCACGTCCGCCCCCCTCACCCATGCCGCCCCCGCTGTCCGAGAAGTTCCCGGCGACGCGACGCTCGCGGCCGTGCTGGACGGCCTCGGCCTGCTGGGCACCTTCATGGGCCGCAGCGTCTACTACGACCACTGCCACCACCTGGTGGACGCGCTGCGGCTGATCGGCCGCTCGTTGCGCGGCCGCACCGAGCCGGTCCCGGCCGGCCACGTGCACGTCACCATGGCCCGGACGGAGCCGCTGGACCGCCTGAACTGGTGGGGGCTGTCCACCCTGCCCGCCACCGTGGCGCTCCGAGCCGCTTCGGCGGCCACCGCGGACGACGACCGGAAGGTCCTCGACTGCTTCCTCGCGGAACTGGACGACCAGAACCTGTCGGCACCCGGGCCCGGCCACTGGCGCCGCGCCCGGCTGCGCCTGGCCGACCACCTGTTCGAAGGTCCCGACGCCCTGCCGCCGGTCCCGTCCTCGGCCTCCGTACTGGACCTGGGAGGCGGCGAGTTCCTTCTCTTCCCCGGCCGGTGGTACAGCTTCCCCGACCGGCCGCCCCTGCCCGCGACGGAGGGCCGCGAGTTCGACGTCATCCACCACGACCCGGAAGGCCGGTTCCGGGTGCCCGCTCCCTACACCCTGGTACACGCCGAGCCGTTCACCGCCGGGCCGGTGCGTGCGCCCGGCTGGCTCGCGGCCCTCCGGGCCGACCTGGCCGGACGCGGCCCCGCACCGTGGCACCCGGGGGCCGCCGAGGAGTTCGCCCGCCTCACCGGGGTCACCCCCACCATGGCCCGCCTGGTCGTCGCCGGCCTGCCCATGATCGACGACGAGCGCGTGCCCGTCCCCGCCGGGACGCTGAAGAGTATCGGCGTGAAGGCGGCCGACGCGCAGATCGCCAAGGACATCCTCAGAACCGTCGACGGCGACACGCGCCGGGCCGTCGTGGCGGCGCTGCTGCCCGCCGAACCCGCCCGGCTGTGGACGGACGGCCCCGACGCGAGCGCCGCGGCCAGGGTGTGGAACGAGCGGGTGGGCCGGCGCACCCCCCTCGACGAGGACGTCCTGCACGACGCGGTCCGCACTGTTTCCCCGTCGTGGTGGGATCCGTACGAGGCGCTGCACGCCTTCCTGCACGCCGACGGCGAACCGAAGCTCACCCGCGACCTGGAATGGCGCATGACCGGCTACGGCGCTCCGTCCGCCGAGGGCCGCGGCTTCGGCTCCGCCGAGCTGAAGGGCGCGGTGGCCCTGGCCGCCTGGCTCGCCCACCGTCTCCCGTCCGGCGACCCGCTCCGCGCCACCCTCCCGCGGGTCCTGGCCGCCGTACGCGAGCGACTGGCCCATCCGGGCCTGCTGATCCGCATGGACAGGTGGAACGGTCTCGACGAGTTCCGCCGGATCCTCGGTGAGCCCACGGAGACCGGCGAGGACTTCGAGCGCTACGGCGCGGTCGTGCTCAGCACCCGCATCCTCGGCACCGGGAGCCAGGCGGTCCATCCGGCCATCCGTCCGGTACTGCTGGACGAGACCGGCAGCGACCCGCGTCTGCCGCTGCTGTTCCCCGGGGAGGGCCCGACCGCCGAGGAGACGGCGCTCCGCGTGGTCCACGACGAGCGGTTCGCGAAGCTGCTCGCCGACCCCGGAGCACCGGCGGCGGGCGGGCCCGGCGAGGGGGGCACGTGGTGGCCGCAGAACCCGGCCCTGTCCGTGCCCGGCCTGGTCGCCGACGCGGCAGGGCGGTACGGCATCGGCGAGGACGCCGCCGTCCTCTACCTGATGCTGGTCGCCCTGCCGGACCCGACCGACCGCAACACCGCCCGCTGGACCGGCTGGTCGCAGCAGCGCGGCGGGACGGCCCGGCTGCGCGCGGCCCGCGCCGAACTCGCCGCGACCGCTCTCGTGGTGCGGGGCACCCGCACCCGAGCGGGACGTTCCCTGTTCCTGCCCGGCGGCTGGCTGGCCCTCGCCGCACCGCACACACCGCTGGAGCGGTGGAAGCTGCCGCTGTACGACCTGCTCCACGGCGAGAAGCCCGCCCTGGGTGTCGTCGTCCCCACCCGGCCCGTCGCCGATCTCTACCGCCAGGCCTGGCAGCGGGTCCTGGACGGGGACGAACCCCGCCTGGACGAGATCGACGTACCGCGCCCGCGCGACCGCCGAAGGCGCCCCTGACCGCGCCCTGCGCTGTGAGCACCGCGCGGGAGGCGGCCGGACTCGGGCCTCCGGACGGGCCTCCGGACGGGCCGCCGGCCCCCATGGGCGCCCGGCCCGCGTCGCCCGGTCCGTGCGGATCGCCGCATCGCGGGAGGGCCCCCGTCGCCCCCGGTGGTGTGATGCTTTTGCGAAGGCCGCCCCCCCGCCGCTCCGGGGCCCGGCCGCCGGTGCGTTCCCGTTCCGTATGGTGGTCCGTGAACCGCTGGACGACCGAGGGGGGCACGTGCCGCTGCACAAGGAGGACCCGCGATCCGTCGGCGGCTACAAGCTGGTCGACCGGATCGGGGCCGGCGGCATGGGCATGGTCTACCGGGCCAGGGCGCGTTCCGGGCGCGAGGTGGCCGTCAAGGTGGTGCACGCGCAGTACGCGCAGGACTCCGTCTTCCGGACCCGCTTCCGGCACGAGATCGAGGCCGCCCGCCGGGTCAGCGGCGCCTTCACCGCGGCCGTGGTGGACGCCGACCCGGAGGCCGCGTCGCCCTGGATGGCCACCCAGTACGTGCCCGGCCCCTCGCTCGCCGCCCGGATCCGCGACGGGGGCCCGCTCCGCGTGAGCGAACTGCGGCCCCTGGCCCTGGGCCTGGTGGAGGCGCTGCGCGACATCCACCGGGCCGGGGTGGTGCACCGCGACCTGAAACCGGCCAACGTGCTGATGGCTCCGGACGGTCCCCGCGTCATCGACTTCGGCATCTCCCGCGCCGCGAGCCACCACACCCTCACGGAGACCGGGCAGGTGATCGGCACCCCGCCCTTCATGTCCCCGGAACAGTTCACGGACGCGCGGACCGTCGGCCCCGCCTCGGACGTCTTCTCGCTCGGCGCGCTGCTCGTGTACTGCGTCACCGGGCGCGGCCCCTTCGACGCCGACAGCCCCTACCTGACCGGTTACCGGGTGGTCCACAACCAGCCCGCACTGGACGGGGTGACGGGGGCTGTGCGCGCGGTGCTGGAGCGCTGCCTGGCCAAGGAACCGGCCGACCGGCCGGAAACCGGCGAACTCGCGCGCGAGTTCGCCCGCATCCTGCCGGAGCCGTCGCCGGGCGAACCGGAGACGATGACGCTGCGGCTGCCCGCCGAGCGGCCCACCGGCGCGTCCCCGGCCGGTCCCGGCGGCTCCCTTTTCGCGCGGGCGGGCGGCTCCGGTACCGCGCGGACCGGCCCAACGGCGTCCGCCCCCGCAGGCGGTCCCTCCCTCGCCGACACGACGGCCGTCACCCGCCGCCCCCGCCGGCGGCCGCGGCTGCTGCCGGCCGTGGCCGTGACCGGCGCGCTCGCCGCGGCCACGGCCGGCTACCTCCTGCTGGGCCCGCGCGGCGGTGACGAGGCGGCACAGACGGCCTCCGTGGCCGCCAGCCGCTGGGGCACGCTCCCCACCGGCTGGAAACCGTGGCAGACGACCGCGTCCGCCCCCGCCGCCAAGGGCGTGAAGAAGGCACCGGGGTACGAGGGGAACAGGTCCCCGGCCTGCGTACCGGACGCCGACGCCCTCTACTGCGCCGGCAGCGCACTCCTGCCCGAACGGATCGACGCCACCACGGGACGCACCCTGTGGCGTTCCGGCATCGCACCGGCCGGGCTCCCGGCCGACCGCTACGTCACCACCGTCCTCGGCGCCCACGAGGGCGTGGTGCTCGTCGAACTGACGGTCACCGGCGAGGACGGCAAGGGACAGGCACAGTCCCTCCTCGCACTCGACGCCGTCAGCGGCACGAGGGTCTGGTCGCACCCGGTGCGCACCGACAGTCTGGGCTCGGTCTACGCCGCGGGTGTGACGCTGACCCAGGAGGGCGACGGCCGCACGCTGACCGTCCGCTCGGCGCGCGAGGGCGCCGTACGCGGCAGGATCCCCGTGCCCGCCGGGTACGACTGCCTGCTGCTCGCGGTCGACGACCGTCCCTACGCGGAGTGCGCCGCCCGGGCGGAGGGCGTGCACGACACGGAGTTCCTCGTCGTCGACCCCGCCGACGGCTCGGCGCGCACCCTGACCTCCCCCGCCCAGCCCAGGAGCTTCGTCGGGGCCGGGGACGGAAAGCTGGTCTTCGTGGAGGCGGACGACCGGCCCGTGACCAACAGCCCCGACCAGATCTACACCCGGATCGTGCGCGTCGACCCGCGCACCGGCGCCCGCACGCCGACGCCGCTGCCCCAGCGGTACCGGGGAGGGACCCCGGCCCTGGCCCACGGCACCCTCTACTTCGTCACCTCCAGCGGCCTGGTCACCGCCGTCTCGCCGGTGACCGGGGCCAGGCTGTGGCAGACCCACACGAGCCTGGAGACACCGGGTCCGGCCTCGGTCGACCCGAGCGGGCGCACCGTGTACCTGGCGGGCGGGAGCGGCCGGGTGGCCGCCCTCGACACGGCCCGCGGCACCCTGCTGTGGGAGTCGTCCGCGCGCGCGGAGGTGCTGGACAACGGGCTCCTGCCGACCGTGTGGTTCAACCAGGGCGCCCTGGTGCTGGCGGCCTCCGACGGCACCCTCTTCACGCTCGACCCGGCCCACCCGAGGCGGAAACCCGCCCCGGCCTGACCCGCCGGCCGCCCCCGCTCCCGGCAGGCCCACGAGCGCCCCGCTCCCGACGCCCCTGCCGCCTGCGCGAGGCGAAGCGTGGCCGTCCAGGCGGCTGGAGACGGGAACGCCGGGCACCCGGAGCGGATGGGTGTCCTTCTCGCGCCGGCTCCCGCGGTCTGCTACGGCTTCGTCGACTTCGCCGGCGGACTGCTCTCCCGCCGGGTCCACTTCGCCGTGGTCACCTTCCTCGGACAGGGCGGAGGCCTGCTGCTCGCGCTCGCTGCCGCTCTTCTCGCACCCGCCGAAGCGGTCCGGCCGTCCGACCTGCTGTGGGGTGCGCTCTCCGGGGCCGGGAGCGCCACGGCGATGCACTTCCTGGCGACAGGACTGGTGAGTTCGGCCGCCGCCGTCGTCCTGCTCAGCCTGGGGTGAACGCCGGATCCGCCGGCGGTGTCCCGGTTCCGCCGGGATGCCGCCGGGGACGAGGACGACCGCGCCCGCCCCCCCGGCCGCCCCGCCTCCTCATCTACTCGCGTACGCCCGCCAGTTCCACCGTCCCGCGGCGCAGGAACAGGCCGGCCGCCGTGACCGCCGGGACCACCGCCAGTACCGCGCAGGCGCCCAGGACCGCCGCGAGCGCCGCCCACGGGATCCCGACGGACGTGCGCACCGAGAGCAGGGCGAGCGCGGCCCACATGCCCGCCAGGCCGAGTCCGGCGGTCAGCGCTCCCAGGACACCGCCGACCAGGACCACCAACAGTGCCTCGGCGCCCACCAGTCGCAGCACCTGCCCCCTGGTGGCACCGGCCAGCCGCAGCACGGCCAGCTCGCGCACCCGGTCGGAGGTCGCCATGACCATGGTGCCCGCCAGCGAGAAACCCGTGTACAGCAGGGCGATCCCCAGGACCAGGAAGAGGCCCGCCCGGGTCGTCCGGTCGGCCGGGGGAGTGGCCGCCCGCACCCAGGCGGCCCTGGTGAGGACCTTCCCGCCCGACGCCCCCACCGCCTGACGCAGCCCGGCGGCCACCGCGGCCCTGGCCGCCGGGCCGGCACCGTCCGGGAGGCGTACGTCGACCCGGTCGACGGGTGCCGCGGCCGCGTTGCGCGGGGTGACGTAGACGCCGTTGCCGCCGGTGCCGGTGGTCATGACCGCGGCGATCCGCAGGGATCTCCTCGTGCCGTCGCCGAGCCACACGTCCACCCGCTCGCCCACGGTGTGCTTCTCCCACTCCTCGTTGACGATGATCGAGTCGTCGTCCAGATCGCTCACCTTCCCCGCGGCCAGCGGCAGACGGGCCGTGGCCGCGAGCGCTCCCGGCTCGACGGCCCGGGCACCGGACCTGATGAGCGCCACGCCGTCCTCCAGGACGTACACGGCGCCGGACGAGCCGGCCGACACCGCGGCGCCCCGGCCGGATGCGGCCCTCAGCCGCCGCAGCGCCGCCTCGTCGAACCCGGCACCCTCCGCCGCGGTGACGACGAAGTCGGCGGCCGTCCGCGCGCGCACCTCGGCGGCCTTCGCCCGGTCGAGGGTCGCGGTGGCGCCCAGCAGCGAGCCCGCCAGCGCGACCGTGACCAGCACCGGCGCCGCGACGGCGGCGGTGCGGCGCACGCCGGCGGCGGCGTTCTCCCGCACCAGCATCCCGGTGGCGCCCGGCAGCCGGGCCGGCAGCCAGGCGACCAGCCGGGCCGCCGGCCGCACCAGCACCGGCGCGAGCAGCGCGACCGCCGTGATCAGCAGCATCGGCCGGCTCACGTACGTCTTGCGGTGCAGCAGATCCCCCGGGTCCGTCACCAGAGCCGAGGTCAGCGTCACCACGGCGGCGGCCAGCAGTGCCGCGCCGGACACCCGGCGGCCCCACGTCATCACCCGGCTGTCCACCGACGCCTCGCGCAGCGCCTCGGCGGGGCCGGTGCGCCCCGCCCGCCAGGACGCGGCGAGCACCCCGCACAGGGCCACCGACAGGCCCGTCCAGAACGCCAGCCGGTACGGCCAGGCGAAGTCGCCGATGGTGAACCAGTGCGGCGCCAGACCCCGGCCGACCGCCAGGCGGGCGAGCCGGGGAGCCCCGTAGGAACCGAGCGCACAGCCGGTGGCCGAGGCGAGCACCCCCACGCCGAGGGCCTCGCAGACGACCATCCGGCGGATCTGACCGGCCGTCATCCCGGCGGTGCGCAGCAGCCCGAACTCACGGCGGCGCTGCGCCACCGTGAACGCGAATGTCGCGGCAACCACGAACACCGACACGAACCCGCTGACCCCGCCGGCCGTGCCGAACAGGGCGCGCAGCGCGGTCAGCGCCTCACCGTCCCGGTCGGGGCCGGCGTCGGCGTACCGGCGCGCGTCGCCGGTGAGGACCCGGACGCCCGCGCTGCCGCGCACCGCCGCCCGCACGGCCGCCGCGTCCGCGTCGACCACGAGCTGGACGCTGCGCGGCGAGAGCCGGGCCGCGCGGGCATCGGTGTAGAACACGGCGTCCTCGAAGCCGAGCCGGGCCACGGTGCCGACGACCCGCACCGGGCCGCCGCCGGTTCGCACCCGCGTGCCCGGCCGGGCCCAGCCGCCGCTGACGACGACCTCGTCGGCGGCCTCGGGCGCGCGTCCCGCCTCGAGCCGGTACGGCGCGAAGGCGGCGGTCGACCAGGGGTGGCCGACCAGCCCGGCGGCCCCGCCCTCGGCCCGCACGGGGAACGACCGGTCCTCGACGACGGTCCCGAGGGCGCGCAGCCTCGCGACCGTGCCGGCGGGCACCGGCCGAGGCCGGGCGAGCTTCTGCGTGCGGACGCCGGCCGGGGTGGTCACCTCGAGGGTGTCCTGGCCCTTGACGACGACCGGCGCGACGGCGAACCGTTCCGGCCGCCGCTCGGGCGCGTCCCGGGACGAGGCCAGCGCCAGCCCCATGACGGCGATCAGCGCCACGCCCAGGGCGAGGGCGGCGAAACCGCCGGCGAAGGAGACCCAGCGGGTGCGCAGGGTGCGCAGCGCGAGGATCAGCACGGCGCCGCCTCCAGCCTGGTCATGTACGCCGCGATGTCGGCGGCGCCGGCGCCGGTCAGCTCGCCGTCGACACGGCCGTCGACGAGGAGGACGACCCGGTCGGCCCAGGCGGCGGCGACGGGGTCGTGGGTGACCATGACGACCGTACGGCCGTCCCGGTCGGCCATGCCGCGCAGCAGCCCGAGCACGTCACGGCCGGTCTTCGAGTCGAGCGCGCCGGTCGGCTCGTCGCCGAACAGCACCTCGGGGCGGGTGATCAGGGCGCGGGCCAGGGCGACCCGCTGCTGCTGGCCGCCGGACAACTGCGCCGGCCGGTGCCGCACCCGGTCGCCGAGTCCGACCCGCTGGAGCGCCTCGCGCACCTCGGACTTCTTCGGGCGCCGGCCGGCCAGCCGCAGCGGCAGCGCGACGTTCTGCTCGGCGGTCAGCGCGGACAGCAGGTTGAACGCCTGGAAGACGAAGCCGACGCGCTCGCGCCGCAGCCGGGTCAGCGCGGCCTCGCCCAGCCCGGTCAGCTCCGTGCCGCCCAGGGTGACCGAGCCGGACGTGGGCCGGTCGAGGCCGGCGGCGCACTGCAGCAGGGTCGACTTGCCGGACCCGGACGGGCCCATCACAGCGGTGAACGTCCCCCTCGGGAAGGCGAGGGACACCTCGTCGAGAGCGGTGACGGCCGCGCCGCCCGTTCCGTACCGCCGGGACACGGCACGCAGCCGGATCGCGTCGTCGCTCATGTGGTCCCCCATCGGCGCCCTCTCCTCGGTTCGTCGGTGCCTCCAACGAGACCGCGGACGCCCCCGGGAGCGCAGTACGGCGGGAACGAGACCTGGGGTAGGGCCAGGCATACCCCCGGTACGGGCGCGGGACCGATGGCGTGCGGCCGGGGCCGGCCCGTACGGTCCTGCCCATGCACCCTCGCACTGTGTGGCAGGCCATGTCCCGGCCGCGTTTCCTGCTCTCGGCCTGGCTCTGGCGCTCGGCCGCGTACCTGCTCACCGGTGTGGCGACCGGCGCGGCCACGCTGGTGGGGGTGGTGACGGCGGCGGTGCTGTGCGGTGCGGCGGCCGTCGCCGTGGTGGGGCTGCCCCTGCTCGCCGTGGCCGCCCTCGGCGGGATCCCGGTGGCCGGGGTGGAACGGCACAGGCTGCGCCTGATCGACCGCGCCCCGGCGCCCGGCGGGCATCAGGTGCCGGCCGCGCCCGGACTGCGGGCCTGGCTGACCACCCGGCTGCGGGAGCAGGCGACCTGGCGGGAGTTCGGATACGCGCTGCTGTTCGCGGTGCTGCTGTGGCCGGTCGACGCCCTGGCCGTCACCCTGGCCCTGCTCTGCCCGCTGTCCCTGCTCGCCACCCCGCTGCTGCTGGCCCTGGCCGACGACGGCCGGGGCGTGAAGGTGCTCAAGCAGTGGACGGTCACCACCTGGCCGGGCGCCTGGGGCGTCGCCGTCCTCGGCCTGCTCCTGCTGGGCCCGGGAGCCTACGCGCTCGGCGTCACGGCGGGCGCCCGCGCCGGGCTGACCCGGCTGCTGATCACCCCCCGCGAGCGGGAACTCGGCGCCGCGGTGGTCGAACTGGCCCGCTCCCGGGCCCGGTTGGTGGACGCCTTCGAGGCGGAGCGGCGCCGTATCGAGCGTGACCTGCACGACGGTGCCCAGCAGCGGCTGGTGGCCCTCACGATGACCCTCGGACTGGCCCGCCTCGACGCCCCGCCCGGTGCGCTCGCCGACCAGCTCGCCCGGGCCCACGAGGAGGCGGGCAAGGCGCTCGCGGAACTGCGCGAGCTGATCCACGGCATCCACCCGAAGGTGCTCACGGACTACGGTCTCCAGGCCGCGGTCGCCGACGCGGCCGACCGCTGTTCCGTCCCCGTCGACCTCGACCTGGAACTGCCCGGCCGCCCGGGCCAGGCGGTCGAGGCCGCCGCGTACTTCGTCGTCTGCGAGGCACTGGCCAACGTCGCCCGGCACAGCGGCGCCGGGCGGGTGCGGGTGAGCGGCGGTCACCGCGACGGACGGCTGTTCCTGGAGGTGTGCGACGACGGCCGCGGCGGTGCGGACCCCTCGGCGGGCAGCGGCCTCACCGGTCTCGCCGACCGCGTGTCGGTCCTGGATGGCAGACTTGCCCTGACCAGTCCGCCGGGTGGACCGACCCTGTTGCGTGTGGAGATCCCTTGCGAGTTGACCGGAGCGGCCGACCGCTGCGCGTAGTGCTGGCCGAGGACAGCGTGCTGCTGCGGGAGGGACTGACCGGCCTGCTCGGCCGCTGCGGCCACCAGGTGGTGGCGGCCGTCGGTGACGCGCCCGCGCTGATCGCCGCCGTCGAGGAGCACACCCCCGACGTCGTGGTCACGGACGTACGCATGCCGCCCGGTTTCCAGGACGAGGGCCTGCACGCGGCGGTGCGGCTGCGCGAACGGCGCCCCGCCCTGCCGGTCCTGGTCCTCAGCCAGTACGTGCAGCGGACCTACGCCGCCGAACTCCTCGACTCCGGCGACGGATCGGGCGTCGGCTACCTCCTCAAGGACCGGGTCGGCCAGGTCGAGGAGTTCGTACGGGCGCTGCAGGAGGTGGCCGACGGCGGGACGGTGGTCGACCCCGAGGTGGTGCGCCAGCTGCTGCGCCGCCGCCGCGACCCGCTGGAGCAGCTCACCCCGCGCGAACGCGAGGTCCTGGCACTGATCGCCGAAGGCCGGTCCAACGGTGCCATCGCCCGGGAACTGGTGGTCTCCGAAGCCGCGGTCGGCAAGCACATCGGCAGCATCCTCGCCAAGCTCGACCTGCCCCCGGGTGACGGGACCCACCGCAGGGTCCTGGCCGTCCTCACCTACCTGCGGGCCTGACCCCGGCCCCGCGCACCGGACCGCCCGCCTGCGAACCGCCCTGCCGGTGCCGGGACTTCGGGCCGCCGAGGCGGGCGGGTGCCCGCGGGACCGCGCCGGGTGGCTACCCCTTGTCCGCCTTCGGATTGACGTTCTTCGTCAAGAGGTCGTTCATCTCCCGGTACGCCACGGACGCTTCACTGTTGCTCTCGTCGTGGAATCGGAGCAGGTACTGGTACATGAGGGCGACGCATTTGTCGCGGCTGCGGTAGGCGGCGTCGTCGGTGAGCCGCAGGTCCTGCGAGATCTCCCGGATCGCGCCGTCGGGCGTGGTGTAGAGGGGATGCCACATGACGGTGACGGCGGGGTTGACCTTCTGGATGACGCGCAGTTGGGGGATCTCCTGAGCGATCAGGACGCTGTCGGGGGCGTAGGCCCGCAGGAAGACGTGGACGGGTCCCGTCGCGCGCTCGACGAACGCGCGGGAGAGCACGTTCCACAGCGGGGCCTGGAGTTTCCAGTTCGCGTGCAGCTCCAGTTGGTCCACGACCTTCCCGAGCCGGGTGAACTCCAGGGGCGTGTGTCCCTTCGACTGGGCGTAGACGCTCACGTCGAAGCCGCCCGACCACAGCGCCATGGTGGGAGTGGTGATCCGCAGGTGGTCGCCGACGAGGTCGACGAGTTCGCGGTACCAGGTGTTCGACGCGCGGTGGGCGCGCCGCTGGGCCGGGTCGAGGGACGGGTCGGCAGCCGCCGTGTTCAGCCGTTCCTGCTCCCCGATCCCGCCGAGCAGGAGTTGCCAGGCGCTCTCGATCACGCCGGGCGGGAAGCCGCCCGCGGCCATCAGTTTCCGGAACACCGGCCACTCGGGGTGGTCCTCGGCCCGGGTCGCGAAGTGCTCCGTGGGCGCGTTCTTCGACGGTTTGCGCCGCTGCACGACCGCCGGGCCGCCGCGGGCGCCTGCGGCGGGCTCCCCGTGCCCGCAGGAAGCACCGTGCACGTGCCGCTGCTCCTCCAGCGCACGGCTCACCGCGCCGTTGCCCGCCGAACGCTGCAACGACGTGACCGCCGCCGGCGACAGCCCGGCGGCCCCCGGCCCGGCCGGACGGGGGGCCGCCCCGGTCCGTGCGGCGCCGGCCGGCTGCGTTCTGGGCAGCGGCTGCCTGGTGGGGGCAGTGTCGGTGTCCTGCTTCCACGTCTGCTTCCGCGCCTGCATCAGCCCGCACATCCCTCGGTCTCGTGCCGGCCGCCATTGTCCGGGACGTACCTGGACGCGTGACAAGGGACGCGGGGTCCGCATTCCCGGGCCCCCAGGCCACCGGAGCATGCCCTTTCCGGCACTCACGGCGAACCGGTGACCGGCCCCGGCCGCCTGCCGGCGGGCGCGTGTGCGGAGTGCGGGAGGGCGCGTGTGCGGAAGCGCCGGAGGGTGCGCGTACGGAGTGCGGGAGGGTGCGTGTACGGAAGTGTGTGCGTGGCCGGGGGCGGGTAGGCGCCGCAAGCGGATCGATTGATTCCGCTTTTGGTTCTGCCGTCGCGTGAAGCAGGAGGAACAACCGTGAACAAGCTGATGCGGCACCTCACGACCACGGGTATCGCCGCCGTGGCCGCCGGAGGGGCACTCCTGGCCGGCGGCGGTTCCGCGGTGGCGGCCACCACCCCGCAGCACGGCGGGCGAGCCCACTGCCCGCCCGCGGTGGCGGCCGGCCACGGAGTCTCCCGGCGGTCCCCCGCGCACCAGCACATCGACCCGTGGGTCCTGGACCAGCTGCGCGTGTTCGACCCGGCGGCCGCCCGGCGGATCACGGTGTTCGACCCGTGGGTCAGGGGCCAGCTGGCCCAGTTCGAGGGGCAGGCCGCCCGTCCCGACGGGCAGGGGAGCTGACGGCGGGCAGCCCGCGGCACCTCCGCGGAACCCGGCGGCCCCGGTGGACACCCCCTCCGCCGCCCAGGCGCCCCCCCTCCGCCGGCCCGGACGGCCCCCTCGGGCGCGCAGGCAGCCGCCGGCCGAGGGCGCCGCCCCGGTACGCCGACCAGGGGCGACGGGGCGACGGGGCGACGGGGCGAGATCGGGTGTGAGCGGGGGGCCGCGGGTCCGCCCGCCTTCCGCCTCCCTGCTCCGGAGTACGAACATGAACCGCAGGTCAGCCTGTCCTCCAGGCTTGGCCTCTCAGAACATACTTGTTCTCCAGTTTATTTTTAGACTAGGCTCCCCGCCGGTTGATCCTGACACACAGAGGGGGGCTCTTGTCATGGGTTCAGGACACGGGGACGGTGCGTCGATCGCGGTCGTCGGCATGGGCTGCCGCTTCCCGCAGGCCGCGAGCGTCGACGAGTACTGGTCCAACCTGGTGGGCAACGTCGATGCGGTGACACCCGTCCCGGCCGAGCGCTTCGACATCGCGCAGCGCTACGCGCGTACACCGAAGACGCCCGGTCGCACCACCTCCCGGCACGGCGGCTTCGTACCGGACGCCTTCTCCTTCGACACCGCCTTCTTCGGCATCTCCCCCGCCGAGGCCGCGAGCATCGATCCCCAGCACCGGCTCCTGCTCCTGGTCGTGCGCGAGGCGCTGGACGCGGCGGGCATCCCCGCGCCGCGGCTCGCGGGCAGTCGCTCGGGCGTCTTCATCGGCCAGGCCACCGCCGACTACGCGCACCGCGCGGACCTGGACACGCACTGCCTGCGGGAGGCCACCGGCAGCCACTTCCGCGCCATGGCGGCCGGCCGCATCTCCTACGACCTCGACCTGCGCGGCCCGAGCGTGATGGTCGACACCGCGTGCTCCTCGTCGCTGGTCGCCGTCCACATGGCCCGCCAGAGCTTGCTGACCGGAGAGACGGACCTGGCCGTGGCGGGCGGCGTCAACGTCATCCTCTCCCCGCAGGACGCCATCGCCTTCTCCTCCGCGGGCATGCTCTCCCCGGACGGCCGCTGCGCCTTCGGTGACCTGTCCGCCAACGGATTCGTGCGCAGCGAGGGGGTGGGCGTCGTCGTGCTCAAGCGGCTGTCCGACGCCCGGCGGGACGGGGACCCCGTGCTCGCGCTGCTGCCCGGCAGCTCCGTCACCAACGACGGCCGCGGCAGCGGCTCCCTGATCAAACCGGCGGTCGCGGGCCAGACGGCGATGATCCGCGAGGCCTGGGCCTCCGCCGGCGTCCGCCCCGACCAGCTGGACTACGTGGAGGCCCACGGCACCGGCACCCCGGTCGGCGACGCCGTCGAGCTCCAGGCGCTCGCGGACATGGTGCGCGGCAGGCGGGGCACCCGCGGACCGCTGCCGATCGGCTCGGTGAAGTCCAACATCGGCCACGCCGAGGCGGCGGCCGGCATCGCCGGTCTCATCAAGGCCGTCCTCATGATCCGGCACCGCACCGTCCCGGCCTCGCTGCACCTGCGCGACCCCCAGCCGCTGCTGGCGGAGGCGGACAGCCCGCTCGAAGTGGTCACCCGCAACCGGGAACTGGACGTCGCCGGGGACGGCGCTCTCGTCGGCGTCAGCTCCTTCGGACTGTCGGGCACCAACGCGCACATGGTGGTCGCCGAGGCCCCGGCCCGGCCCGCCGAACCGCCCCGCGCCCCCGCCGAACTCCCCGCCGGCCGCCCCGCCCACCTGCTCGTCCTCAGCGCGCACAGCGCCCCCGCGCTGCGCCGGCTCGCGGCCGCCTACGCGGACTTCCTCGCCCCGGGCGGCCCCGGCCGCGACCTGCCGCTGTGGGACGTGTGCGCCACCGCCGCCCAGAAGCGGCAGGCCCACCCCTACCGCCTGTGGGCCACCGGAGCCGGCCACGACGAGCTGGCCGAGGCCCTGCGCGCCCTCGCGCAGGGCCGCCCGACGCGGGCGGGCGGGCTCGGCGAGGCCGGGTTCGACGGCCCCCGCCGCACGGTGTTCGTCTTCCCCGGCCAGGGCTCGCAGTGGTCCGGCATGGGCCGCTCGCTGAAGGCCACGACCCCCGCCTACGCCCGCGAACTGGCCGCGTGCGACGCGCTCGTCCGCGAGGAGACCGGCTGGTCCGTCGAGGAAGTGCTCGCCGCGGCCGGCGGCCCCTTCCCCGACCGGGTCGCCACCGTGCAGCCCGTGCTGTGGGCGACCGAACTGGCGCTGGCGGCGGTCTGGCGCGACATGGGAGTGGACCCCGAGGTGTGCCTGGGCCACAGCATGGGCGAGACGGCCGCGGCCGCCGTGGCCGGGGCGCTCACCCCCGCCGACGCCGCCGCGGTGATCTGCCGCCGCAGCGCGCTGATGCAACGCGTCGCCGGCCAGGGCGCGATGATGGCCGTCGAACTCTCCGCCGAGCAGGCCGAGGACGTCGCCGCGGCGGAGGGCCGCGACGTGTGCGTGGCCGCGCAGAACGCGCCCACCTCCACCGTCCTGGCGGGCGGTACGCGGACGCTGCGCCGCATCGCGCGGCGCCTGGCGGAGGAGGGCGTCTTCCACCGGCTGGTACGGGTCGACGTCGCCTCGCACTCCCCGTTCATGGACCCGCTGCGCGAGGACCTCCTGGAACGGCTGTCCGGCCTGAAGCCCGCACGGGGCACCACCGCCCTGTACTCCAGCCTGCTGGGCGCCTTCGTCGACGGTCCCGAACTCGACGCCGGCTACTGGATGGACAACCTGCGCCGGCCCGTGCGCTTCGCCGACAGCGTCCGCCACCTCGCCAAGGACGCCGACAACGTCTTCGTGGAGATCAGCCCGCACCCCGTCCTGC
The DNA here is from genome assembly GCF_040703815.1 of Streptomyces sp. NPDC006743. Classification (NCBI taxonomy): domain Bacteria; kingdom Bacillati; phylum Actinomycetota; class Actinomycetes; order Kitasatosporales; family Streptomycetaceae; genus Streptomyces; species Streptomyces sp. NPDC006743. The sequence goes on along the minus strand of NZ_JBEYJA010000001.1, from coordinate 171,175 downwards.
TGAACGCCGTCACCGACACCCTCGCCGACGCGGGCCACACGCCGGCCGTCGTCGCCTCCACCGACCGCACCCGCACCGACGAGGCCCTGGCCCTCGCCCAGTCCCTGGGCGCCTTCTTCACCCTCGGCGGCACCGTCGACTGGCAGCGCTGGTTCCGCGGCCCGGCCCGGCAGGTCCCGCTGCCCGCCTACCCGTTCGAACGCGAACCGCTGCGCCGCGCCGTGCCCGTCGCAGCGCCCGCCGCCCCGCCCGCCGCGCGGCACACCACCGTCGACCTCGCCGCCGACCTGAGCGGGGCCGCGGTCCGGCTGCGCGGCCTGGCACCGCTGCCGCCGGCGGTCCAGCTGGCCGCGCTGCGCGAGGCGGTCCGCCCGGCCGCCGGCACCGCCCCCGCGGTGACCATCGAGAACATCCGCCTCGGCGGCGAACTCGTGGAGATACCCGCGCGGGGGAGCCTGACCCTGCGCGTCAGGACCGAGGAGCGGAGCGGGGACACGGCCGGGGACCGGCCCGGCGCGCGGCCCGCCGAGGTCCGCGCCCTGGACGGCACCACGGAGGGGCCCGGCACCCTGTGCATGACGGCGACCGTGGCCACCGCCCCCTCGCGCCCGGCCCCGTCCGGCCGCGCGCGCCTGGACGCGGCCCTCGGCCGCTGCCGTACCCATCGGACGCCGCAGGAGTTCTTCACCCGGCTGGCCCGGCGCGGGTACGAGCCGAGCCCGGCCATGCGCGCCGTGCGCCACGTCTGGCGCCGCGACGGCGAGTCCGTCGCCCTGCTGCACCGCCCGGACGGTGTCCCCGCGCAGGCCGCCTGGGAAGCGGCGCTGCTGCCGCTGCTCGCCGCCCTGCCCGGCTCGCTCCCGCCCGCCTCGGCCTACCGGGTCACGCACCTGGAGCGGGTACGGTTCCACGCCGACCTGCCCGAGGAGTTCTGGCTGCACACCACCCTGCGCGTCCGTGAGGCCGGTGAGCGGCTCCGTGCCGACGCCACCCTCCTCGACCAGCAGGGGCGCGCACTCGCCGAGTTCCAGGGCATGGAACTGCGCCGGCTCGGCGCGGCCCGCCCGGTGGGGGCGTACGTCCGCGCGGCCGTGGACCTGCCCCGGCGGGCGGCCGTCCGCGCCGGCGGCGCGGTCCGCACCCTGCGGGCGGCGCTGGCGTCGCGGTGGCTCCCCGGCGCGCCGAGCCGGACCGCCGGGCCGCTGGGCAACCGGCCCGCGCACGAGGTTCCGCCCGCGTATGAGGTCCCGTCCGCGCACGAGGTCCCGTCGGCGTGCGAGGTCCCGTCCGTGTACGAGGTCCCGGCGGCGCGGGAGGTGCCGCCCGCCCACCGGCCCGCCGGCCGGGACATCCCGCCGGCGCGCGCCACGCACCCGCCGTACGGGGCACCCGCCACGGCCTCCGCCGCCCCGGCGGCTCCCGCACCCGCCCCGGTGGCCACCGTCCCCGCCGCCCCGGCGGCGGCCACCCCCGTCGCCTCGGCCCCCGCGCCCTCGGCGGTGACCACGGCTCCGCCTGCTCCCGACCGGCGCTTCGTCGAGATCGTGGCCGAACTGCTGGGCATGGACACCGAACGCCTGGACGTGCGACGGCGGTTGAGCGCCTACGGATTCGACTCCCTGACGGCCGTCCAGCTGCGCGGCCGGGTCCGCAGCGAGCTGGGCTGTGACATCCCGTTGTCCCGGTTGCTGGGAAGGGACTCGGTCAAGACCCTCGCGCTCTCCCTGGCAGGTGCCGTCGCAGGCGGCTGACCTGCCGGGGCCCGGCGGGCCGGAACGGATTGCTCCGCATCCGGCCCGCCGGCCCCTCCGCATCCATGAAAATGAACTAGCGCTCATACATGTATCGTGATACATGTATAGCGGGGTGCCGGAACTGCCGGTCTGTCGCGCCGGCCAGGACGACAGGGGTCCACCCCCCGGTCCACGACGTCGAACGCCGGTGACACCAGGGCCCTGGACCGGTACGTACGGCATCGGGCGACAGGAGTGACACATGGGCGACACACCACTCACCACCGGGACACCACTCGTTCCCGGACGGCGCGAACGCAACAAACTGCGGGTACGCAACCGCATCTACGACGCGGCGGTCGAACTGTTCACCCGCCAGGGCTACGACCAGACCACCGTGGACGAGATCACGGAGGCGGCGGACGTGGCGCGCGGCACCTTCTTCAACCACTTCCAGCGCAAGGAGGACCTGATCGCGGAGTGGAGCGAGAAGCGCCGCGAACAACTGCGCGACGGCCTGACCGACCTCGCCGTCCAGGACGGCCGGAGCACCCGGCTCGCCCTGCTGCACTGCATGAGCCTGCTCGCGCGCATCAGCCTCCGCGACAGCGCCCAGACCCGTGCCATGCTCGCCGCCTGGGTCAGGGCGGGCTTCCCCCTGTACGAACAGCCCTACGTCAGCGAGATGTTCGGCCAGTTCGTGGAGGAGGGCCAGAAGCGGGGCGACGTCTCCGAAACGGTGGACGCCCGCCTGGTCAGCTACGTCCTGCGCGACCTCTACCTCGGCACGCTCTACCGCTGGTCCCAGGCGGAGGCCCGGATCGACCTGGAGGCCGAACTGCACGCCGCCTGCGGCACCGTCCTCGACGGAGTCCTCACCCGCCGGTGACGTGGGAAGCCCTGGGGCCGGCGGGTGCACGGTCCCATCGGCGAGGCGGAGAGCCCGCGCGCGCCGCACGCGGCCCTCGGCCTCGGGGCCATGCACCTCGACACCGCCGGCCTGGACGGCGAGGCCCCCGACGAACGGCTCGGCGGCCGTGCCGCCGCCGGTGAGCCGACGGCGCCGCACCCCGCCCGCCGGCCCTCCCCCCGTACGCCACGGAAAGATCGGGCCGTCGACGGGACCGCGCCGCCCCGCTCGGAGCCCGGCGGAACATCCCGGGCCGCCCGGTGACCCGCCCGGCGGTCCTCCCCCCCCCGTACCCCACGGTCGGATCGGGCGGCCGCCCGGACCGCGCCGCCCCTCCGGGCTCGGCTGAACCTCCCCGGGCCGCCCGGTGATCCAACGGCGGGTGAACCCGGCATGGCCCGCGGGTGTGGACCGGGCGACGGTTGCGGCCCGTGTCCGCGCACCCCCCGTCACGGGCCTGATCAGCCATTACGTTGAAACCCGTGCGCACACAGCAGCAGCCGGGGAACGGCACGGCCAAGGACGACCAGCAGGGCCGCCGCCCCTCCCGCCTCCCCGGACCGGCGCCTTCCGGGGCCCCGTCGCCGTCCCTGCTCGCCCTCCAGCGGGCCGCCGGCAACGCGGCCACCACCCGTGCCCTGCGAGGCCGAGGACGGCAGCCCGCGCCCGCCATCAACGAGAGCACCGAGCAGAGCCTCGCCCTGCCGCCGTACCTCGCGGACCTGACCGCCGCCGGACTGTCCACCGCGTACGGCCTCACCGGACACGCGTTCGTGCGCGACGCGGTGACCCGGGCCGTCGGGCACGGCGGCGGCACGGTCGACGAGATCGCCGCCGAACTGGCCGGACGACCGGAGACGTTCTTCGGGCAGGGCCGTGCCTTCGCCGTCCGGGGCGCGAGCGACGCCCAGTGGTTCGACGTCACCGTCACCGTCTCCCGCGCCCCCGACGACGAGCCGCCGCTCTTCCTTCCCGCCAAGGACATCGCGACCGCCGTCCCCGACCAGTACACGGCACCCCTGGCGCCCCTGGACGAGGCCGTCGGCAAGGACACCAAGGTCGACGTCCAGCACAACACCGCCGCCACCGCCGCCACCACGGCCGGCGGATCCTCGAGCCACGGCCTGGGCGGCACGGCGTTCGGCCTGGCACCCGTCGTCCCCGGGCTGTGGCTCGGCGCGGCGGCCACCGCCTCCGTGCACCCCTGGCAGTCCTCACGGGAGACCCGAGGCCAGCGGAACGTGGCCGAACCCCGGGTGCTGCGCAGCGACTCGGGCTCGGTCGAGGTGCCGCGCAAGATCCGCTACGGCGTCCGGGTGCGGAGCCACGACGGCACGGAGGTGGCGGCCTCCAGCGGGCCCGGCACGCTCACCCAGCGGGTGCCCACCGAGCACCTGCTCCCGGCGCGCGGCGGCCCGCAGACCGACGTGCGGCGGATCGGCCCGGACACCGCCCGGCGGGTCTCGCTCGCCGACTCCCTCGCCCCGCTCGGCGTGACCGACACCGCCGCACCGCACCAGGGCGGCGGCGGACTGTTCGACGCGGTCGCCTCCGTCCTGCACCCCTCCCTGACCGCCCCCGGCGCACCGGGCCGCGCCCGGCTCTACGCGGTCACGTCCACCACGAGCGTGCTGGAGGACCTGCCCCGGCTGCTGCGCGAGGGTGTCCTCGGCGAGGACCTGGAGTCCAAGGACGGCAGGACCGCGGGCAGTTACCGGATGAGCGCGCAGATCACCGGCCTCGCCCCCGCCTGGAGCACCGGCAAGACACAACTGCGCACCCACCAGCAGACCCAGCACACCGTCACCGACACCGCGGGCAAGGGCCGGGCGCTCGCCGGCGGTGTGGGCCCGGCGGCCGGTGCCGGCGCCGCCGGCAACGCGGCGGTGGTGCGCGGCACCGTCATGCCGGTGGCGGCCGCCCGCTCGGCGCGGTTCACCGTGGCCGAACAGAGCGTGACGAGCCGGCAGGGCGCCGAGGTCCGTGGCGAGAAGGTGCTGTACCGCGGCACCGTACAGCTCACCGTGGAGGGGACGGGCCCGCGCTCGGCCCGCTCGGTGCTGAACCCCCGGGCTCGGGTCGCCGTGCACACGATGGACGTGCTGATCAGCCTGCGCGCCGACGAGGCCCAGGACCTGGGACTGCAGCTGCCCCCCGGCGTGCGGGCCGGCGAGTTCGTCAGGAAACCCACGCGGACCGTGGTGGACGCCGAGGGCCGCGAGAAGCAGGAGGAGGTCGAACGCCACCTCCCGTTCGGGGCCATGGGCTCCAGCGTCGCGCTCGGCGCCCTCGACACCCGGCCCATGATCCAGGCCGTGCAGCAGCTGTTCGTCGTCGACCCCCGGCTGGCCGGCTATCTGCCCTCCTTCGGCGCCGACACCGCCCCGACCCCCGCCGACGGTGAGGAGGCCGCCGCGCAGCGCCACAACCAGCGGGAGCTGATGGCCGCCCTGTCCGAGACCAACCTCCGTGTCAACAAGGACCAGTTGCTGTCCACCGGCATCCGGGTACGGCTGCGCCGCAAGAGCACCCTGCACTCCCACGACGTCCAGATCCGGGTCAAGGGCACGCTCGGGAAGGCCGACTACCTCGGCGACACCGAGGACTGGCTGGTGCGCAGCCACTCCGGTGTCACCAGCACCTCACAGAGCGGACGCAGCAGTACGCGCTCGATCGGCGGCATGGTCCTCGGCCAGGCCCGGCTGGCCCCCGGCGCCCTGACCGCCTCGGCGCGCTACGACCGCGGCCGCAGCGGCACCCGCCGCAACCAGGCGGGCCCCACCACCCGGACGGACGTCCTCACCAACGGCTCCGAACAGGCCGCGACCTTCGCGGCGGCCCTGCGGCTGGACGTGCACGTCACCATGACCTCCCGGAAGCGCAAGCTCGCCCGCGGCCTCACCGTCGGCTCCCTGGGCCGGGACGCGCCGGAGCCCAGCCGGCTGGCGCGTCTGCACCTGGGGGAGCAGGACGTACGGCTGCGGACGGCGACGGAGTTCACCCTCGACGATGCCGGGAAGGAGCGGCTCGACGAGATCGGCGCGCCGGCTCCCGGGCCCGAGACCGCGGTGGCCGCCGAGGGCATCGGCGACCTGGCCGGCCTGGTCCCGGCCCCGGCGGCCGGGCAGACCCTGCGCGACTGGCAACTGGTGGAGACCGTCGGCGACGGACAGCCGCTGCGGGACCTCGCCCTCGGGCTGCTGTCCCGGGCCGCGGCCCGCGGCCGGGCGGGACACGAGGACCCCGCGCTGGCCACGGAGGGGCTGGCGCCGCGGCTGGCGATCGAGGAGCGGCTCAGTCCGCAGGCCATCACGGCGTCGCTGCGGCAGGCCGCGTCCTCCGGCTGGGTGGTGAAGAACCTGCGCCACCCGCGCCGCCTGGCCGCGCTGAACGGCGCCGTCGGCACCCGGCTCGCGCTGGCCAACCCCCGGCTGCTGCACGAGGGCGCCGGGCCGGGCACCGAGACGTTCGTGCTCGGCGGTCACCAGGCGGCCGGGCAGCAGGGGACGGCCACCACCAACTCGGTGCAGGCCGGGGTCACCGGCCTGGAGAGCGGCACCCACTGGCGCGCGGCCGAGGGACTGTCCGGGTACCGGAGCTGGGGCGAGAGCCGGACCGAGGCCACCGCCCTGTCCGGCACGGTGGAGCGCAACGCCCACACTCCCCGCAAGGCCCCCCTGTACCTGGTGCTGTGCGACCTGCTGGTGACCATGGTGGCGGAGGTCAAGGTCACCGGCGGCGGCCCGTACACGGCGTCCGCGGCCCGGACGCTGCCGGCGACGGCCGCCGTGTGGCTGACGGCAGGGCAACTGCGGGCGGCGGGCCTGGACCTTCCGGAATCGGCGCGCAAGGCGCTGAAGGCGGACGGGACGGGGACCGGCGGCCGCCCCGCGGCCGGGGACACCGGCGAGCGGGAGCGGGCCGCCACCGCGGCCGGTGCCACCGCATCGTCCGGCCGGACCGCGACGGGGAACACCGCCACCCGCGAACAGGCGGCCACCGGGGCCGGGAACACGGCGGCACGGGATCAGGCCGCCACCGGGGCCGCGGACACCGCGGCCGGCTCCGGGCGGCAGCCCGCCGCGGCCCTGCCCGGCTCCGTCCCGCTCGGCTTCGGCATGATCGAGGACCTGCCCGCCTTCGTCCCGCTGCTGGAAGGTCTGCGGACGAACCTGGGCACGCGCCACCGGAGACTGGCCGCCGAACTGCTGCCCCGACAGCAGCTCGAGGACCGCAACGACAACGTGCAGCGGCTGCTGCGCGTGCTGGACCGCGACGGCGCCGCCGGTCTGCTGGGAAGCGCCATGGACGGCGGGGTCACCGTCGAGCTGTTCGACGGACGCCGGACGCCCTACTGGGCGGTGTTCAAGGTGACGCGACTGGGCGACGGCGTCACCGAGGGCGCGGCGGACGACGGCCGCGACATGGAGTACATCACCTCGGCCGTCGCCCAGGAGGCCACCGCGCGGGAACAGGGCGCGGCCACCGGCGCGGAACTGACCGCCGGCGCCGGCGGCCGGCCCGACGGCGGGGCGGGGCAGCTGAAGAGCACCGGTGCGGTGGGCGGTCTCGGCGCAGGCCGGGCCGCGTCCCACCGGCAGGGCTCCGCCTCCCGGGGCCAGCTCGGCATGAAGACGGTCGCGGAGGCCAAGACGGCCCGGTCGACGAAGCTGCGGCTGCCGATCACGGCCACCCTCGAACTCTACGAGGGCGACCGGCGGATCGGCCTGGCCTCCACCGGCCGGACCGCCTTCACCTACCGGATCCTGGACAACGACCTCACGGCACTCGCCCGGGTGGCCGCCCCCCGCAGGACGGCCACCACCGCCGCGCCCCCCGGCGCGCAGGAGGCCCGTCCGGCCCGCCTCGGGGCCTGGCGCGCCCTCGGCGCGAGGCTGCCGATGGAGGCTCAGGTCAACGGCTTCCAAGGCGCCCCGGCCGTACGGCAGTTGGTCACCGAGACGGTCCGGGCCGCGGGCGGTGACCCGAGGTACCGGGAAAAGGGCCAGTCGGCCGCGTACACCCTGAACGAGGCCCTCTCCACCGAGTGGCTGACCGCGGCGCTGCCCCTGCTGACCTCCTCCGGAGTGGACCTGCCCCCGGTGCACGCCACCGGGGTCGAGGGCCAGGACCTGCACGTCTCCCTGCACGCGCGACTGCGCCGGGGACGGGTCCTGGGCGTGGGCGACAAGATGACCTTCGAGACGGTCGGCCAGAGCAGCCTCGACGCGCCCCGCCCCACCCAGACGGACGGCCAGAGTTCCCACGGCCGGGGCAGGTCCGCGCACGGCCGGTTCGGCGGCGGGCTGGTCGACGCCGACCAGTTCCGCCTCAACCAGCTGACGGGCACCACCGGCGGTTCGGGCGGCGCGGCCGACGGCGCGGTCAACGCCTCCGGGTCGATGCCGCTCCACAAGCCGAAGCTGGAGTCGGTCCTCGTCCAGTTCTCGCTGGGCGTACGGGTGGTGGCCCGGGTGGACAACCGGGTGCGTCCGTCCCGCACGGCCACCGCCGTACGGGAGCTGTCACTGCCGCAGCCGGTGGTGATCCGGATGCCGGCGCCCATGGTGCGCCACATGCTGACCACGCAGGCCGCGTATCTGCTGGACCCCGCCGACCACCTGGGACTCCTGGGGCTCCACCGGGCCGCCGCACCTGCGCCGCCACCGGACTGAACGGCCCGGCGCGCCCCGGACCCGCCGCGCACCGCGGACCCCGGGGGCGCGAGGAGCGGGGAGGCGCGGGAGGCGGGGGGTGAGGACGTGAGGTGAGGACGAGGGGCCGGGCGCGGGGCGCTCAGCGCGGAACCACCCAGTCCGGCACCCACGTCCCGGCGGCGCCGTGACCGGCCGGGCCGGCGGTGAGATGGGCGCGGAGGGTGGCCAGCGCCGGGTGGGGATTGTCCCGGTGCCACAGGAGCGAGTGCGGGTAGACGGGCGTCGGGCCGGTGACCGGGATACGGCGCAGGCCGTGGCCGGCCGGCCAGATCAGACGGGTGTACTCGCCCATGAAGGTGGCCAGGGCCGGGTTGCCGGCGACGGTGTCGAGGAGCGCGTCCGAACCGAAGTTGGGTCCGCTCGCCTCGATGGTGAGGCCGAACTCGGCGACGAGGTCGTCGTAGTAGGCGGCCCACTCGGTGCCGGGGACGATCCCGGGCATCCAGATCCGGTGCCCGGCGAGCTGCGCGACGCTCAGCGAGCGGGCGCCGGCCAGCGCGTGGTCGGGTCCGGTGAGGAGCTGGAGCGGCTCGTCGAGCACCCGGACGGACTCGATGTCCTCGGGAAGGGGCCGCCCGGGCACGGCGACGGCGCGGAAGGACGCGTCGACCGTACCGGAGCGGAGCGCGGCGACGGCCGTGCCGAGGTCGAACAGCATCACCACGTCGAGGTCGATCTCGGGGTGGGCGCGGTGGAAGCCGCGCATCAGGCCCGAGGCCGCGCCGCGCGAGTTGATCACGTCCACGCGCAGCGGACGGCGGCCGGTGCGCACGGAGGCGACCGCCCGCTCGGCGACGCGCAGCAGTTCCCGCGCGTGGGGCAGGAACGCCTGTCCGTCGACGGTGGGCTCGGCACCCCGCGGCGTGCGGGTGAACAGCCGCACCCCGAGGTCGCGCTCCAGGGCGGCGACACGCTTGGAGACGGCCTGCTGGGTGATCGACAGGTCGGCGGCGGCCTTCTGGAACTGGCCCGCTTCCACGACGGCGACGAAGGTGCGTACCGCTTCGAGGTCCATGCCGTGCCACCCCAGATCCCGTCGTCACGTTCCCGTCCGCCGCGCGGTGCACGACAGGAGCCGGTGAGTCACCGAGGGTACCGCCTCTACAGGACCGGCCCCCTGCGCGGCGGGGCCGTCCTCCGGTCCCGCCCGGGCCGGCCGCCCGGGCTCTCGGCGATCGCCTCCGCCAGCGGCTTGCGGGCCAGGTCGGGCACCTCGCAGTCGGCCGCGGCGTAGCCGACGGGGAAGAGGATGTAGGGCCGTTCGTTGCCGGGCCGCTCGCAGATCTCGGTGAGGAAGCGCATCGGGTTGGGCGTGTGGGGCAGGGTGCTCAGCCCCATCGCGTGCAGGGCGGCGATGAACAGGCCGCACGCGATGCCCACGCTCTCGTTCACGTAGTAGTTCTTGCGCAGCGAGCCGTCCGGCAGCACCGTGCTCTTCTCGGCGAAGCAGACCACGATCCACGGCACGACGTCGAGGAAGGACTTGTCCGCGTCCGTCTCCAGACGCGCGAGCGCGGCACGCCACTCGGGCGGGATCCGCCCGCCCTCGTAGTTGACCTTCTCCTCCTCCTCGGCGGCGAGCCTGATGCGGTGCCTGGTCTCGGCGTCACCGATCACGGCGAACTTCCACGGCTGGAAGTGGGCCCCGCTGGGCGCGGTGTTCGCGGCGGCCACGGCCAGGTCGACGCACGCGCGCGGGACCGGCTCGTCGCTGAAGAACCGCACGCTGCGCCGGCGGTCGAGGAAGGACACGAAGTCCTTCCCCCGCCGGACCGTCTCGGCCTCGTCGTACCGGTCGGGCCGGTAGGGGACGAACGGGTGGGTGTGCTGCCTCACGACTGCTCCTCATGGACCGGGAGCCCACAGCGTGGGCCGCCGGCAGCCGAACGGGCAACAGACTCCGCACGCCGTTGCTAATCTGACAGCTAATGAGGCGTGCAGGTGCCTCACAGGTCACAGATCGGCAGGAACGGTGGCACGGCAGGGACTCGACGCGCTCGACGGCCGGATGCTGCGCCTGCTGCGGGAGCGCCCGCGAGAGGGCCTGCTGGAGATCGCCCGCCGGCTCGGCGTCGCGCGCGGCACGCTGCAGGCCCGGCTCGACCGGCTGACCGGCTCCGGCGTGGTGACCGGCTACGGACCGGACGTGGACGTCGCCGCTCTCGGCCACGGGGTCCAGGCGTTCACCACGTTCGAGGTGGACCAGCCCGCCCGCGAGGCCATCACCGCCCGCCTGCGGGCCGTGCCGCAGATCATCGAGGCGCACATCGTGACGGGCCCCGGCGACATCTGGTGCCGCATCGTGGGCGTGAGCAACCAGCACGTGCAGCAGGTCATCGACCACGTCCTCGAGGTCCCGGGCGTCCGGCGCAGCACGACGGTCATCGCACTGAGCACGGTCATCCCTCACCGGGTGCAGCCCCTGGTCGACGAGGTGGCCGGTCTCTTAGGAGACCAGGAGACACACCTGCGGTAGTCCGGCGGCGCGTTCACTGTCTGGCCGTCACACGGTGAGGACGAGCGTGACGTTGTGCCCGCCGAAGCCGAACGAGTTGGCCAGCGCGGCGGACCACCGCCCGGTGCGCCGCTCGCCCCGCACCACGTCCAGTTCCACGCGCGGGTCGGGTTCGTCGAGGTTGCGCGTGGCCGGCACCGTGCCGTCCGCGAGCGCGAACAGCGCCGCCATGGCGCCGACCGTTCCGGAGGCGCCCACCATGTGACCGGTCATGGACTTCGTCGCCGTCACCGCGGCATGGGTTCCGATCACCCGGCCGATCGCCTCGGCCTCCGCCAGGTCACCGGACTCGGTGGAGGTGGCGTGGGCGTGCACGACGCCGATGTCCGCCGGGGCCAGGCCCGCGTCGCGCAGCGCGAGTTCCATGGCGAAGGCCTGGCCGTCGGCGTCGGAGGCCGTGATGTGGTGCGCGCTCGAACTCACGGCGCTGCCGGCCAGCGTGCCGCGGGCACGTGCGCCACGGGCCCGGGCGAACCCGGCGCGTTCGAGCACCATCATCCCCGCGCCCTCACCCATGACGAACCCGGACCGTCCGACGTCGAACGGGCGGGACACGGTCTCCGGGTCCGCGGACCGCGTCGACAGGGCCTTCATCTGGGCGAACGCCGCGAGGGTGAAGGGGTGCAGGCACGCCTCCACCCCGCCCGCCACGACCACGTCGGCCCGCCCGCAGCGGATCAGATCCTGACCCAGGGCCAGTGCCTCCGCCCCGGACGCGCAGGCACTCACCGGAGTCCTGGCGCCGCCCTTCGCGCCCAGGTCCATGCTCACCCAGGCGGCCGGCCCGTTCGGCATCAGCATCGGGACCGCGAACGGGGACATGCGGCGGATCCCGGCACGTTCGAAGACGTCGTCCTGCCCCAGGGTGGTGAGGACGCCGCCGGTGCCCGTGCCGATGACGACGGCGAATCGTTCCGGCTCGACCTGCGGGTTCCCGGCGTCCCGCCAGGCCTCGCGCGCGCTGAGGAGGGCGATCTGCTCAGCGCGGTCGAGCTTCCTGGCCTCGGTCCTCGGCAGCAGGGAGGCGGGATCCACCGTGAGCCCGGCCGCGACGTGCACGGGGAGGTCCGCGGCCCACTCCTCCTCCAGGAGGCGCACCCCCGACCTGCCCTCCAGCAGCCCCGACCAGGTCGACGGCGCGTCGGCCCCCAGGGGCGTCATCGCACCGACGCCCGTCACCAGCACCTGATGGTCACGCGTCACGCGAGCCTCCTCCAACTGTGCGGATCCCACAGAGCACCTGACGTGCCCTCGGAGCGATCATGCCAGCCTGAGCAGGGTCAGTCAGGAGGTGAGGTGACCGAATCACCGGCGAGAGATTGTCACTTTCCGACAATCCATGGGGGGCGGGGTGGCGCGGCCCGGCGAGCGGGCCCGGCTCCGACGGCCCTCGGTCCCGCCCCGCTCCGGTCCCGCCCGCTCCGACCCCGCCCCGGGGGGGGGGGGCCTGGGCGTGAGTGCGTGTGCCGCGCCTGGGACACTGGTCAAGATCCACCGGGTCACGGGTCTGTCCCAGCGGGCGGCGCTGTCCGGCAGGCGTGAAAGGGGCGCTCGCGGTGGCGGCGGGCGTCGCGCGCCGAGGCGTGTCACAGGGATGTATCAGCGGGCGCCGGCGGGGAACGGCTCACCGTGACCGACCAGTCCTGTCGGTCAGAATCGCTCGCCGGTACCGAGACTCCCGCCGACCCGCACGGAGGGGTACGGACTTGTACCGAACGGCCGGTCCCCACAACCGAACTGAGGAAAACGATGCGCGTTCACAAGCTCACCTTCGCCGCCCTGGCCGTCGCCGCGAGCCTCTCGCTCACCGCCTGCCAGAACGACGACGGCGGCACGACGGGACAGAGCGACCCGTCGGCCGCGTCCACCGCGTCCTCCTCGGACGGCGGGACGGGAGCGGGCGGCAACTCCGGTCAGGGCGGCGGCGCGCAGGACTCCGAGGGCGCCGGCTCGGCCGGGAGCGGCACGGCGGGCAAGAGCTCCTCCGGGCAGGGCACGGCCGCGGGCGCCGGATCCGACGCGGCGGGCACGACCGGCAAGGCCGCCAGGTGCCGTACCGACGAGCTGGAGATCACGGCGGCGGACACCACCATCGACGGCGACCCCGACCGCACCGTAGCCGTGACGATGAAGAACCGCGGCGGCCGGGCCTGCACGATCTCGGGGTACGCGGGTGTCGACCTGAAGCTCAAGGAGGGCTCGCTGTCGGCGAAGCGCACGGGTGAGAAGGCCACCTCGTCGGTCCTCGAGAACGGGCAGTCGATCGCCTTCGGCATCCACTACCCGACCAACGACACGGGCGGTTCCGGCGTCCGCGTCACGGGGCTGCTGGTGACGCCGCCGAACGAGACCAGGACGGTCACCCTCGCGTGGCCCGGCGCCGCCACGCTGCCCGTCACGGACAGCACCACCTCCCGGGTGACGGTGGGCCCGGTGGGCAGCGCCGGCCAGGGCGGCTGACCGCACGTCCGGCCGCCAAGGCGCCGCGGGCCGCCGCACACCGGCCCGCGGCGAGACGCGCCGCACCCCGCATCCGGGGCCGCCGCCCTGCCTGCTCCTCCTGAGAGGACCGGGGCATGGCTGATTCCCGAGGGGGCCTTTCGGACTCGACGACGAGGGGCGCGCGGACCCTCTCGGCCGACCGGCACTCCCGCACGGTGCCGCAGGCATGGGGTCCCGGAGCCGGTGTCAGACGGCTGCCAGGATCTCCACGCCGAGCACCTCGAGCTGTTCGACGACGGTGTCGCGGGGACCGGCGTCGGTGATCAGGCCGCTGATCCCCTCCCAGGGCAGGACGCGGAACGGTGAAGCCGTGCCGATCTTCTCCGAGGAGGCGAGGACGTAGGTGTCCGCGGCCCGTGCCGACAGGGCGCGCTTCATCGCCGCCTCCTCGGCGTCTCCCGTGGTCAGTCCGGCCTCGGGGTGCACCCCGGTGACACCGAGCAGGAAGATGTCCGCGGACACGTTCTGCGCGGCCTCGACCGCGGCGGCACCGCAGGTGACCGCCGAGTGCTTGAAGAGGCGCCCGCCGAGCAGGAAGAGCTCCGCCCGGGGATGGTCGAGCAGCGCGGCGGCGATCGTGGGGCTGTGGGTGATCACCGTGCAGGAGAGGTCCCGGGGGAGCGCGCGGGCGACGGCGAGGGCGGTGGTGCCACCGTCGAGGATCACCGTGCCGCCCGGGCGCACCAGCCCGACGGCCGCCGCGGCCACCTTCCGCTTGCCGTCCGGGGCCACCGCCTGCCGGGCCCCGTAGTCCGCCACCGCCGGGGAGACGGGCAGCGCGCCGCCGTAGACCCGCTGGCACAGCCCCTCGGCGGCGAGATCGCGCAGGTCGCGCCGCACGCTGTCCTCCGAGATGCCCAGCTCGGCGGCGACTTCCTTCGCCACGATCTTTCCCCTGCGGGCGAGCAGGGCGAGCAGGTGCTCCCGCCGTTCAGCAGCCAGCATTCACGTTTCCCCTTGCTCAGGTCCCGCAGCGTCAATACTCGTGCCTGTTCTTGCACGTTTCTGCATGTATCTTAGCGGCTGTGACCGACCATCCCCAGCTCGTCGTCCCCGAGGAGATCCGTGTGACAGGCCGACCGGGCATCGACATCCCCGACCACCGCGGGCGCACCGGCCTCGACCGGGCCGGCCGCGGCCTCGACCGCAACCCCGGCGTCCGGGTGCGCGACGTCGAACTCACCTCCCGGGGCTGGCACGTCCTGCGCCGCACCACCTTCGACTACCGCCGCCGCGACGGACGGTGGGAGACCCAGCAGCGCGAGACCTACGACCGCGGCAACGGCGCCGTCGTCCTGCCCTACGACACCGCGCGCGGCCGCGTCCTGCTCACCCGCCAGTTCCGCTACCCGGCCTACGTGAACGACCACCCCGACGGCATGCTCGTCGAGGCCGCGGCCGGGCTGCTCGACGCGGACGACGCGTACACCGCGGTCCGCCGCGAGAGCGCCGAGGAACTCGGGGTGACCCTCGGTCCCCTCACCCACGTCCTCGACGCCTACATGAGCCCCGGCTCCGTCACCGAGCGCCTCCACTTCTTCGCCGCGCCCTACACCCCGGCCGACCGGACCGGGGACGGTGGCGGACTGGAGGAGGACGGCGAGGACATCGAGGTCCTCGAACTCCCTTTCCCGCAGGCCCTGGACATGACCCGCGACGGCCGCATCGCGGACGGCAAGACCATCCTGCTCCTCCAGTGGGCGGCCCTGCACGGACCGTTCGCCCCGCGGCGCGACGGGCAGGAGCCGCACACCCGGTGAAGTTCAGCTGGACGGTGACGGGGCGTGCCCGAACGCGCCGGCGTGATCGGCGACCCACCGGGAGAACGTCCTCGGCGGCACCCCGAGCACGTCGGACACGGCGGAGGTGACGTGGGCGGGCCTGCCGAGCGTCGCGCGCCAGGCGGTGAGCAGCATGTCGACGACCGGCCGCGGTGCCTCCCCCTCCGTCCGGCTGCGGAACTCCTCCGGGGACAGCTCGCTGAACCCGACCGGGCGTCCCAGGACCTTCCCGATGATCTCCACCTGCTCCGCCTGGCTCAGTGACTCGGGACCGGTGAGGACGTAGTCACCGCCGGCGTGCCCGTCCTGGTACAGCGTCCGTGCCGCGACGGCCGCGACGTCCCGGTCGTCGACGGGTGCGGTCTCGGCGGCGCCGTAGGGCCACCGGACGACATCGCCGGCGCGGACGGCGGGACCCCACCAGGCCGACGAGTTGGACGCGAGCATGCCCGGCCGGACGACCGTCGACTCGATCCCGGTGGCCGCGATGAGCCGCTCGATCCCGGCGTGCAGCGCCGCCATGGGGTTCGGCTGCTGGAAGAAGGGGTGCGGTGTCCGGTGCGGCGAGGAGAGGAAGACGACGCGCCGGGTGTGGGCCGCCAGCCGCTCGACCACCGCCTCGGCGGTCGCCGGCGGCGCGGTCCACAGGAGGAAGACCGCGCCGGTGCCCCGCAGCGCCCCGTCGAGCGAGGCGGGCACGGTGAGGTCGCCGGTGACGGCTTCGACGCCGGCCGGCAGCGTCGCCGCCGCTTCGGCGCGCCGCGTGAGGGCGCGGACCGGCACGCCCGCGCCGAGGAGCTGGTCGATGACCGCGCGTCCGATCCGGCCGGTGGCTCCGGTGACGAGCACCGGGGGCATGGAGGGCCGGGCCGAGGGGGAGGCGGTGTCCGCTGCGGGAAGGTCTGAACGAGTCACCCGGGCATCAAAGCGTTACCGGGTTAAAAAAGCAACCCAGTCAAGAATGTTATGCTGAGCGGGTGACCGAACCGACGGGGCTGCGCGCCCGCAAGAAGGCGCGGACCCGTGACGCCATCGCCGAGGCGGCGGTCTCCCTGTTCCTGGCGCACGGGTTCGACCAGGTCTCGGTCAGCGACATCGCGGCCGCGGCCGAGGTCTCCAAGCCCACCCTCTTCCGGTACTTCCCCACCAAAGAGGACCTGGTGCTGCACCGGTTCGCGGACCACCAGGGTGAGGCCGCGCGCGTCGTGCGTGAGCGGCGGCCCGGCGTCTCCCCGACGGTGGCGCTGCACCGGCACTTCCGGGCCGGTCTCGACCGGCACGAGCCCGTCACCGGCCTGTGCGACCATCCCGCGGTGGTGGACTTCCACCGTCTGGTGTTCACCACGCCCAGCCTGGCGGGACGGCTCACGCAGTACATGCTCGAGGACGAGCAGGCGCTGGCGGAGGCCCTCGATCCGGGGCCGGACGTCCAGGCACGGCTGAGAGCGGCCCAGGTGCTCGCGGTCCAGCGGGTGCTCGCCCGCACCAACTGGCAGAAGATCGCCGACGGCCGCACCGCCCGCGACGTACACCCCGAGGCCGTCGCCGACGCCGATCAGGCCTTCGCCAGGCTGCGGTGACGGGCCGGCTCCTTCGGCGTCGAGCGGCCGAAAAGGCCTCGTCCGCCCCGCCGCTGCGGATGATCCCGCGCGGCGGGGAGTTCACCGGCCTCCCGGCGAGGGGCCGCGCCGGGTCACGGGCGCGGCGGGCAGGAGCGGAGGAAGTCGAGGAGGGCCGCGTTCACCTCGGCCGGACGTTCCTGCTGGGTCCAGTGTCCGCAGCCCGCGAGCGCGACAGGCCGGCTCCGCAGGCCGGGCATCCGGTCGGGAAGGCTCGCGATGAGTTCGGGCGCGCCGGGGAAGGCGGGAACGGGGTCGCGGTCGCCGTACACGTACAGGGCAGGCGTGGTCACGACCGCGTCGGCCCACGGCGCGGTCAGTTCCCAGTTGCGGTCGAGGTTGCGGTACCAGTTGAGCGCACCGGTGAAGCCCTCGGAGAAGCTCTCGGTGAGCGCGTCGAGGTCGTCCTCGGTGAGCCAGCCGGGCAGCGTCTCGGGGTCCGGCATGGCCGCGAGCCAGCCGCGCTCCGGGTCGACGAGCGGCTGCTTCACACCGCCGGGAGCGTCACCCGAGGCCGAGTAGATGAACTTCCGCAGCGCTGTGCGCGTGTCCCGCCCGAACTCGGCGTCGGCGACACCGGGGCGGTTGAAGTAGTTCCAGTAGAAGCGTCCGCCGAACGCCCGGTCCATGGCGGCCAGCGGCGGCTCCTTGCCCCGGAACGGCGGCGGCACACTCAGCCCCGCCACCCCGAGGACCATGTCCGGGCGCATCAGCGCGGTGTGCCAGGCCACCGGCGCCCCCCAGTCGTGCCCGACGACGTACGCCCTCTCCTCGCCCAGCGCCCGGACCAGCCCGACGACGTCACCGACCAGGTGCAGGATGGTGTACGCCCCCACGTCGGCGGGGTGGTCGCTGCGGCCGTAGCCGCGCTGGTCCGGCGCGACGACGCGGAATCCCGCCTCGGCCAGCGGACCGAACTGGTGGCGCCAGGAGCGCCAGGACTCGGGGAAGCCGTGCAGAAGCACGACCAGGGGGCCTTCGCCCTGCTCGGCGATGTGCAGCCGGATCCCGTTCACAGGGACCACGCGGTGTTCGACCATGGGCCGAGCGTACGCGCCGTCGCCCGGCGCGGGGGGCGCCTTCCCGGCCGCCGGTTCCCGCCGCGCCGCCACCGTTCAGCGCCCGTGCGGCGGATCAGGCCGCAGGGGACTCACGGCGTCTCATCGGTCCAGGTCAGCGGGGCCGGTGCGTGCAGCAGCAGGCGGAGGAGGGAACCGGCGCGGCGCGTCGGCGAGTGACGGCGGCGCCGCGGGCGGGCGTGCCGGGCCCCGCGTCGGGCGCGTGATCCGCCGGACAGGGCCAGGCCCGTCGTCGGATTCCCGCCTGCCCCGCGACGCCTGGCACGCCCGCTCGCCGCACCGCACGAAAGCCCGGGTACACCCGGTACGCGGACTTCCGCCCGGCACGCCGGGCGCACGCACCGGCCGCGGGGCCGCCCTCCGGGCGACGACGGGAAGGTGACGACGGGGGCCTAGAGTCGGACGCCATGCGCATACTCGTCGTGCAGCACGACCCCGGCCTCGCGGCACTGATCCGCGGGTGCCTGCTGCGGATCGGCTTCGACACCGACAC
This sequence comes from Streptomyces sp. NPDC006743, assembly GCF_040703815.1. Taxonomy (NCBI): domain Bacteria; kingdom Bacillati; phylum Actinomycetota; class Actinomycetes; order Kitasatosporales; family Streptomycetaceae; genus Streptomyces; species Streptomyces sp. NPDC006743. The sequence goes on along the minus strand of NZ_JBEYJA010000001.1, from coordinate 152,826 downwards.
GGCCGCCGACCTCGCCGGCGCCGACCGCAAGCTGGGCGGGGGCGCCTGCCACGGCCTCGTGGGCGACCGGGCGCAGCCCGACGGCGACGTCCTGCGCCTGGTCGCCGCCCACCGCCGGGCCGGCTGGAGCCGCCCGGTCCTGATGCTCACCGCGCTCGACTCGTACGCCGAACGGGTGGCCCTCGTCGAGCAGGGCGCCGACGACCACCTGGTCAAGCCCTTCACCACCGCCGACCTCACCTCCCGTGCGCTCGCCCTCTTCCGCGCCCCCGTGGTCGTCGGCCACGGGTCCCGGCTGCGCTTCGGCGACCTGGAACGGTCCCCGCACGACGGCCGGTTCACCCGCGCCGGGGTACCGCTGTCCCTGACCGTCGCCGAGGAGGCGGTCCTCCAGGCCCTGATGCTGGCGGGCGGCGCGCTGGTCACCCGTGACCGGCTGGCCATGTGCTGCGCCGGCGACGGGCAGCCGCCGGACGCCGACGCGGTCGACGCACTGATCGGCCGGCTCCGCCGCCGGCTCGGCCGGCCGGACCCGGTCCAGAGGGTCCGCGGGATCGGCTACCGCCTCGTCGACCCCGCCTGAGACAGCGCCCTCGGCGGACCGGGCGCGCGCCCGGACCGTTCCCGCGTCCGGGCGCGCGGCCGCCGGCGGAGGGGGCCGGCGACGGCGGGCGCCCCGCGGCACAGGAGCCGCCCCGCGCGCCGGATCGCGGCGGCATCCGAAGCCCCGGCCCGGACCGCACGGGGGCGCCCCACACTCCGTACCGCCCCGTGCCAGGATCATGGACGGGCCTGGTCGGCCCGGCCGCCGGCGCCCGGCACGCCGGCAGCCGTCGCACAGCCCGGCGCGGCGCCCTCAGCGGGCCGGGAGCCCGTCCCGGCCGGATGGGGGCGCGGGGCGCGAGGCATGCCGTAAGGTCCCGCCACGAGGGGCCGGCGCACGGGGAGCCGCGTCACCCGGGCGGGCACCGTACCGCCCCGCGGCACCGCGTGCGCGCCGCCGCCGCCGGCCGTCCGGCCGGTGCGGTCGCGGGCCGGGGACGACAGCACTCGGTCGCGATGACCGGCCGGCACCACCGCCTGCCGGTCCGGCCCGCGCGGCGGGCACACCGAGAGCAAGGAGAACCCTGATGGAAACCCGCGAACTCCAGCGCCTCTACGCGGACCTGACGACCCCTCACGTCGCCGACGCGATCACGCGGCTTGGCATCCCCGTGCGGCACGCCCCCGCCGGCGTACGTCCGCTGTGGACGGGCTTCCACGTCGTCGGCCCGGCCCGGCCCGCCCGGCACTTCGGCAGCGTCGACGTGTTCCTGGAGGCCATCGGGCACGCCCGCCCGGGGGACGTGCTCGTGGTCGACAACGGCGGACGGGACGACGAGGCGTGCGTCGGCGATCTCGTCGCCCTGGAGGTCCAGCGCGTCCAGCTGGCCGGAATCGTCATCTGGGGCCTCCACCGCGACTCCCGCGAGCTGCGCGACATCCGCCTGCCGGTCTTCAGCCAGGGAGCGCTGCCCGTCGGCCCGCAGCGGGTCGATGCCCAGGAGCCCGACGCGCTCACCCGGGCGCGGTGCGGTGACGCCACGGTCACCGGCGAGGACGTCGTGCTCGGCGACGACGACGGGGTCCTCTTCTTCCCCGCCGGCCGCGCCGCCGACATCGCCGGGGCCGCGACGGCCATCCGCGACACCGAACGGGCCCAGGCCACCCGGATGCGGCTCGGTGAGACCCTGCGCGAACAGACCCGGTTCGCCGACTACCTCGCCGTCCGCGACAAGGAGGGCATCACCTTCCGCCGGCACCTGCGCGCCATCGGCGGTGCCGTCGAGGAGTGAGAGACCGGGAGACGGCGTTCCCGGCCTCCCGGAGACCGCCCGGCCGCAGTCTTCGGCCGCCGGCCCCGCCGGCCCCGCCGTCCGGGCCGGCGGGCGGGCAGGGGCCGGCGGACCGTTCCTCCGACGCCCGGGAGGAACGAGGGCAGTCGGCATCGCCTCTTCGGGCAGTCATCGTGCCCCATGGCTTACTGACTCGGCGCCCCTGTCACGTTTAACGTCCGGGAGTGAGCCTCTGGACTTCCCTCGAACCCGCATCCGCGACCGTGGACCCGGGTGGTACCACGACCGTGCGGCTGCGTCTGCGCAACACCGGCGACGTGGTGGACGAGTACCGCTTCGAGGCGGTGGGCGCTCTCGCCCCGTGGGCCGTCGTGGAGCCGCAGTCACTGCGGTTGTACCCGGGGACGACGGGGACGGTGGAGCTGACGTTCGCCCCGCCGCGTACGCCGGACGCGACGGCGGGGCCGAACCCGTACGCCGTCCGGATCACGCCGACCGAGCATCCGGAGGCGACGACGGTTCCGGAGGGGAACCTCACCATCACCCCGTTCACCGAAGTGCGGGCGGAGTTGGTGCCGCCGACGGTGAAGGGCCGTTTCCGCGGCCGTCCGCGACTGGCCGTGGACAATGTGGGCAACACGAAACTGACGGCTTCGGTGAGCGGCAGCGACAACGGTGACCAGTTGTCGTACGGCATACATCCGAGCAACGTGCAGATCGAGCCGGGCCGCGCGGTGTTCGTGAAGACCACGCTGAAGCCGCGCAAGCTCATCTGGTTCGGGTCGGCGGAGCAGCGCCCCTACACCCTGGCGGTGCAGCGGTCGGGCGTGCCCCCGCTGGACGTGGAGGGCACCTACGTGCAGCGCGGTCTCCTGCCGCGCTGGCTCGCGGTCTTCCTCAGTGTCTTCACGGCGCTGGCGGTCACCCTCGTGATGCTGTGGATCTCCCACCAGCCCCGGGTCGCCACCGCCGCCACCGAGAAACTCCAGGAAGCCGGCACCAGCACGCTCCAGGCCGCCCCCTCACCGCTCCCGAAGGCGCCGGCGTCCCCGCCCGCCGACGCCGTGACCGCCCCGCCGGCCCCGTCCCCGACCCAGCAGGCGGGCGGAGCCGGAGCGGGGGACGAAGACGCGGCGGGGGGCGGTGGGTCCCAGCAGAAGGAGAAGAAGGAGAGCAAGGCACCGGAGCGGACCGCGGCGACCGCCGTCCAGGAACGGGCCGCAGAGGATCCGAGCGGACGGCACATCTGCTACCGGGTCTACACGCCGGGCAACGGCTGGTCCGACGCCGTGTGCGACGGCGAGACAGCGGGCTCGGCGGGCTCGGGGATGCCGATCAAGGCCGTCAACATCGCCGTGTCCGGGACCAAGGGCACCTCCAGCGGCGCCTTCGTCCACGACCCGGAGTCGACCAATGGCGAGGGACACTTCCCCAAGCCGTGGTCGAGCGCCGTCGACGGCATCGACAACTACGTCGGCAGCACCGAGAAGGACGCCCCGAGCATGCTGGGCTTCACCATCAACGTCGACGGCGGCAAAGGGACGGTCTGCCAGTCCTCCTACGTCCACAACGACACCTGGCTCGGCCTGGCGTGCGACGAACCCGGGACCGGATACCCCTTCACCTACGCCGGCACCCACGACAACGCGTCGTGGATCGAAGCGGTCAAACTCAAGGTGTGACCCGGACCGTCACGCCGAGCGCCGACCGGTTCCCTCGCCGTCGGTGACTGGCCGGCCGACGGCCGTGCGGACCTTCTCGCGACGGGCGGCGACCGGCTGGTCCAGTACCAGGGGGCGGGCACGGGCGGCCTGCGGCGGGCCCCGTGGGACAACGCCGGTCGGTGGGGTCTGGACAGCGGCGCCTTCCGACGTGGCAGACCCGTCGCCCCGTACGGGCCCGGCACTGCGGTGCCGGGCCCGTACGGGTGGGGCGGGACTCAGGCGTCGCCGTTGAGCATGGCGGCGGTGAGTACGTTGCCGGCGACGCCCCAGCCGCCGTCGGGGACCTCGTCGACGAGGACGACGGTGGTGGGGCGGGCGCGCTCACCGTAGATCTCGGCGTACAGATCGGTGGTGCGCTCGACGATCTTCTTCTTGTCCTCGGCGCCGAGGGTGCCGGCAGGGACCTTGAAGTGGGCGAAAGGCACTGGGTTCTCCTGGGATCGATTCCTGTTTTCTTCCGCGCGCGGTGCGCGGTGCGCGTGCGCCGGGCGTGGTCGCGGTCGTCAACGGTGACGGCGAGGGCCGTGGCTGCGGCGATGACCGGGAAGGGCTTGCGCGCACGTCTCCAGAGTGAGCGCTGCTGACCGGCGCAACCAGGGGACGTCATCCCCTGGGTCGCCACCCCGGCCGGGCGCAGAATGGGGGCCATGGGTTCTGCGAAATACACCGAACTGGGGTCCTTTCTGCGGTCGCGGCGTGAACGCATCCGCCCGGCGGAGGTGGGCCTCCCCACCGGGCCCCGCCGCCGGGTCCCCGGGCTGCGGCGCGAAGAGGTCGCCCAGCTCGCCGGGGCATCGGTGGACTATTACAACGAGCTGGAGCGCGGAGCCGGATCCCAGCCGTCGGAGCAGATGATCGCCGCCCTGGCCAGGGCGCTGCGGCTGAGCGCCGACGAACGCGACCACCTCTACCACCTGGCCGGCCGTCCGGTGCCGGTGCACGGCGGGGCCGCCTCCCACGTCCACCCCGGCATGTTCGACCTGCTCCAGCGCCTGACCTCGACACCGGCGCAGGTCATCACCGACCTGCACGTCACCCTGGTGCAGAACCCGCTCGCGGTGGTCCTGCTCGGGGACCAGTCCGGCTTCCGCGGTGCCCGGGCCAGCTTCATCCACCGCTGGTTCACCGAACCCGAAGCCCGGCAGCTCTATCCCGGAGCCGACCACGATGCCCAGTCCCGCGCCTTCGTCGCCGATCTGCGGGCGGCCGCCGCACGGCGGGACGCGAAGGACACCGAGGCCTCCTCGATGATCGGCACGCTGCTCGACACCTCGCCCGAGTTCGCCGCCCTCTGGGCCTGCCATGAAGTGGCGTTCCGGCGGGACGACCGAAAGCGCCTCAACCACCCGGCGATCGGTCTGGTCGAGGTCAACTGCCTCAGCCTGTTCAGCGAGGACGGCCGGCAACGACTGCTCTGGTTCACCCCCGCGGTCGGCACGGACAGCGCCGGCCTGCTCGACCTGCTCACGGTCATCGGCACCCAGGACATCGTCGACTCGGCCCGCTGAAGAGCGCGTGCCTGCCGCGGGTGCGGCGCGTCACCGTGCGTGTGGTCGCTGCGGAGGGCCGCCCGCCGTGTCCTGGCCGGCAGCGCCGGTAGCCTGCCCGCATGACCGACGAGAACGAGCGGGCCGTGCGGGCGGCCGTCGAGGGGGAGATGCGGCTGCTCGATCCCGGGGTGCGCGCTTCCCCGGACCGGGTCCTGGAGCTACTGGACCCGGAGTTCACCGAGATCGGAGCTTCCGGACGCCGCTGGGACGTGGAGTCCATCCTCACGGTGACGAGCGGCGGCTCGGTGTCCCCGGAGGCCCCGGTCGCGGTCAGCGAGATGTCCGGGGTCGTGCTTGCTCCGGGCGTCGTGCACCTGACGTACTTCGCCGACCACCAGGGCCGTCGGGCATGGCGCAGCTCTCTGTGGCGTCTGACGGAGACGGGCTGGCGGCTGTACTTCCACCAGGGCACCCTGACCGACTGAACGGACGCCGCGCACCTGCCGGTGCGACGATCTCGCGGCGCCGGATCGACGGCGTCGCCGACCTCGTGCCGGCGCGTCCTGCGCGGGACGCGTGGCCGTCACCTCCGATAGCGCTCGGCCACTGCCGCGAAGGCGGCCTTGGGCTCCCAGTCCATGTCGGGGTAGGTCTCCCCCCGGCGTCCTTCGAGAAGTTTGACGATGCCGAGGCCGGCCCGGTCCAGGTCGTCCCGGGGGTCGCCGTCGGGGCGGTGCGGGTAGCCGGGCAGGGCGAACAGGAACACGAACGCGCTGTCCACGCCCTCGGATTCGAAGATCTCCAGCAGTTCGCTCAGGTACGCGGCCTGACCGGCCTCGTCACGCTCGTAGACGCCGTTCAGCCGTGCGGGGGCCTTGGTCACCGGGTCGTACTCGACCACTTCCAGCACCCGTCCGCCGCGGTCGCCCGCGCCGCGGTAGGCAGCGGTGCCGAACCCGGTGACGGCGAGTGGTCTGGGGCCCTGGGCCAGGGTGCGCACCGCGTCCCGGAACCGGTCGGCGACCTCCGCGGAGCGGATCAGCTCGAACGTCGCGAGGTCGAAGGGGGTCCAGTCGACCTGCTCGAACTGGATGGAGGCGTAGGTGAGCCGGCCCCGGAAGCGCTCGCGGACCGTGGCCGCGGCCTCCCGGAGGAACGCGTTGACGCGCACGCCCAGCGCGCGGATCGCTTCGGCCCGCCGCTCGGGCCGTGCCATCAGCAGCCCGACCCGCTCCTCGGGGCTCTCCCCGGGCAGGAACCCGCGGTTCATCACGCTCAGTTCGACCCCCGCGACGAAGACGACGGTGGCGCCCTGCCGCCGGAGCCGTTCCGCTCGCTCGGCGCAGTCGCGGAAGAGCGTGAGGATCTGCTCCTGGTCCAGCTCCAGCGGATAGGGCGAGAACCAGACCTCCAGGCCGAGTTCCGCGGCGGCAGCGGCGGCCGACTCCAGCCGGTCCGGGTCGCCGCCGGTGATCTGGACCGCGTTGCAGTGCAGATCGTCACGGATGATGGCCAGCTCGCGCCGGACCACCGCAGGGTCGAGGCGGTCGCGGGACGGCCGGCCGTTCACGACGAATCCGGTGTCGTAGGTCATTCCTCTTGCGCGCATGGTGACGTCCCTTCCGCGGGGCCGGCCGGCCTCGGCCGGGCCGAGACCGGCAGTGAAAGTGCAGGAGCGCAAGTTTGCACAGATGCAAGTTTGTGTGGCAAGTATTTTTGCCGGAATGCAAGTTTGCGGGCGCGCAGTCTTCTGTGGAACGCTGTCGCCATGGCGACACCACCCCCAGGACTGCGGGAGCGGAAGAAGCAGGCCACGCGCGAGGCGCTGCGCGAGGCGGCCCTGCGCCTGGCGGTGGAGCGCGGACCGGACCAGGTGCGGATCGAGGACATCGCCGCGGCCGCCGGGGTGTCGCCCCGCACCTACCACAACTACTTCGCCAGCCGCGAGCAGGCGATCGTCTCCGCCGTCACCGTGGACCGGGAGGCGCGCATCGCGGCGGCGGTCGCGGCCCGGCCGCCAGGGGTGCGGCTGGCCGACGCCGTCGTGGATGCGGTGCTCGGGCAGTACACGGACCGGGAAACGACGACGGACACGGATGCGGGCGTGGCCGCGGGCGCGGGGGAGCGCGGGCACGAGGCGCTGCTGCTGATCACCAGCCGGGCGGCGCTGCGCGACGCGTTCCTCGACACCACCGCCGGCATCGAGCCCCCTCTCACCGCGGTGCTCACCGAACGCCTGGGTGACGTCCGGGCGCAGACGGCCCGGGTGCTCGCGGCGAGCGTGGCCGCGGCGGTCCGCATCGCGTTGGAGGGCTGGCTCCGGCCGGCCGGGAGCGTGGGGGGCGGCGGGAGTTCCGACGTCGGAGGGCTGGTCGTGCCCTCCGGCTCGCTGCACGACCAGCTCCGTGCGGCGCTGACCCCGCTCGTGCCCGCGTTCGACGCCGCCGAGCGACGCGCCGGACCACGAGACGCCGAACAACAAGCCGCCGAGCAGCAATCAGGCGCCGGGTAACAGGGCGCCGGGCCACGAGACGCCGAGCAGCACCCAGGCGCCGGGTGACAGGGCTCCGGCCAACGAGGCGCCGAGCAGCACCCAGGCGCCGGGGAACAAGGCACTCAGCGATGAAGCCGACCCGACAGGGCGGTGTCCTCGGACGGCAGCCCGGTCTCGGTGACGCCTGCCGCGACGGTGGGCCGGGGGAGGGAAGCCGGGGCCCCGGTGGCGGCCGCCGCACTGCTGAGGCCGAGTCTCGGGGGCCGTCGCGCAGCGGGCCCGCGCCCGGTGGCCGAAAGGGGCGCGCGAAGCGTCGGATGCGCGACCGGGGTCCGGATGCGCTCTTCCGCGCCTCCGTACGCCGTTGGGGCCTCACTCGTCGCGGGCAGGATCGCCGTGGATCCCGAGAGAAAGGGCCGGCCGTGGCAAGTGAATTCCAGCGCGACAAACTCGTCGCCATGTTCCACGCGTTCGACGCCGACGCCAACGGCTACCTCGACCAGCGGGACTTCCAGGCCCTCGCCGGACGCTGGAAGGACCTGCCCCGCGTCCGGCCGGGATCCGAGCTGGCCGCACGCGTGGACACGGTGCTGCGGGGCTGGTGGGACCTCCTCGCGGAGCACGTGGACACCGACCATGACGGCAAGGTCGACCTGAACGAGGTCCTCGCCATGGTGGACCTGCTGCCCACGATGCGCGGGGTCGTCGCCGCGACCGCCGAGACGGTCTTCGACGCCGTCGACGAGGACGGTGACGGCCGTATCTCTCCCGCCGAGCACCGCCGTCTCGTCGACACCTGGCACGGGCGGAGCGTCGACGTCGCCGACGTCTTCGACCGCCTCGACCAGGACGGGGACGGTCAGCTCGGCCGCCCCGAGTTCACCGAGCTGTGGATCCAGTTCTGGACCAGCGACGATCCGGCCGACCCGGGCAACGAGTTGTGCGGTCCGGTACCGACCCGCTCCTGACGAGGGGGCGGCGCCGGCCGGGTGCCGGAGGCCGCCGTGGTGCATCCGCCCTCCATCGTCCCTCCAGGGCGTACGGCCATGGTGGTCCAGGACAGCCGTACCCCTGTCCGCTCGGGATGACGAACCACAAGGGAGGGCCTCCTGCCATGGCGCCCGTGTCGATCTCCCCCCTCGGTGAGGTGCTGCACGACCTCCTCACCGCTCGCACTGTGCGCGAGCGCAACAAGGAACTCGCCCTCGCCCTGGTCGCGGCGGTCAACCGCGGCGAGGACAACAGCCTCACCAGGGGCTGGACGACCCCCGCCGGCCCGGGCCGGCGTGCCCTGCCCGCAGGGCTCCGGCTGACGGTGCGGAGCCTCCTAGCCGACGGTGACGTCGTCGTCCTGCGGGCGACCGCGCGCGCCGGACAGGACGCCTGGTCGTTGGTCACGGAGTTCCGCTTCGACACCGCGGGCCGGATCGCGTCCCACCACGACATGCTCGTACCGGAGCCGACGGCGACCTGACCCGTTCCCCTGTGACCGGCCTCCGGCGGGCCCGTTCGCCCGGTGCGTGCCGAACACCGGCGTCCCCCGGGCCCGTTGACTCCCGTTTGGCATTCCGTTCGCTGAGCGTTCAACCCGTGATCCCTGTCAGGGACGTGTGTGCTTCCTAGGGTGCATGAGGCTTTCCGAAAGAAGGAGCTCATGGACTCACAGCTCGCCATCCGGGCTCGCGGCATCACGAAGTGCTTCGGGGAGGTCGTCGCGCTCGACGGCGTCGACCTGGACGTGGCGCAGGGACAGATCCACGGCCTGGTCGGTCCGAACGGCGCCGGCAAGACGACCCTGCTCGGCGTCCTTCTCGGCCTGGCCGTGACGGACAGCGGAAGTCTGGAGATCCTCGGCACGCCGGTGGGCCGTGCGTTCGAAGCCCCCGGCGGGGTCGCCGGGTTCGTGGACGGGCCGGGACTGTACCCCTCGCTCACCGCACGGCAGAACCTCACCGCGCTCGCCGCACTGCGGGGGGACGGCAGGCGGTCGGCAGCCGTCGACGACGCACTGGAGCAGGTGGGACTCACGGACGTCGCCGACGACCGCACCCGCGGCTTCTCCCTGGGCATGCGCCAACGGCTGGGTCTCGCCGCTGCCCTGCTCACCGAGCCGCGGCTGCTCGTCCTGGACGAACCGTCCAACGGCCTCGACCCGGCCGGGAAGAAGCACGTCCACGGTGTGCTCACCCGGCTCGCGCGGCAGGGGACGGCCGTCGTGCTCTCCAGCCACCGCATGGACGACCTGGAGGCCCTGTGCTCCGAGGTCACCATCCTGGCGACCGGGCGGACCGTCTTCTCCGGTCCGCTGGGCGAGCTGGCCGCCGAGAACCGTGAACTCGACTACCGGCTCGTCACCTCCGACCCCGCGCGCGCCCGCCGGCTGGCCGCCGACGCCCCGGGGATCCGCCTGGCCGACGGCACCCCGGGACGCCACGACGGGGCGGGTCTGGTGGTGCGCGCGCTGGTGCCCGCCCTCGACGACCTGGTGGTACGGCTCGTCGGGGAGGGCATCGCGCTGCGCGAACTCGGCCCACTTGTCTCCCCGTTGGAGGCGGCTTTCCTGGCCCTCACCGAACAGCAGCGCACCGACGACCAGCAGCAGGAGACCGGTCGATGACCACCACGACGTCCCCCACCCCGGACTCCGCTCCCACCCCGGAATCCACCTCCACGGCAGGCCCCGCCCCCACCGAAGACACCGCCACCGCAGTTCCCACCCCCACGGAAGAACCGGCCCTCACGGAGAACCCGACGCCGGCCGCCGACCCGCCCCCCACGGCAGGCCGCGCGACCGCCGGGCCCTCCGGGCGAGCGCACAGCACCGCCGCGGGCCGCGCCACCGTCGCCCGGACCTACCGCTTCGAAGTCGTCAAGCTCCTCTCCCAGTGGCGGATCCGCCTCCTGCTCATCGCCTGCTGGATCGCGCCGGCGCTCTTCGTGGCCGGGGTGAGCGTGCAGAGCACACTGCCCACCGACACCCTCTTCGGCCGCTGGATGCACGCCACCGGGTGGGCGGGGCCGCTGGTGACGCTCGGCTTCGCGGGCACCTGGGCGCTTCCGCTGCTCACCTCCGTCGTCGCCGGCGACGTGTTCGCCGCCGAGGACCGGCTCGGTACCTGGCGCCATCTCCTCGTCGCCGTCCGCTCGCCCCGGCGGATCTTCGCGGCCAAGGCGCTGGCCGGCCTCACCGTCCTCCTGCTGCTCGTGGCCGCACTGGCCGCCTCCAGCACGGCCGGCGGACTGCTGGCCGTCGGCGACCGGCCGCTCGTCGGCCTCGACGGTCATCTGCTGGCGCCGGGCGAGGCAGCCGGGAGGGTCCTGCTCGCCTGGGCCTGCGTGCTCGCCCCGACCCTGGCCCTCGCGGGAATCGGACTCCTCGGATCGGTCGTGCTCGGGCGTTCCCCGATGGGTCTGCTGCTGCCCGCGATCGTCGCACTGGCGATGCAACTGGCCCAGATGCTGCCGCTCCCCGTCGCCGTGCGCCTCGCGCTGCCCGGTGACGCCTTCCTCACCTGGAACGGCCTGTTCGCCCGCCCGGCGCAGCTCACCCCGCTCCTCGTCGGCATCGTCGTCAGCCTGCTGTGGGCCGTGACGGCGACGGCGCTGGCGTACGTCCTCTTCCTCCGGCGGGACTTCGCCAACCCCACCGACGACGGCGCGGTGCGCCACGCGGTCACCCGGGCCGCGCTGCCGCTCGCGGCGCTGCTCGGCGTGACGGTCGCGGTCGTGGCGGCGACGACCACGGCGGCCGGCTCCGGGATAGACCAGGCCAAGGTGGAGCAGGCGCTCGCCACCGAGTTCGCCCACCTGTACCGCATGCAGACCGACCAGCTCCACCGGCCCGCCGTCACCGAGGCGCGGCTGAGGACCACGGCGGCATGCACGAAGGCCGGTGTCCAGGACGGCGCCCAGGGGGCGGGCAACGACTGGCGGTGCGTCGTCTCCTGGCACCTGCCCGGTGTCGCGGCTCCCGGGTCGGCCGTCTACCAGCTCGACATCACCTCCGACGGGCGGTTCGTCGCGGACGGCGACGGGCCGAAGGAAGTCAACGGCTACTTCCTGGTGCGGACTTCGGGCCAGGACGCGCCGAACCCGCTCTGGCAGTTCGACGGCAACGTCGACCTGCTGTCCGCCTCCCCCGATGCCAGGACTCCCTGACCCCGGCTTCCCCGGACTCCCCTTTTGTCCGCAGCTCCAACTCCCCGAACTCCTCCTCCCGGCCACCCCCCGACGCCCCCGATTCCCGAAGGAATGACCTCATGCAGACAACACGCCGCCGCCGGCAGGCGGAGAAGAAGTACTACGACCTGCTGGGCAGACGTGTCAGCCGCCGGGCGACGCTGGTCACGGCATGCATCGCCACGGCCGCCCTGGCCACCGGGACGGCCGTGGCCGACACCCGCCCCTTCGGCACCGACCAGGTCGGCCAGGTCACCGGCAAGGGCCAGGTCGTCTCCGCCGACCAGTACATCGCCCCGTACGGCGACCGCCACGTCATCGACGACGGCAAGATCATGTCGTCTGCGGTCAGCCCCGACGGCAGTCACCTCGCCGCCGCGGTCACCGACGGCGACGCCGCGCTGGTCGTGGTGGACCTCGCCACCGGGCGGGTCAAGCAGCGGGTCGGCACCAACGCCGCCGACGACCTGCGCATCGCGAACAGCTCCGTCGGCCAGGAAGGCCCGGCGTACTCACCCGACGGCAAGCAGCTGTGGCTGGGCCAGGCCGACGGTTACACCAAGTTCACCGTGACCGCGGACGGCACCCTCGCCGACCCGGTGACCGTCAAGATCCCGGCCGACGGCGGCAAGCAGGCCCTGGTCGCCGCCGCGGTGTTCTCCGCCGACGGCTCCACCGTGTACGCCGCCGTCAACGGGCAGAACCGGGTGGTGGCCATCGACGCGGCGACCGGGACCGTCCAGCACAGCTGGGCGGTGGGCAACGCCCCGCGCGGCATGGCCCGGGTGGGCGGCAAGCTCTACGTCAGCAACGAGGGCGGCCGGCCCGCGAAGGCGGGGGACTCCACCCTCAACTCCTACGGCACGCAGGTCCCGGCGGACCCGATGACCGGCGCCACCACCACCGGCACGGTCAGCGTCATCGACCTGGCCGACCCGTCCGCCGCCGTCGCCACCATCGGTGTCGGCCTGCACCCGACCGCCGTGTACGCCCGGCGCGGCGCCGTGTTCGTCACCAACACCGCCGACAACAACGTGTCGGTCATCAGCACGGCCAACGACAAGGTCGTCCAGACCATCTCCACCCAGCCGTGGCCGGAGGCCTCGGTCGGCTACGAACCCGACGCGGTGACCCTCACCGACGACGGCCGGCTGCTGGTGACGCTCGGCCGCGCCAACGCCGTCGCCGTCTACCGCTACACCTCCGCGCAGGAGCCGGTCAGCTACGTCGGTCTCCTGCCGACGGACTACTTCCCCGCCGAGATCACCACCGTGGGCAAGAAGGTCGTCGTCTCCAACACCCGCGGCATCGACGCGCGCCGCCCCGCCGCCGCCGGCCACGGCACCCATGACACGACCTCCAGCCTGACGCAGTTCACCCTGCCCAGCGACCGTGTCATCCGCTCCCAGACCGCCAAGGTCTTCCGGCAGAACGGCTGGAGCGCCGGTTCCGTCCGGCTGGCCTCCGGACACGGCCACACCAAGGCGCAGCCGGTCCCGGAGCGGATCGGCGACCCGTCGACGATCAAGCACGTCTTCCTGATCGTCAAGGAGAACCGCACCTACGACCAGGTCCTCGGTGACGTCGCCAAGGGCAACGGCGACGCGTCGCTGGCGCAGTTCGGTGCGAACGTGACGCCCAACCAGCACGCGCTGGCCGAGCAGTTCGGGCTCTACGACAACACCTACGACATCGGCACCAACTCCGCCGAGGGCCACAACTGGCTCATGCAGGCGGACAATCCCGAGTACACCGAGTCCTCGGCCGGCGAGTACAAGCGCAGTTACGACACCGAGGACGACGCCCTCGGCCACCAGAAGACGGGGTTCCTGTGGACGGGCGCGCAGGCGGCCGGCAAGAGCGTACGGGACTTCGGCGAGTTCCAGCAGTTCCTGACCAAGCCGTCCGGCGCCAGTTGGCAGAACCTGTACTGCGACGCCAAGAACATGGACGCCACCGGGCAGGCCACCGCCTACCCCCTGAACTCCTCCTCGCCGATCCCGTCGCTCAACAGCGTCTCGGTGCCCGGCTTCCCGAAGTTCGACACCAGCGTCCCGGACCAGTACCGGTACGAGATCTGGAAGAAGGACTTCGAGAAGAACGGGCCGGCGAACCTGAACATGTTCTGGCTCTCCAGCGACCACACCGGCGGCCCGGCGAGCCCGGCCGCCCAGGTCGCCGACAACGACCTCGCCACCGGCAGGATCATCGACAGGATCTCGCACAGCAAGTACTGGAAGGACTCGGCGGTCTTCGTCGTCGAGGACGACTCGCAGGCCGGCCTGGACCACGTCGACGGCCACCGCGCCCCGGTGCAGATCGTCAGCCCCTGGGTCCGGCGCGGCACCGTCGACAGCCACTACTACTCGCAGATCACGATGATCCGCACCATCGAGCAGATCCTCGGGATCCACCCGATGAACCAGAAGGACAGCGCGGCCACCCCGATGCGGGGCGTGTTCACCCGGCACCCCGACTACCGGCCGTTCACCGCCCTGCCCAACCGCACCTCACTGACCGACGGCCTGAAGACCCCGCCGGCCTGCGGCGTGGACACCCCCGCCGCGCAGGACCGCAAGGCGGCGGCCGTACCGCCGGCGAAGGTTCCGGCGGACAAGAAGTCCCTGGCCGCCGCGTGGGACACCTGGAAGTCCCGGCAGCGCCTGACCGGTCCCGACGCCGTCCCCGACTACGCCAACCCGGCCCAGATGAACCACCTCACCTGGTACCAGACCCACAACTGGGCCCGTCCGTACCCCGGTGAGAAGAAGATCTACGCCCCGAACGACGTGCCCGGCGCCTACATCCCGTCGCCGGAGTCCGACGGCTGACCCACGCCGCGCACGACCGAGGACCCCTGCCAGGCCGGCCGCCTGTCAGGGGTCCTTCGCGGACACCGGGGGGTGTCCCCGCGCTCACCGCCGGGCAGGACGCGCTACCTGGTGGGGCGGGCGCGCAGGAACAGGGCGCTGGTGAGGGCGGTGACGAGGACGAGGGCGGTGTCGACGGCGACGGCGGTGCGGATGCCGCCGAGGATGCCGGTGACGGTGGTGGTGGTCATGGCGCCGGTGGCGACGGCGCTCATGACAGGGGTTCCCATGGTGATGCCGATCTGCTGGCTCATGGTGGCCAGTCCGGTCGCCATGCCCTGCTCGTGGTCGGGCAGACCGCTGGTCGCGGTGACCATGAAGCCGACGATCAGGAGCATGTTGCCGACGCCGCCGACGAACGTGGCGGGCAGCAGCAGAGCGAGACTGTGGGGGGTGGTGCCCAGGAGGAGCAGGGCGGCGGTGGCGACGGTCTGCACCAGCGCGCCGGCGATCAGGGTGGTGCGGGTGCCGGCGGCCGCGATGACACGGGGTGCGACGGTGCCGCCCAGGACGGTGCCCAGGCCCAGGACGCCGAAGGAGAGCCCGGCCGCCAGCGGCGAGAAGCCCAGGACCTCTTGCAGGTAGAGGGTCATCAGGAAGACCAGCGAGGTCTCGGTGACGAAGGCCAGGATGCCCGCGACGTTGCCCCAGGCCACGCTGGGCCGGGCGAGGACGCTGACCGGGACCAGCGGGGCGGGGCTCCTGCGTTCCACGAAGCAGAACGCGACCAGCAGGAGCACGCCGGTGGCCAGCACGGCGAGGGCGGTGGGGTCGGACCAGCCGCGCCCACCGGCCCGGGTGAAGCCGAAGACCACGGCGAGCAGACCGAGGGTGACGCTCAGGGCACCGGGCAGGTCCAGACGCGGACGGACCTCGGGGCGGGACTCGGCCAGCACCATCGGCGCGATGACCAGCACGGCGGCGGCGACGGGCACGTTGATGAAGAACGACCACCGCCACGACAGCAGGTCGGTCAGCACGCCGCCCAGGACGGCTCCGGTGGTGAAACCGGCCGACATCAGGGCGCCGTTGAGGCCGAGGGCCTTCTCCCGCAGCGGCCCCTCCGGGAAGGAGGTGGTCAGCAGGGACAGACCGGCCGGGGTGACCGCCGCGGTCGCGAGTCCCTGAAGGACACGGGCGATGACGAGTACCTGCGGGCTGGTGGCCAGACCGCCGGCCAGCGAGGCCAGCCCCAGAACGGCCAGGCCGGCCAGGAACAGCCGACGCCGTCCGAACAGGTCCGCGACCCGGCCGAAGAGCAGGGTGAAACCCGCCGCGCACAGCGCGAACGAGGTCGCGATCCACTGCAGGCCGCCCAGCGGGAAACCCAGGCCCTCGCCGATCACCGGCAGCGCCACGTTCAGGATCGAGAAGTCCACCGCCAGCATGAACTGCGCGACCAGCAGCACCACCAGCGTCAGCCGCATCCGGGACGTCGACCGGCGCGGTCCCGCATCCCCCGGACCACTCGCGACAGCCTTCCCGGCCACACCATCGACAACAGACATGAGATTCCCTTCGAGAAGCTTCGACCCGGGGAATCCTGCGCCGCCGGCCGGCCGCCACCCAGTCCCCGAAGAGGACTCCCCGCCCGCTGACGAGGCGTGCGGTGGGTGGTCGGAACCTGACCACCCAGGGCGGGAAGCACGCGGGCGCCACGCCCGTTGGACCCAGGGCACGGTTCACTTCACCGGATCGACTGGGAGAGCACCTCATGCCTGACTTCTCCGAGCTGAGCGATTTCCTGCGCAGCCGCCGAGCGGCCCTGACGCCCGAGGAGATCGGGCTTCCGCAACTGGCGGAACGACGCAGGGTGCCCGGTCTGCGGCGCGAGGAAGTGGCGTTGGCGGCAGGCCTGAGCGTCACCCATTACACCCGGCTCGAGCAGGGCCGCGTCCACCAGGTGTCCGACTCCGTCCTCCGGGCGATCGCCCGCACCCTGCGGCTGACCCCGGACGAGTCCGGCCACCTCATGGATCTCGCCCGGCCGGAGGCGATCACCTCCCGGCGGGCCCAGACCCCGCGGACCTCCGGCGCCGCTCCCGGTGTCCGCCAGCTCATCGACACCTTCACGGACACCCCCGCCCTGGTCCTGGACCGGCGCAACGACATCGTCGCCTGGAACGCCATGGGCCATCTCCTGCTGGGCATGCACCTGCCCTTCGACGCGCCCGGGCATCCGGACCGCCGGCCGAACCTGACCCGGATGCTGTTCCTGGACGAGCACAACCGCGACCTCTACCCCCGCTGGCACGAGGAGGCCCAGCTCGCGGTGGCGTCGCTGCGCCTCGTCGCAGGCCGCCACCCCCACGACAAACAGCTCGCCGAACTCATCGGCGAACTCACCATGAAAAGCGAGGAGTTCGCCCAGCGCTGGGCCCGGCACCCGGTGCGGACCTGCGTCGCCGGCACCAAGGAGATCGACCACCCTCTCGTCGGTTCCATGGAACTCTCCTTCCAGAGCCTGCTGCTTCCGGAGGCGGCCGGACAGCGCGTGATCGCCTACACCGCCCGGCCCGGATCGAGTTCGGACGCGGCCCTGCGGCTCCTCGCCTCCACCCTCCGCGTGCCGGACACGAGCGTGCCGACGACCCTCGACTGACGCCCGGACAGCGCGACGGCACGGCCGGGTGGCGCGACGGCCCGGCAGGGCCGCACCACCGGCACTCCCCGCGCGCCGGCCAGGCCGTCAGGGGACGTACCGGACCGGGGCGGTTCGCGGTCGGTACGGCGGCGCGGAACCTCGCCCACGGCCGGGTCGGGACACCTACCGAGCGGGCAGGGCCGGGTCGCTCAGGCCGAGGCGGAGGTGTTCGACGTGGTAGAGGGCCTGGTCCAGGAGTTCGGCGACGTGGTTGTCGTAGAGGGCGTAGACCACGCAGCGGCCCTTGCGGGTGCCGGTGACGAGGCCGAGGTTGCGCAGCAGCCGCAGCTGGTGGGAGCAGGCGGACTGCTCCATGCCGACCTCGGCGGCCAACTCGGTGGCCGGCAGGGGGCCTTCGCGCAGGCGGGCGAGGATGAGCAGGCGCGAGGGCGTGGCCAGGGCCTGGAGGGTCGTGGCGACCTTGGCGGCGCCGGCCGCGTCCAGGCGTGTGCGCGGGACGTTGCTGGAAGGCGGTGCGGCTCCGTTACCCATGCGGCCATGGTACGCCGCCCGATGAACACATGAATCAATGTTCATTCGTTCCTGTTACGGTGGTGGTGCCGGACACGCCGCGCGTCACCGCTTCTCCAGGGGCTGCCTCGATGTCTTCCGCTCTTCTCCGCCCGGTCTCACCCGGCGACGCCGCCCGCGGGGCGGTGCCGCCGCGCCGTACACGGATCCTCGCCCTGCCCGAGGCCCGCTGGGCGGCCGCGGCGCTGGTGCTGTTCCTGGTCGCGCTGCCGCTGTACCTGACCGGGGCACCGGCGTGGTCCTGGGCGCCGCTGTTCGCGCTCTCCTATGCCACCGGCGGCTGGGAGCCGGGCTGGGCGGGCCTTCAGGCCCTGCGGGAGAAGACCCTGGACGTGGACCTGCTGATGGTGCTCGCCGCGCTCGGGGCGGCGGCGATCGGGCAGGTCCTGGACGGTGCGCTGCTGATCGTCATCTTCGCCACCTCCGGAGCCCTGGAGGCGATCGCCACCGCCCGCACCGCCGATTCGGTGCGCGGTCTGCTCGATCTGGCGCCCGCGACAGCGACCCGGCTCGCCGACGACGGCACCGAGGAGACGGTCCCCACCGAGCGGCTCGCCGCGGGAGACCTCGTCCTGGTGCGGCCGGGGGAGCGGATCGGTGCCGACGGCCGGGTGCTGGAGGGGGCGAGCGAGGTCGATCAGGCCACCATCACCGGCGAGCCGCTGCCGGTGGCCAAGCAGGAGGGCGACGAGGTCTTCGCGGGTACGCTGAACGGCACCGGCGCGCTGCGGGTGAAGGTCGAACGGGACCCGTCGGACTCGGTGATCGCACGGATCGTGGCGATGGTCGAGGAAGCCTCCGGGACCAAGGCGCCGACCCAGCTGTTCATCGAGAAGGTCGAGCAGCGCTACAGCCTCGGTATGGTCGCCGCCACCCTCGCCCTGTTCGTCCTGCCCCTGCTCTTCGGCGCCGAGCTGCGGCCGACGCTGCTGCGCGCGATGACGTTCATGATCGTCGCCTCGCCCTGCGCGGTGGTGCTGGCGACCATGCCCCCGCTGCTGTCGGCCATCGCCAACGCCGGCCGCCACGGCGTGCTGGTGAAGTCCGCGGTGGTCATGGAACGACTGGGACAGGTGGACGCGGTCGCCCTGGACAAGACCGGCACGCTGACGGAGGGCACCCCGCGCGTGACCGGCCTGCACCCGTCGGCCGGCTCCGGCCTGAGCGGGGAGGAACTGCTGCGGCTGGCGGCGGCCGCCGAGCACCCCAGCGAGCACCCGCTGGCCCGTGCGATCGTGGACGCCGCCCGCGCCCGCGGCCTGGACATCCCCCCGGCAGAGGATTTCGCCTCCGCCCCCGGCGCGGGGGTGAGCGCGCGGGTCGGGGGCCGTACGGTCGCGGTCGGCAGTCCCGCCCGTCTGCTGGACCCCCGCACCGGACACCGGGCCGCCTCCGTGGCCGCGGGGCTCGAGGAGGAGGGCCGCACGGCCGTCCTGGTCACCCTGGACGGAGCGCCGGTGGGGGTGCTCGGCATCGCCGACCGGCTGCGCACGGATGCCGCCGCCACCGTGAGCGCGCTGGCGGAACTGACCGGCACCGCACCGGTGCTGGTCACCGGCGACAACCCGCGCGCGGCGGCCCGCCTGGCCGCCGAGGCCGGCATCACCGACGTCCGCGCGGGCCTGCTGCCGCAGGACAAGGTCGCCGCGGTGCGGGAGCTGGAGCAGGCGGGGCGGAAGGTGCTGGTGGTCGGCGACGGCGTCAACGACGCCCCCGCGCTGGCCGCGGCGCACACCGGCATCGCCATGGGCCGGGCCGGCTCCGACCTGGCCCTGGAGACCGCCGACGCGGTCGTGGTCCGCGACGAACTGGCCACCGTCCCCGCCGTCGTCCGCCTGTCCCGCACCGCCCGTCGCCTGGTCGCGCAGAACCTGGTCATCGCCGCGGTGTTCATCACCGGCCTGGTCGTCTGGGATCTCGTGGGCACGCTGCCCCTGCCGCTCGGTGTCGCCGGCCACGAGGGCTCCACCGTCATCGTCGGCCTCAACGGCCTGCGCCTGCTCGCCGACGGCGCCTGGCGCCGCGCCCGCGCCGCCGGGGAACCGCGGTGAGCTGCGGCGGCAGCGGCCCGCTGCCGCCGGGGACGGCCGGGGCGGTGACGCTCACCCCCGGCGGTCCGAGGCCGCCGGGGGTGGGGGGGCGTCCGCGGTCAGCAGCCGCCGTTCGACGTGAGCAGCCCCGTGCCGGCGCCGGCCGTCCGGCTCACGACGGCCGGTACGCACTGGGCCGCGTCGAGGGTGTAGGAGTAGGGGATGGCGACGGTGGTGGTGGACTGCGGGTCCGGGCCGGCCGGGTGGTTCTCGCTGCCGGGGGCGGACCAGGTCACGTTGTCGTAGATGTTGCCGCTGACCTGCCAGTAGCCGGTCTTGTCGGTGTAGAAGGTGCCCAGGACGTCCTTGGAGTCCTTGAAGTAGTTGTTGTCCACCTTGGCGTGGGCCCCGGCCCGGGAGTTGATGCCCGACTTGTGAAGGTTCACGTAGTAGTTGTCGTAGATGTGGGCCGTGCCGCCCCTCAGCAGCGGGGCGCGGGAGTCCAGGTTCTCGTACAGGTTGTGGTGGTACGTGATGAAGGTGCTCGTCAGGTCGCTGTCGCTGTGGCCGACGAGACCGCCGCGGCCGGAGTCGCGCAGGACGCTGTAGGACAGCGTCACGTACCGGGTGTTGTTCTTCAGGTCGAAGAGGCTGTCGTACCCCTCGTCCTCGCCGCCCGACGCTTCGAGGGTGACGTGGTCGACCCAGACGTTGTGGACGTTCTTCTCCATGCCGATGGCGTCGCCGCCGTTGGACACCGGGGAGCCGGACTTCTTGACGTTGCGGACGGTGACGTTCTGGATGACGATGTTGCCGGACTCGCGGACATGGATGCCGAGCTGGTCGAAGACGGCGCCGCCGCCGACCCCGACGAGGGTGACGTTGCTGATCTGCTTCAGCTCGATCACGTCGTCGGCGGTGTCGCAGCTTTTGCCGGACACCCGGCTGGTGTTGCCGTGGTCGATCGTTCCCTCGACCTCGATGACGATCGGGGTGCTGCTGCTGGCCCGGTTGCACAGCGCCGCGTTGATCTCGGTTCCCGTGGTGGCCCGCACCGTCCGGCCGCCCGCGCCGCCGGTCGTGCCGCCGTTCTGGCTCGCGTAGCCCGAGGCGCCGCCGGCCGCCGCCGACGCCTCGGGTGCCGACAGGGCCGCGCCCGCCGCGGCCACGAGGGTCATCGTGGCCAGCGCCGCACCGGCCCGGGACATGACCGCTCTGCTCATCCGCATCTCCTCAACTCCTTGTCCGCTCATCGGTTCTCGCCGTCTGCTCATCGGTCGTCGCCGCCGCGGGGCCAAAGCGCCGCGGCGGCACCGAACACGTCGTACGGGCCCGCTGGGCCGTGTCACCGGGTGGGGCCGGCGGCGGTACCCCCGGGCCGCGCGGCCCGGGGGCACCGCGTGGTCACGGGGTGACCGGCTTGCCGCCGAAGGTCACGACGAGGTGGCCGTCGGAGGCGAAGGACCAGCCCAGGGCTCCGGTGTAGGAGGAGCAGCGCGACCCGTTCGAACCGAGCCAGAACTGGTTCGAGGCGTCGGCGTCGGCGTCCGTGCTGATCTTGTCGTTCGTACCGCTGCCGGTGCGGCACGAGGTGTTGTTCCGGAACACCGAAGTCCCCTCGTCGAACGCGAAGTTGCGGACGCCGTTGTCGACACTGGCGTTGTTCGAGATGGTCATCGTGCCGGGGTTGCTGTTGTAGGTGAAGCCGTGGTGACCGTTGCCGTACGCCACGTTGTGCCGGACGACGTGGTCGACCTCGATGCCGGAACCGCCGAGCTTGTAGCCGTTGCGGTCGCCGTTCTTGTTCTGGGTGCCGTCGGTGAGGGTGCCGTTGCCGTAGGAGAGGGAGTACTCGATGGTCACCGGGCCGATGGCGCCGGTGTCGGTCTTGGCGTAGAGGTCCCAGCCGTCGTCGATGTTGTTGTGCGAGACGTCGTAGCGGAAGACGTTCCCGGTGCCGGTGGTGAGCTTCGCGGCGAAGCCGTCGGCGTTCTCGCCGGAGGAGTCCTTGTTGTCGTGGGACTCCGAACTCACGACGAGGTTGTTCGACGGCCACTGGGACTTGGGGGTGCTGGAGGCGATCCTCCCGAGCTGCAGTCCCGTGTCGCGGTTGTACGCCGTCACCACGCGCTCGACGACGTTGTTGCTGCCGCCGACGTAGATGCCGTTGTCCCCGGCGTGCTGGACGGTCAGGCCGTACAGGTGCCAGTAGTCGGCCATCAGTTGGAGCCCCCGGTTGGAAGAGCTCTCGCTCTGCGCCGAGAAGTCCAGCACCGGCTTCTCGCCCGGGTAGGCGGACAGGGTGGTGCGGGCCCCGGAGGTGCCGTTGTCGCCGGCCGGGACGGTGATCGTCGAGGAGTACTTGTACGTCCCGCCGCGCAGGTAGATCGTGCCGCCGGAGGTGATCCGGCTGATCGCCGAGGTGAGCGTCGTCGGGGCCGACTGCGTTCCGGCCGCGCCGTCCTTGCCGTTCGGCGCGACGTAGAGAACGGTGCCCGACGCCGGCACGGCGCCGGCCGCCCCGGCGTCGCCGTGGACGGAAACGGCCTGCGCCATGGTGCCGGACAGCGCGACGAGCGCGCCGGCCAGCAGGCCGACCGATGCGATTGCGGCTCTCGAGTGCATTGCGTGTCTCCTTGGCCGTGGGGATGCGCGCGGGCGGTCGCCGCCCTGGGGTGGGGCGTGGTTCCGGAGGGACCGAGGGGGCCGTCCGGGCCCTTGACGGTTCACCCGCGCACCGCTGGGGAAAGCGCTTGCTGGAGAAAGCTAGAGGCCTGCCGTGACCGCGTCAATAATCCTGTCCGTTGAACGTCGTTCACATTACTGAACCTTGGCGTTCGAATTAAGGAAGCTAAGTTCCTTACTGGAAGCCGCTGTTGAGGCCGTCAGGGGTGGGTGACCGATCGTCCTCGCAGAAGCCTGCTGTTCAGCAGGATGACCGTGCTGCGGGCTCGGCAGTGCCCGGCCCGTACTCGTCCGCCGCACCACCGGGGGACGACCGGGGCGGCCGGATCCGCCGTTCGCCGGGCCGCCGCGCGTCCGGGACCGGCGCGCGACGATCAGCCGGCGGGGTCGCTGAGGTCGGCGAGGTCGGCGGCCTGGCGGCGCAGGGCGCGTGCCAGCGCCTGCGTGGGCGCCTCGGCGGGACCCGGCATGCGCACCAGGCTGACGCGTCGTACCTCCTCCGCGACGCCCTCGACGGGTACGACGCGGACGCCGGGCGGGAGGACGGGCAGCAGGGCCGGCGTCGCCGTGGTGATGCCGGCGCCGGCCGCGACCAGGTGGAGTTTGGTCAGCCAGTCGCGGGCGGTGTGACGGACCCGGGGCCGCCCGGGCAGACCGGGCCAGACGCCCAGCACGGGCTCGTCCGCGCTGCCGCCACCGGCGATCCACGGTTCGCGCGCGATCTCCTCGACGCTGACGCTGCCCCGTTCGGCGAACGGGCCGCCGGCCGGCACCACTACGGCCAGGCGCAGTTCCAGCAGCGGCTCGACGCTCAGGGGCGGATCGTCGGTGTCGGGCGAGCGGTGCGGTGGCCGGGAGGAGAGGAGCGCGAGATCCAGGGTGCCGGCGCGCAGCGCGCGCACCAGCGAGGGAGTGCTGCCCTCACGCGTCGTCACCTCCAGGTGAGGGTGCTCCCGGCGCAGCACCGCCAGGGCGTGGGGCACGATCACCGCACCGGCGGTGGGGAAGAAGCCGAGCCGGACACGGCCCCTGTCCGCCTCTTCCGTTCCGCGCAACTCCCGGTCGGCGGCCTCCAGGGCGTCGAGGGCGACGACGGCGTTCCGCAGGAGCACACGGCCTGCGCCGGTCAGCCGGACACCGCCTGCGTGGCGGTCGAAGAGCCGGGCGCCGGTGGCCTGTTCCAGCGCGGCCATCTGCCGGGAGACGGCCGACTGCGTGTACCCGAGCGCGTCCGCCGCGGCCGTGAAGGTGCCCCGCTCCGCCACCTCCCGCAGCACCCGCAGCCCGATCAGCGTCATCTCCATGAGGTCTCCGTGGGACAGCCGTGAGCAGTGAGCCGGCCACGGCGGCGAGTCGGCCTGAGCGCCGAGTCGGCGCGTCGAGTCGGTGAGCGGCGAGTCGGTCAGAGCCCCGGGTCAGGGCACCGAGCCGGTCCGGCGCCGCCGACCCGTGAGAGTCCGGCCTGGGCGGGGTCATGAGTCTTCGGAATGCCCATTATGCCGAACATTCGTTGGCGGAATGCCGTCCCCCCTTCCTAGCGTGGAGGGCATGAACGACGACCCCCCTGACACGGCTTCCGGGCTCGGCGGCCGGTTGCCCCTCCTTCCCGCCGACGGCCTCGACGAGGCACAGCGCGCGCTGCGCGAACGGCTGCGGGCCACACGGGTACGCGGCGCGCAGGAGGCGGGCTACACGGCCGTCCTTCCCGACGGGCGGTTCATCGGCCCGTTCAACGCACTGCTGCGCACCCCGCACTTTGCCCAGCCCCTGCTGGAGTGGGCCCAGGCGCTCACCCGGGCCGGCATCGCGGCGGACGTCCGCGAGACCGTCATCCTCACCGTGGCCGCCCACTGGCGGGCCGAGTACGCGCTGTACGCCCATGCCGCGGCGGCCGAGACGGCGGGTCTGCCCGCCCCGGCCATCGCGTCATTGCTCCACGGCCAGGCCCCCCGCGGGCTGCGCCCCGACGCTGATCTCGCGCACCGCCTGGCCGCCGCCCTGGTCCGCGACCACCGCGTGCCGGACGGCCTGTACGACGAGGCGGCGGCCACGTTCGGCACGAACACCCTCATCGCCCTAGTCGGCCTCGTCGGCCAGTACCTCAGCACCTCCGCCCTGCTGGCCTGCTTCCAGGTACCGGCTCCGGACGAGAACCGGAAAGAGAAGGAAGGCGACAGCTCATGCCTCTGATCAACATCTACCTCCGCCGGGGGACCCCCGCCGAGTACCGCCGTAACGTGTCCCTGGGCCTGCACAAGGCGATGGTCGACGTGCTGAAGATCCCCCAGGACGACCAGTTCCACGTCTTCCATGAGGTCGTGCCCGACAACTTCCAGATGCAGCCGGTGGTGTTCGGCCTGCGCCGCACCGAGCGCACCATGCTCATCCAGTTGTCCTTCAACCACCGCACCGCCGAGCAGAAGGCCCAGCTGTTCCAGGCCGTCGTCGACAACCTCCGGCTGTTCGCCGGCGTCCCCGAGGAGGACATCCTGATGATGATCAACGAGACGGCCAGGGAGAACTGGTGGGCCGCCGGCCGTGTCGTCGACCCCGTCACCGGCTACGACGAGCGCATGGAGGAAGGCCTCCCCGCCACCGGGGCCGCGAGCTGAGGCCGGCGCCGGCGGCTGTCCTGCCGGGGAGAGGCCGGATAGGTTGATCACCCGCGTCACGAGGGGCGTGGGACAGCCCTCGCTCTCACGGAAAAAATGCCGGAGAAGGTCGTCGCCGGATGTCGAGGGCCCGTTGCCGGCTCCGACTGAGGGGTGACAGCGCGCCGACGGGGCGCGCGGGACCGAAGGGGACACCCGGGATGAAGTACGTCGCGATGATCTACGGCAACCAGGCCAAGTGGGACTCCTTCCCGGCCGAGGACTGGCCGGCGGCCATCGCCGCGCAGGAGGCGTTCAACAAGAAGTACCGGGAGACCGGAGAGCTTCTGGGCGCCTACGGCCTGGCGGACGCGGCCAACGCCCAGCTCGTGCGCCGCGAGGCCGGGGCCCCGGCGGTCACCGACGGCCCCTACCTGGAGACCAAGGAGTACATCGCCAGCTTTTACCTGCTCGACTGCGTGAGCCAGGAGCGCGCGCAGCGGATCGCGGCGGACATGCCCTTCGCCGACGTCGAGCCGGTCGAACTCTGGCCCGTCCTGCACGAGTCCGCCGCCGACCTGTGACCGTGGACCACCGCGTCGAGGACCTGCTGCGCGCACTGGCGCCGCAGGTCCTCGGCGCACTGCTGCGCAGGTACGGCACCTTCGACGCCTGTGAGGACGCCGTCCAGGAAGCCCTGCTCGCCGCGGCGCTCCAGTGGCCCGCCGAAGGACCGCCGGACAACCCGAGGGGCTGGCTGGTCACCGTCGCCTCCCGCAAGCTGGTCGACCAGGTGCGCAGCGAGCAGGCACGCCGGCGCCGTGAGGACCGTATCGCCCTGGCCACCCCGCAGGCGGAACTGCTCAGCCGCGCCGCCGACGCCGGACCGGGCACCGACAGGGACGACTCGCTCGCCCTGCTGTTCCTGTGCTGCCACCCGGCGTTGTCCACGCCGAGCCGGATCGCGCTGACGCTGCGCGCCGTCGGCGGCCTGACCACCGCCCAGGTCGCCGCCGCCTTCCTGGTCCCGGAGGCGACCATGGCCCAGCGCATCAGCCGGGCCAAGCAGACCATCAGGACCTCCGGCACGGCGCTGCGCATGCCCGAGGAGGCGGAGCGTGGCCGGCGGCTGGGCGAAGTGCTGCACGTGCTGTACCTGATCTTCAACGAGGGCTACACCACCACGGACGGCGCCGACCTGACCGCGCCCGCCCTGTCGGCCGAGGCGATCCGGCTCACCCGGCTGCTGCACCGCCTGCTGCCCGACGACACGGAGACGGCGGGCCTGCTGGCGCTGATGCTGCTCACCGACGCCCGCCGCCCCGCCCGCACCGGCCCCGGCGGCGACCTGGTGCCGCTGGCGGAGCAGGACCGCGGCCGGTGGGACCGCCGGCTCGTCACCGAGGGGATCGAGCTGATCGGCAAGACCCTGCCGCGCGGGCGGACCGGCCCGTACCAGGTGCAGGCCGCCATCGCCGCCGTCCACGACGAGGCGGAGCACGTCGAGGCGACGGACTGGCCGCAGATCCTCGCCCTGTACGAACTGCTGGAGCACCTCGCTCCCAACCCGATGGTCACCCTCAACCGTGCGGTCGCCGTCGCCATGGTGCACGGTCCCGCAGCCGGACTCGACCTGCTTGCCACCCTGCGGTCCGACAAGCGCATGGCACGCCACCACCGCCTGCTCGCCACCGGAGCGCACCTCATGGAGATGCTCGGCCGGCACGACGCGGCGGCGGACGCCTACCGTGAGGCCGCCCGTCGCGCCACCAGCGCACCGGAACGGCGCCACCTGGCCGCCCGCGCGGCACGCCTGGCACGAGGACCGAGTCGACCGGCAACGCCGACCGGCGACGGCTGAGCCGCCGGACCGGGCACGCGGCCCGGCAGCGGCGCTGCGTACCGCGGCCCCCACACACAGGCGCGGAGCGCCTGGGCCCGGTGCGGCGCGGGGTGTTGTGCCGCGGTGCGTCACGGGGCCACCGGGAGCGGGAGGGCCGGCGGGACGCGCGGAAGGCCTGCTCGGCTCGGTGAGCGGGCCGGGCGGTCGGCCAGGGTCCGGACGCACTCGCCCCGCGTCCCCGCCGACCGCCCCGCGCACGGCGCTGATCGTTTCGGCGAGGTATCTTCCTCTCGCGGCGCGTCGAGCGTCTCTCCGCGCCGCGCTAGGGAGGGAACGCATGCGCGTATCACCGCTTCGGCGTCTGGCCACCGTGGCCACGACACTGGGGCTCGCTTCACTCGGGCTGCTCGGCGCGGGCGGGACGCCCGCGCAGGCCGCGGTCAGCGACTGCCCGTCGGGCTACTTCTGTGCCTGGAAGACCGACAACGCCTCGGGCACCATGTTCAAGACGAACACGGCCAAGGCGACGCTCGGCACCTGGAACAACACGTTCCGGTCGGTCGAGAACCACACGTCCAAGTACGTGTGCCTGCACGACGACGCGAACTACGGTCAGGTCGGTCCCGTCGACGTGTGGGCGCCCGACCCCGCCGGCAAGGACTGGGGCCACTCGGCCGGCAGCACCAGCTCGGTGAGGTTCGTCTCCACCGCGCGGGAGTGCACCCTGCCTGCCTACCCGCAGTGGTTCTCCTCGCCCGCGCCCGAGGCGGCGGGCTTCGGCGACCTGAACGCCGACCGCCAGGCCGACGTCCTGGTCCGGGACAAGGCGGGCCGGCTGTGGTTCCTGCCGGGGGACCAGACCGGCAAGCTGGTCGGCACCGATGGCTGGAACGCCATGAACGCCCTGGTCAGGCACGGCGACTTCAGCGGTGACGGCCGCGAGGACGTGATCGCCCGTGAGGCGTCCACCGGGAAGCTGTGGCTGTACCCGGGCACCGGCGCGGGCGGCCTCGGCTCGCGCAAGCTCATGGGCACCGGCGGCTGGAACGGCATGAGCCGGATCGTCGCGTCCGGAGACGTCTCCGGCGACGGCCGCCCGGACGTGCTGGCCGTGGAGAAGTCCACGGGCAAGCTGTGGCTGTACCCGGGCACCGGCGCGGGCGGCCTCGGCTCGCGCAAGCTCATCGGCAACGGTGGCTGGAACGGCATGAACGCCCTGACCGGGGCAGGTGACATGAACGGTGACGGCCGTGCCGACCTGATCGCCCGTGAGGCGTCCACCGGAAAGCTGTGGCTGTACCCGGGCCGAACCGGTTCGCTCGGTTCGCGGGTGCTGGTCGGTTCCGGCGGCTGGAACGTCATGGACACCGTGCTGGGCCTGGGCGACGTCACCGGCGACGGCCACGCCGACCTCGTCACCACGACCACTGCGGGCTATGCGGGCCAGAGCTGCCGGGGCACCGGCTGCCAGCTCCTCTACACCGGCCGCGGCACCGGCGCGCTGAACGCGGGCCAGGTGACGGCCACCGACTGGTGGGGCCTGAACGGCGCCTTCTGACCCGGTCGTCCGGTGAAAGGGCCTCCGCCTGCGGGCGGAGGCCCTTTCCGCGTTCACCGCGCGACTCGGACGGCCCTGGGCCGATCGGACTCTTCTTCTGTCCGCAGCTCTCAGCCGTCTGCGCGCGTATAGGTGAGGAACACCGCGCCGCTCTCGAGGACGGTGTGGTCGGCGAGCGTCCAGGTGCGCGGGTCGAAGGCAGCCTTGCGGGAGAACAGCGGGATCCCGTCCCCGATGGTCAGCGGACCGACCTTGAGGATGAGCGTGTCGATCTCGGCGTACAGGGAGCCCGCCAGCTCGGCGCCGCCCAGGAGCCAGATGTCCTTGCCGGCCTGCCGCTTGAGGTCGCGCACGGTCGCCACCGGGTCGTCGGCGACCAACTCGACGGCGGGGTCGGGGCTCTCGGCCAGGGTCCGGGAGAACACCAGGTGCCGCAGGTGGGGATAGGCGTCGGTGAGACCGGCCGCGAGACCGATCTCGTAGCTGCGCCGCCCCTCCAGCACGGTGTCGAAGTGCGTGCCCTCCGCCGTGACGGACAGTGCCTGACGGGCCTGGACGGGCAGCGTCTCGGGGTACTCGGCCACGAGGTGCTGTATGTAGTCCGCGGGGACGGGCCAGAAGCCGCCGGGACCGGTGGGGTCGCCGCCGTCCGGGCCCGCGATGAAGCCGTCGAGAGTGGTGGCGATGTAGTGGACGAGTCTGCGCATGACGGTTCCCTTCCGTTGGTCGCGCTGTCGCGCCACGGCCCGGCACCGCCGACGGGCGTGCCGAGGCGCGAGGCCGCCGAGCGATCATGACACCCGCCCGGCCGAGGTGAGCATCGCGTCGTCGGATCCCGCACATCCGCCCCCCTGCCCTACCGCCGCATCGCCCCCTTCAGCGCCACCGCCGCCTGCCTCTGGGCCACGGCAGAGGCCGGCGCCGGCTACGCCGCCGCGGCCTCCCTCGAACGCGTCCTCACCCTGGGCGCACCGGTCCTGGCGAGGGCCGCTGTGATCGCCCTAGGAGCCGTCGTACTGTGGCGCCGGCGCTCCGCGTCGAGCGGGGGACCGGTGCTCCGAGCGGCGTGCCGGGCGGGTCACCGGGACGGACGAGAAGCACCGGAGGGCCTCACACGGGCGAAAACGCCGTGGGGTCGCGGGATCAGGAGGCCGGCCGGGTCAGGTAGTCGCCGTGCTCCAGGTCTTCGAGGAGTGCCGGGTGGGTGGGCGACCAGCCGAGCAGTTCCCGCGTGTGGGCACTGGAGGCGGGCCCGTCGAAGCCGTAGACCGTGGCCATGAACGGGCTCACGAAGTGGGTGGCGGCCTCGTCGGGGGTCAGGGAGACCGTGGGCAGGTCCAGGCCCCGGGCGATCGTCTCCGCGATGCTCTTCAGGGTGATCCCGCTCTCGGCCACTCCGTGCAGCACGCTGCCCGCGGGCGCCTTCTCCACCGCCAGACGGAACAGGGCCGCCGCGTCGAGCCGGTGCACCGCGGGCCACCGGTTGGTGCCGTCGCCGATGTAGGCCGAGACGCCGGTCTTGCGCGCGGTGGCGATGAGCATGGGGATGAAACCGTGGTCCTCGGGACCGTGGACGGTGGGAGCGAGGCGGACCACGCTCGCGCGCACCCCCCGCGTGGCGAAGCTCAGGCAGGCCCGCTCACCCACGATGCGGAATGCGGCGATCCCGGTCGTGTCCGGCTCGTCCAGCTCCGTCGCCTCGCGGCCGGCGGGCATGACCAGTGTGCCGGAGGTGACGACGAACGGCTTGCCCGAGTCTTCCAGCGGCCGTCCCAGCGTCTCGATGGCGGTCCGGTCGCGCCGCATCATGTCGCCGAGGTCGGAGAAGTCGCCGCCGTAGGCCATGTGCAGGACGCCGTCGGCGGCCTCCGCGCCCCGGCGCAGACTTCCGAGATCGTCCAGGGACCCGCGGTGCGGCGTGACCCCCAGGGACTCCAGCCGGGCGGCGGCGGCGTCCGAACGCGCCAGTGCGGTGACCGTGTGGCCGGCCGCGATGAGTTCTGCGACGACGGCGGGGCCGGTCTGACCGGAACCCCCGGTGACGAACACATGCATGGAACGGTCTCCTCTTGACGCCAGCGGCTGACACTACGTAGTGCCAGTCGCTGACCTTAAGTAGCGTCAGTCACTGGCGTCAAGTAGCGCCAGTGACTGACATGCGGGTATCGTTCGGGCGTGCCACGGAGCGGAGCAGAAGCGCGACGCCGCCTTCAGCAGGCAGCCCTGGAGCTGTACCGGGAACGCGGTTTCGACCAGACCACCACAGCGGAGATCGCCGCCCGGGCCGGCGTCAACGAACGCACGTTCTTCCGCCACTTCCCGGACAAGCGCGAGGTCCTCTTCGACGGCGAGGCCGACCTGCGCGCAGCCCTGACGCGAGCGGTGGCCGAAGCACCCGAGGATCTTCAGCCGCTCGAAGTGCTGCTCCACGCGTTCCGGAAAGCCGGGCGGATCCTCGAGGAGAACCGCCCGTTCTCCGAACCGCGACTGGCGATCATCGCGGTGACACCGGCGCTGCGCGAACGCGACCTGGCCAAGGCCGCGTCGCTCACCGAAGCCGTGGCGGAGGCGCTGCGGGGGCGCGGCGTCCCCGACCGGCTGGCCGGCCTCGCCGCTCAGACCGGCTGGGCCGCCTTTCACCACGCGGCACAGGCCTGGATCGACGACCCTTCCCGGAGCTTGGAGGCGCACCTCCGGCAGGCCTTCGACGATCTGCGCGCCCTCTCCGCGACCGCCTCACCGACACGGGCGCAGCCCGGGAGCTGACCTCTCCGGCAGGTGATCGCCGGCCGTCTCTCGTGCCGAGCGGCACGCATGCCGGGCGGGCGGACGCGGGGTGTTCCTCGCGCGGAGACCCGCGGCCCGTCGCCGGAAGGGTGACGCGCGGCGTACGCCGCGGCCCGTCGCCGAAGCCGGCCGGGTGCCGTACGGTGTGCGCCGCGGGCTGCTCGACGGAGCCTCAGCCGATCTCGACGGAGGTGCCCGCGGTCAGGCGGTGGTAGGCGGCCCCGGTGCCGGGGCCGTTGTCGCCCAGGAAGCCGGCGATCATCGCGGTGCCGACATCGTTGAGCGCGCCGTCGTGGATGGCGTAGGTCCGCTGCGGGGCCACCGCGCGCACGTAGTCGACGAGTTGCCCGGTGGTGGACCAGGGGCCGTGCACGGGCAGCAGGAGGGTGTCCACGGGGGTGCCCGGGACCGTCAGCGCGTCCCCCGGGTGGAACAGGGCGTCGTCGACGAGGAAGCCGATGTTTCCGATGCGCGGGATGTCGGGGTGGAGGGGCGCGTGCCACGTCCCGTGGACCTTCACGTCGAAGCCGGCCGCGGTGAACGCCTCCCCCTCCCCGACGGCGTTGACCTGGGCGCCGAGACCGTCCAGCAGCCTGGCGACGGAGGAGTTGGTCCAGATCTTCAGGGCCGGGTTGTTCCGGGCGGCCTTGCGGAGCACTTCTTCGGAGAAGTGGTCGAAGTGTTCGTGCGTGACCAGGACGGCGTCGGCGCCGTCCACTGCGTGCGGTTCGGTCAGGCCGCCAGGGTCGACGACCAGGCGGCGGCCGTCCTTCTCGATGCGCACACAGGCATGGCCGAACTTCGTGAGGTGCATGGTGATGTCCCGGTTTCCTTCCAGCGGGAAAGGTATACAGCCAATCTGTACAACCAACTTATACACCTAGGTTACATACGTCTGTTAGGGTGAGGGCATGGAAGACGACGCGCTGCCCGAAGACCTGCGGCAGGTGATCGGTGAGCTGGTGCGCGCCGTGCGGGCCGCGGACACCATGTCCCCCGGCGAAGCCGCCGTCCTCGGCCATCTCGACCGCGGTGGCCCGCAGACCACGGCCGACCTCGCCCACCTGCGCGGCGTGACCCACCAGGCAGCCGCGAAATCCGTGAAGGAACTCACCGGCAACGGACTCGTCCGCGCGGAGCCCCACCCCACTGACGGCCGCAAGCTCCTGCTGCACATCACCGACGCCGGCCGCGCCCGCCTGGAGCGGGAACGCGCGCAGCGCGCCGACTGGCTCGACACCGCCATCCGCGACGCGCTCAGTCCCGACGAGCGGCGTCAACTCCGGGAGTGTGTCCCCCTGTTGGCCCGCCTGGTCACCCGCATCACCGGACAGTGACCCGCGCCCGGACACCCGTACGCCGGCAAGACGCACCCGCACCGCCCACGACACGCTGCTCCTGCTGCCTGCTGCCTGCTGCCTGCTGCCTGCTGCCTGCTGCCTGCTGCCTGGCTGCGTGCCCGCCGTTCGTGCGACTCGTGACGGAAGGAGCGGGCTCGGTCCGGGCGGCGGCCGGGGCGGCGGCCGGTGCCGCGCGCAGGACCGCCGGGCGGCGGGACGCGGTCAGTCACACCGTCCCACGCGAAATTCCCGGCGGTGTCGGCGGTCGTCCCGGGATACTGGTCGCCATGGATGAGGTCAAGGTCGTCGTCGCCCATTCCGAGCGCGCGACCCTGCGCGTCGGCGACGTGTTCCTGAAGGTGGACGCCGATCAGGCGCGCATCGACGCCGAGGCCGAGGCGATGGCCCTGGCGCCGGTCCCGACACCGGAGGTCCTGTGGCGCAAGCCGTCCGTGCTGGCCATCGCGGCGGTCCCGGGAAAGGCGCTCGGGCGCCTCGGCGAGCCGTCCACCGCGCCGCCGGCGGCATGGGCGGCGGCGGGTGCCGCCCTCCGGAAGCTGCACGACGCGCCGTTGCCGCCCTGGGCCGGCCGGGGCCTCGACGAGCTGGCGGAGGACCTCGACGTCGAGTGCGAATGGCTCATGGCGAACGGAGTCCTGCCCGCCGACCTGGTCACCCGCAACCGCCGGATCGCCAAGGCGGCGCTCCGGCCGTGGACTCCCGTCTTCACACACGGCGATCTGCAGATCTCACACGTGTTCGTCGACGGCGACGAGGTCACCGGCATCATCGACTGGTCCGAAGCGGCCCCGGGCGATGCGCTGTTCGACCTTGCCACGTTGACGCTCGGACACGAGGAGCACCTGGGCGACGTCGTGGCCGGCTACGGCACTGATGTCGACCTCGACGTGATTCGCGCTTGGTGGTCGCTGCGGAGCCTGCTGGCGGTTCGCTGGCTGGTCGAGCACGGCTTCGACCCGTCCGCGCCGGGCTGCGAGGTCGACGTGCTGAGATCGGCGTGCTGAGACCGGTGTGCGGAGATAGGTGGCTGAGATCGGTGTGCGGAGATGGCGTGCCGAGATGGGCGTGCTGAGGCCGGCGTGCTGACATCCCGGCGGTGAGGGTGTGCGGGCGTACGGCTACGAGTGTGTTGCGCCGGGACGAGCAGGCCGCCTCCCCCTCCCGCCTGCCATCTCTTGCCTCCTCAAGAACGTCACCGTCCGGCGTGGTCGTCGCCGTGAGGCGGGCGGCACATGGGTGTGAGTACGCCTGTGCGCATGCGTGTGCACAGGATTCCCCGCCGGCGGGCGCACACCAGTTGACGCCGGCTCAGCTCGGCCCGCCCAGGTTCATCCGGCGGATCGCGCGGGGGCGTCCGTCCGGGGCGGGAGCGGGGCGGTGGGCGGGAAACCGGCCGGGTTGACAAGGGCCTGGCCGGCGAGGAGTTCGGTGAAGGCGACGGTGAGGGGGTCGGGGCGGGTGCGGGTGTAGGCCGTGAGGGTGCGGCGGATCGGGGGATCGGGGCGGAGCAGTGCGCCGTCGAAGTGGGGCGGGACGACGTTGGCGGGAACCAGGGCCGGACCGAGTCCGGCGGCGGCGAGCAGGGGCGCGGCGGGAGTCTGCTCCGTGCCGACCCCGGGCCATCACCGTCGGCCGCTCGATCGGCGCGGAGCGAGCGGCCCGGGAGGTCCACCTGGCCCAGCAGTTGTACACCTTCTGGAACACCGGGCGGCAGACGTACCTGGAGGCCGCCGTCAGCCCGCGGTTCAAGGACAACACCCTGGCCGCCGGCCGGCCGCAGGGCCCCGCCGGGCCGGTCTTCGCCTCGAAGAACTTCCGTACCGCGGTGCCGGACCTGACCTGCGAGCTGTCCGACCTGCTGGTCACCGGTGACAAGATCACCGCGCGGCTGGTCTTCCGCGGACACTTTACCGGCACCTTCGACGGCGTCCAGGGCAAGGGCCAGAGCGTCGACTTCGGCGCCATCGACATCCAGGACGTCGGCACCGACAAGATCATCGAGGACTGGCACATCGAGGACAACGAGACCCTGCTGGCCCAACTGGGCGTCAACGGCTGACGGTTCGCCTCCTGGACGCGCTCTCGGGGCGGGGCGGGGTCACACACCCGGTGTCCAGCGCCGTCTTCAACTCCCTGGTCGAGCACCACGGGT
Organism: Streptomyces sp. NPDC006743; assembly: GCF_040703815.1. Lineage (NCBI taxonomy): Bacteria > Bacillati > Actinomycetota > Actinomycetes > Kitasatosporales > Streptomycetaceae > Streptomyces > Streptomyces sp. NPDC006743. Next base: position 118,052 of record NZ_JBEYJA010000001.1, on the reverse strand, counting down.
GCCACGGACCGGGAGACCCCAGCCGATGACGCACCTCGGCGGCGAGGGTCACGCGGCACACGGAAGCCTTGCTGTCGCCGTACGTGCCGACGGTGGAGGACCCCTTCACGGGGTGAGGCGCCGCCCGGTCATGCGGCAGGCTGGTTCAGGTAGCCGGCGATGATGGTGGCGAATTCGTCCGGGGTGGCCAGCCGGACACCGAGCTGCTCGGCCTTCGTCCGCTTGGAGCCCGCGCCGTCTCCGGCGACGACGAGGCCGGTCTTCTTGGAGACGCTGGAGGACGAGCGGCCGCCGGCTTGTTCGATCAGCTCGTTCATCTGGTTGCGGCTGAGCTTCTCCAGCGGGCCGGTCATCGCGCCGGTGACGACCACGGTCATGCCGGCCAGCGGTCCGCCCGCACGCTCGGGGTCCTCCTCCTGGCCGCGGATCTCGCCGGCGGACGAGGTGGGCGGGGTGGCGCCGGGCTCGGTCATGTTCACCCCGGCGGCGGCGAGTTTGTCGATGAGGGGGGCGAGTTCGGCGAGTTCGGCGACGATCGAGGGGGCCTTCTCGGTGCCGATGCCCTGGACCTGCCGCATCGACTCCGCGTCCGCGGCGCGGATGTCGTCCATGGTGGCGAAGTGCCGGGCGATACGGCGGGACATGGAGCGGCCGGTGCCGCGGACCCCGAGCGCGCACAGTACACGGGACAGCGGCCGGCCCTTGGCGGCGGCGATGGCGGCGAGGAGGTTGTCGGTGCTGGTCGCCCCCATCCGCTCCAAGCCCGTCAGCTGCTCGCGGGTCAGGGTGAACAGGTCGGCGAGATCGGTGACGAGACCGGCGTCGACGAGCTGGACGACACGGGTGTGGCCGAGGCCCTCGATGTCGAGCTGGTCGCGGCCGGCCGCGTAGGACAGGGCGGCCACCAGGTGGCAGTTGCGCCCGTTCTCACAGCGCCAGCGCTGCTCGCCGGCGTCGATGCCGGACCCGCAGCGCGGGCACGTCTCGGGGAAGACGATGGGCTGTTCGCCGCCGGTGCGCAGGTGGGCGACGGGGGCCTCGACGCGGGGGATGACGTCACCGGCCCGGTGGACCATGACGTGATCGCCCAGGCGAAGGCCGCGCCGGGTGATGTCGGCCGGGTTGTGGAGGGTGGCGTAGGTGATGGTGGCGCCGTCGATCTCGACCGGCTCCAGGACGGCGCGCGGGGCGATGATGCCGGTGCGGCCGACGTTCCACTCCACATCGAGCAGGCGGGTGATCTTCTCGACGGCCGGCAGCTTGTAGGCGATCGCCCAGCGTGGGGCGCGTGAGCCCGACCCTGCCGCCTGCTGGTCGGCGGCCAGATCGGCCTTGACGACGATCCCGTCGATCCCGAAGGGCAGCTCGGCCCGCAGGGCGGCGATCTCCTGCACACGGGCCAGCACCTGCTCGACGGTTCCGGCGGTGATGCCGGCCACCGGGGTCCCGGCGGTGGTGTGGATGCCGTACGCGGCGGCCTGGGCCATGAGGTCGCTGTGCGCCGCCTCACCCAGCCGCGCGGCAAGCGGTGCCTCGGTGCCGGGCAGGGGCAGCAGGCCGTAACCGAAGAACGTCATCGGCAGGGTGTAGGCGCGCTCCTTGGCACGCAGGGTGCCGGCCGCGGCGCCCCGCGGGTTGGCGAACGGCTGCCCGCCGTGCGCGGTGCGCACGTCGTTGGCGTGCTCGAACTGAGCGGTGGTCATCAGGACTTCGCCCCGCACCTCCACGGTGACCGGCTCGGCGAGTTCGTCCGGCAGGCCCTCGATGGTGCCGATCGCGTGCGAGACGTCCTCCCCGGCCGTCCCGTCGCCGCGGGTGAGCAGCTGTCTCAGGCGACCGCCTCTGTAACGGGCGGCGACCGCGAGCCCGTCGAGCTTCGGCTCGACGCTGAACCGCTCGGCCTCGTGGCCGATGCGCCGGGCCAGGGAGGCGGTCCAGGCGGTGAACTCCTGCGGCGAGAACACGTTGTCCAGGCTCAGCATCGCCCCCGTGTGCGGGACATCGCCCTCCACGGCACCGCCGGCGACCTTCCCCGTCGGAGAGCCGGGCAGCACCTGATCAGGATGTCCGGCCTCCCACGCGGCGATGCCTCGCACCAACCGGTCGTAGGCGTCGTCGTCCAAGGCCGACGTCCCGCCCGTGTAGTAGGCCGCCGACGCCTTCACCGCGTCCTCGACCGCCTGCGCGTAGGCGGCGGCATCCTTGATCACAGCTGCAGGTGTTGTCATGCCTGCCATCCTGCCCGCCACCACTGACATCGCCCGGTTCAGCGGGGCGGGCCCCCTGCGCACAGGTGAGGGCAGCGGCGCACCCGGCACTCTCCGCCGAGGGACGCTCGGCGGTCACCGCAGGAAGGGCCCAAGGCCTGGACCCCGCGCGGGCCGCCCACACGGCGTTCTGCCCCGCGTGAGGCGCGGTTCAGGCGGCGGCGGTGCGTGATCCGTCTCAAGGTATTGCCGCCCCTGTTTCCCCCGGTCGTCAGTGTTTGCCGGGGAAAGGAAACACGGAACAGTGGCTTCCACCGGGGCGGTGACCGCTCATGCCCCCGCTTTTCCCTCATAAACAAAGGAGATTGCGAGGAATGCGCGCCACGATGCAGGGCATTCGGTGGGTCAGGAGGTTGATAACTATGGTTCCCCTTTTGCTGGTCCTGCTTCTCGCTCTCATCCTTTTCGGCGCCGGTTTCGCCCTCAAGATTCTGTGGTGGGTGGCGCTGATCGTCCTGGTGGTGTGGCTGCTCGGGTTCGTCATGCGCTCCACCAACGCCGGGGGCGGTCGCGGTCGCTGGTATCGATGGTGACCTGACACCTCACATATTCCCTGTAGGGCCCGGCCGGATCGGCCGGGCCCTACAGGCCTGTCCGGGAAACGGCCGGGGAACCGCCTCGGCCCATGCGTCCTGAAGGGGCAGCGGGCGGGCGCGTGGGAGTCGGGGGGCGAGCCTCGGGGCGGAACGGACACGCTGCCGCTGGATGACCCCCCGCGGGGTTACAGGTTCACCGGCCCGGCGGGGACACGAGTGGGTCAGAAGAGCCTGAGAGGTTGCTGTGCGACTCTGGCGCGTCCCGTAGACCAGCCCCGTTGCCCACCAGCCGGAGGAACCGTCCATGAGTCTGATCAACGGCCTGCCCGCACACGTCCTGCTCGTGCATGTCGTCGTGGTGTTCGTCCCGCTGACCGCGCTGGCACTCGTGCTCTGCGCCGCCTGGCCCGCGGCGGCACGGCGCCTGGGTGTCGCCCTGCCGCTCTTCGCCCTGGTCACGCTCGTGAGCGTTCCCCTCACCACGGGGGCGGGGGAGTGGCTGGAGAAGCACGTCGCCAGCAACGCGCTGGTGCGCCGGCACGCCGAACTCGGCGACGGCCTGCTTCCCTGGGCCGCCGGCCTGTTCGTCCTCGCGGTCGTCGTCTGGTGGGCGGCCCGCCGCACCGCCGCCTCCGGACCGTCGGGCACCTCGCGCTGGACCACCGCACCGGTGCGGGTCGCGGCCGCGGTGCTGGCCCTCGTCGTGGCCGGGGGAGCCGTCGTGGACGTCTACCGCATCGGTGACTCGGGGGCCAAGGCCGCCTGGCAGGACGCTGTCGGGAGGACGACGTCGGGCGGGTGAACCGAGCGGGACGGCACGGCGGACAGGCCGCCGACGTCCAGCACGCTCCGGCGCCGTCCGGTCACATCGCCGTAGTGACCACACGTGCGGTCCTGCCGTCCGGTGACATCGTCGTCGTGTCCGAGCGTGCGGTCCTGCCGTCCGGTGACATCGTCGTCGTGTCCGAGCGTGCGGTCCTGCCGTCCGGTGACATCGTCGTCGTGTCCGAGCGTGCGCTCCCGCCGTGCGGTCACACCGTCGTCGTGCCCGGGTGCGGGCGCGTGGCCGGGGTGTCCACGGCTTCGCCGGGGCCCAGCGGAATGTGCGCGACGACCGTCTTGCCGCCCCGCTCGCTCCGTACGGTGAGCACGCTCGCCACGGCCCGCACGATCTCGAGGCCGTGCCGGCCGACCCGGTGAGGGTCCGGAGCCTGTGCCGTCGGGAAGACCGGGGCGCTGTCCCACACCTCCACCCGGACCGTTCCGCCGGCCAGGCACAGGCGCAGCACGACGGGCCCGTGCGCGTACTTGCAGGCGTTGGTGACCAGTTCGCTGACCACCAGCTGGACCAGGCCCACGACACGTTCCGGCACCGGCGAGCGATGACCGGCGGCGCTGCCCCGGGCGAAGAAGGCGGCGGCGCAGGCACGTGCTTCGGCGATGCAGGCGCCCTCGCCGGACAGGGTGACCGTCGTCCGCGCCCCTTCCGCCTCCTCTGCTCCTTCCGCTTCCTGCGCTCCGCCGCCTTCGCCCGCTGTGCCCGCCCTTACCGCTGCCCGCGCTTCTCCCGCGGTGCGTACGTCTCCTGCTGTGCGCGTTTCTCCCGCGGTGCGTACGTCTCCGGGTGCCCGCGGTTCTCCCGCGGTGCGTACGTCTCCCGCTGCTCCCGGTTCTTCCCAGGCCGCTCCGCCGTCGCGGCGGCTGCCCACCGGCCAGTCGCTCCGCCCCTTCACGTCGACCCCCGTCCCTGACCACAGTTCACCCGGCTCGGTGATGTGACACGCTGCCAAGCATGCACCCTCCACCGGTGTGGCCGGGGGGCGTTGCCCCCACTGTGTGCGATCCGCTCCGTCTTCTTCGGGGGTGGCGCCGGGCACGGCGTATGCCCGCCACGGCAGCGACGGGCATACGACAGGCGCGGACGGTGCGGGTCAGCCGGCGGCGAGCATGCCCGCGCGGAGCCGGGCCAGGCAGCGCGAGAGCAGTCTGGAGACGTGCATCTGGGAGACCCCGAGGCGTTCACCGATCTGCGCCTGCGTGAGTTCCTCCACGAACCGCATGTGAAGCAGCCGCCGGTCCCGCTCGCCGAGTTGGGCGATCAGGGGGGCGAGGGCGTGGAAGTCCTCCACCAGCTCCAGGGCGGTGTCCTCGGTGCCGATGAAGTCCTGCAGTGCGGACTCGTCGTCCTCGCTGCCGCTGAGACCGGCGTCCAGGGAGGAGGAGTTGTAGCCGTTGGCGGCCAGACGCGCCTCACGGACCTCGTCCTCGGACAGACTCATCAGCTCCGCCAGTTCCCGCACCGTGGGGGTGCGGCCCAGGCGGCTGTGCAACTCCTCGGTGGCGCGGGCGAGCTGGACCCGGGCCTCCTGCAGTCGCCGCGGGACGTGCACGGCCCACGTGGTGTCGCGGAAGAACCGCTTGATCTCGCCGACGATGTAGGGGATGGCGAAGGAGGTGAACTCCGCTTCCCGGGACAGCTCGAACCGGTCGATCGCCTTGATCAGGCCGATCATGCCGACCTGGACGATGTCCTCCATCTCCTCCGGCCCCCGGCTGCGGAAGCGCCCCGCCGCGTACCGCACCAGGGACATGTTCATCTCGATCAGCGTGTTGCGGGCGTACTGGTATTCGTGCGTGCCCTCTTCCCGCACCGCCAACTGCTCGAAGAACAGCCGCGACAGCTCCCGCGCGTCCTTGGGTGCCACCCGCGAGGGATCGGCGATGTCCGGCAGCCCGGCCGCCCGGCCGTCCACCGCGTCCGTCCGCGAGTGTGCCGCCGCCGCGCGCGTCGCGCTCATGGGCCCCATGATGTCGATGCCCCTCCCGTGATCGGTCCGGCCGCTCCCGCGGTCCGGACGGCCGATGCCGTGGCACTCGTACCCCCGGACCACGCGCCTATTCCCACCGGATCCGGCACGCGGGACACCACCGCGATGCGGAGTGGTCGTGAACCGCCTGCGGGGCGCGTCGTGCCGAGTGGGAGGATGGCGGGCATGGACATCCGCCGCAGGAACAATGTGACGATCACGGGCCCCGCCGACGGACCGGTCGTGGTGCTGGCTCATGGCTTCGGCTGCGATCAGAACATGTGGCGCTCGATCGTGCCCGCACTGGCCGAGCGGCACCGGGTGGTGATGTTCGACTACGTGGGATCCGGCAGGTCCGACCTGTCGGCGTGGACCCAGGAGCGGTACTCCTCGCTGCAGGGCTACGCCCTCGACGTGGTGGAGGTCTGCCAGGAGCTGGATCTGGAGCGGGCCGTGTTCGTGGGCCACTCGGTCAGCGCGATGATCGGGGTGCTGGCGGCCCGGACCGCGCCGGAGCGGATCGGAGCGCTGGTGATGGTGGCCCCGTCCCCCTGCTACATCGACGACGACGGCTATCGGGGCGGCTTCACGGCGGACGACATCGACGAACTGCTCGCCTCCCTGGAGTCGAACTACCTGGGCTGGTCCTCCGCCATGGCCCCCGTGATCATGGGCAATCCGGACCGCCCCGAGCTGGGGCGGGAGCTGACCAACAGCTTCTGCGCCACCGACCCCGACATCGCCCGGGTCTTCGCCCGCACCACCTTCCTGTCCGACAGCCGCGAGGACCTCAAGAGCGTCAGCGTGCCCACGCTGGTGCTGGAGTGCGAACAGGACGTCATCGCGCCCCGCGAGGTCGGCGCCTTCGTGCACGCGGCGGTCCCCGGCTCCCGCCTGGTCACGCTGGACGCCACCGGCCACTGCCCCCAGCTGAGCGCCCCGGAGGCCACCTCGGACGCGATCCTGGACTTCTTGAAAGAACTGCTGTGATGTGCCGCACCGGCGAGCAGCCGGACCCGTGGGAGACGGGCGACAGCGTCACCGACGCCGCCTTCACCGCGCTCCTGGAGGACAGCGCCGAGGACCTGTACGAGTCGGCGCCCTGCGGTTACCTCTCCACGATGATGGACGGCACGATCGCCCGGATCAACACCACGCTCCTGGACTGGCTCGGCCTCGCGCGCGAGGAGCTGGTCGGGCGCCGGTACTTCACCGACCTGCTCAGCGTGGGCGGCAAGCTGTACCACGAGACGCACTTCGCGCCCCTGCTGCGGATGCAGGGCGAGCTGCGCGGCATCGCCCTGGAGATGAAGACCGCCGGCGGGGGCCGTCTGCCGGTCCTGGTCTCGTCCCAGGTCAAGTACGGGAGCGAGGGCGAGCCGCTGCTGATCCGCACCACGGTCGTCGACGCCTCCGACCGGCGCGCCTACGAAGAGGAACTGCTGCGCCGCCGGCAGGACGCCGAGAAGGCCCGGGCGGAGGCCGAGAAGGCGCGGGCGGAAGCCGAAGCGGCCCGCCGGGAGGCCGAGGCGGACCGGGCGAGGCTGGCCCACGCGCTGACCGTGCTGCAGCGGTCCCTGCTGCCCGACTCCCTGCCCGCGGTGGCCGGACTGGAGACGGCCGTGTACTACCACACCGCCTCGCCGCACCGCCTCGGCGGCGACTTCTACGACCTCTTCCAGATAGACGGGAAACGCTGGGCGTTCTTCCTCGGCGACGTGTGCGGCAAGGGGCCGGAAGCGGCTGCCCTGACCTCGCTGACGCGCTACACCCTGCGGGCGGCGGCCCTGCACGACCCGGAGCCCGCCGCCGCGCTCACCACACTGAACACCGTCCTCTACGAGCGGTACTCGGCCGGCGGGGACCCCCGCTACTGCACGGTGGTCCACGGCGTCGTCGAACCCGGCGACGAGGCCGGCCACATGACCGTGCGCCTCGCCTCCGGAGGCCACCCGTCCGCCCTCGTGCTGCGCGCCGACGGCCGCGCCGAGTTCCTGCCCACCCCCGGCGGCCTGCTCGTCGGTGTCCTGCCCAGCGCCCCGGTCGGCACGACCGAGACCACCCTGGCCCCCGGCGACACCCTGCTGCTCTACACGGACGGCCTCACCGAGGCGCGCACCGGCCCCGCCCGGGACGACCTGTACGGTGAGGACGCCCTGCACGCCTTCGCCCGCGACCTCGCCCCCGCGACACCGCAGGAGACGATCGCCGCCCTGGGCGAACTGCTGAAGAATTTCGGTGACGGCCTCGACGACGACACCGCGCTCCTGGCGGTCGGCGTCCCGCCGCGCCCCGTCCCCACCCGCCCGGCAACGAATCACCTGCGATGAGCCCGTTGAACATCACCCGACGCGAAACCCCCACCGGCCCCGTCCTGCGGGTGGCCGGCGAACTCGACTACGCCCAGGCGGCCGCCCTGCGGGAACAGGTCGACGGACTCGTGCTGAGCGCGGACCAGTGCCTGGTGATCGACCTGTCGGGACTGGAGTTCTGCGACTCCACCGGCATCACCGCCCTCCTCGCCGCCCGCCAGCACGCCCAGGCCGCCGGAGCCGGCATCGTGCTGGCCGGCGTCCCCGCCAACACCCTGCGCGTCCTGGCCATCGTCGGACTCGACCAGGTCTTCACCATCCGGCCGGACTGAGCCCTCCACCCGGCGGTACCCCCCACCCGCTGGGCCTCTCCTCCACCCGCCGGGACTCTCCTCCACCGTCCTGCGGGACCGGCCGGGGCGCCGAGCCGAAGCCAGCCCGCTCGAATCGAGCCCGGCCGAGCCCCGTCCAATGGAGTCCGGCCGAGCCGATCCGGGCCGGTCAGGGCGAGGGCGGGGCCCGGAGCGGCGGTCACCGCTGCGCCGGACTCCCCAGGGCGCCGCGTGAGGCGTCCTCTTCCGCCACCGCCCGGGCGGCCCTGGGCCAGTGGTCCCGCAGACGGCGCAGATAGGACCGCGCCATCGGGCCCGGGGGCACGCCCCTGGCGAATGCCCGCATGTTGCGTTCCCCCGCGTTGTAGCCGAGGGCGAGGAGTTCGTCCCGGCGGTAGCGGCGTGCGCATCGCTCGGGCAGCACGCGGTCGAGGTCCTTCAGGTGCAGAGCCGCCACGTGGACGGCGAACGCCGGGTCGTCACGCAGGTCCTGCCAGCGTCCCGGCAGCGCGTGCGCGCGCCGTACCTTCTCGAACGTCGCCCGGTGCATGTTGGCGACACCGAAGGAGGCGTCCCGCTTCCACCACTGCCAGACCCGTTCGAGCAGCGGATGGTGCGGTTTGTACGCCTCGTTGTGGAGCACGGCCATCAGCAGCACCGGTGAGACACCCGCCTCCCGGGCGCTGCGCACCACCGCCGTGGTGTAGTCGGCAGGGTCGTAGCCGCCGGGCCGCAGGGGCGGGGTGCGCGCGGCCTGCCGGCCGCCCGGTCTCACCGTCCGTCCCCGCGTCGCTCGCAGTCCCTCACCCATCCTCGTCCCGTTCTCCTTCGCCGTACCGAAGGGCCGCCGGAGCGACCACCGTGTGGAGGACCACGTGCCCCCGCGACCGCACCTCAATCCGAGGGCGCCCGCTCGGGCCGCCACGCCCCTCGCACGGCCCCGGCCCCCCACCTCGTAGGGTTCCGGCCACGCCTCTCGTACGGTCTCGGTCACCCACCTCGTACGGCCCCGGCCACCCATGTCGTACGGTCCCGGCCACCCATGTCGTACGGTCCCGGCCATGCCCCTCGTACGGCGGGCACGGTCACGCACCTCGTACGGCCCCCGCCGCGGTCCCGCACGTCCGTTGTCAGTGGGGTGCGCTTCACTGTCGTCATGGAGCTCACACAGACGCTACCGGCGGACCGACCGCTGTCCTGACCGGTGCTGACCGGGCTCACCGCCGTGCTTCGGTGGGGGCGGCCAGCAGCAGCGCCGCCCACAGCGCCGCCTGCACCGCGAGGCCGAGCACGGTGCGCACGCCGGCTCCGGTGGCGAGGGCGGACGCCAGGAGGGCGACGGAGAGCAGCAGGAACGCGAGATAGGCCAACTGGGCCGAGCGCAGGAGCGCGGCCGTCCAGGCCGAGGACCGTGAGAGCTGTCGATTCCGATGCACTGTCATCCAACCGCCCGAAGGGACATCGACGTCACCGCACCGATCGGGGAAGGACCCCCGGGACCGGCCACGAGGCTCCTCGCCCGGCCGGCGGGACCCTGATGCTCTCCGGGTGCCCCGGCCGGCGAGCCCGACACCCCCGGCCGCCGCACGAGCAGATGAACTCGGCCCGGTGGCGGGACGGTTCGGCGGACCGGCGCCGCCCGTCCGGGTGGGCGGAAGGCCGCCGAGGACGCCGTCCGGCGGAGAACAGGCCTGACCGCGGCCGCTTGCGGCGGCGGATCACGTCCGACGTGAACGGACCGGTCTCGCCCGCGGTGATGAGGCGCTCGCCCTGGCGTATCCGGCCAGGGACGCGACGAGAACAGATGGACCGAACCGCGGACCGAACCGCGGACCAGGTCGTCGACCGCATCTGCCGCTGTCGCGACAGGGCCGCCGGACCAGGACCCTACGGCCTCTCGTTCGCATCAGGCCGGGCCGCGCGAGCCGGGCCTGATCCCGACGAAAGACCCTGGTCCTGACGCACGGCGGGTGTGAGGGTGCCCTCGATGAGGTCGCGCAGCTGGGAGCGGGCGGTGACGCCGAGCTTGGGGAAGCTGCGGTAGAGGTGGGAGCCGACCGTGCGCGGGGAGAGGAAGAGCTTCTCGCCGATCTCGCGGTTGGTCAGCCCGCGGGCGGCGAGCCTGACGATCTGCTGCTGTTGCGGCGAGAGTTCGGCGAGCGCGTCGGGGGCCGTGACCGCGACGTCCAGGCCGGCGGCGCGTGACTCGGCCCGCGCGCGCTCGATCCACGGCCGGGCGCCCAGACGCCGGAAGGTCTCCAGGGCTTCGTTGAGCGGCGCCCGCGCCTCCGCGATGCGCCGGCGGCGGCGCAGCCACTCGGCGAGGTCGAGCAGGGTCTGGGCGCGTTCGAAGGGCCAGTGTTCGAGCACCGGGTCGGCCAGGGCGGTGCGGAAGTGCGGCTCCGCGTCCTCGGGGCCGGCCAGCAGGCCGCGGGCCCGGCTGATCAGCGCGCGCAGCCGGGGCGAGGCGTCCTCCCCGAGCGATCGGGCGCACCGCTCGACGACCGCCGCGGCTTCCCCCCGGCGTCCGCAGCGCACGGCCGCCGCGGCCAGATCCGCGACGGCAGGGTAGGAGGCGTGGTAGTGCGCGGGCGCGCCGTCCGCCGTGAAGACCGTACGGAGCTGCTCGTAGGCGGTCTCGTACGCGCCTTCCGCGGCGGCCGCGGCGCCGAGCGCGCGGCGGGCGTAGACGAAGACCGAGCGGCTTTCCAGCGGATCGACCAGGGCCAGCGCCTCCTCGGTCAGGGCACGGGCCGCCGCCACGTCACCCTGCCAGGCCAGTACGGTGGCCTCCACGGTGGCCGCGCAGGCCACGGCGTGATCGAGGCCGGCCGCCCGGCCGACCGCGGTGGTACGGGCGCAGACCTCACGGGCCTGGTCCCACCGTCCCCGTTCCGCATAGGCCCAGGCGGCCGCGCCGCCCAGCCCGTCCGGCAGCATTCCCTGTTCCTGCCAGCGGTCGAAGGCCTCGTCGAAGGCGCGGACGGCCCGGGGGGTCTCGTCCAGCAGCCACGCCATGATCCCGACGGTGGTGAGCCGCTCCGGGCGGGCCTGCGCCTCGGCCGCCAACCGCGGGAGCAGGCAGAGGAGTGCGGCCCGCTCGGTGAAGGGGTCCGTCACGGCCCGCGCCCAGATGCGCGCCCCTGCGGGTGCGGCGTCCTCGGGGACACGCCCCAGGACGTCCTGGACGCGGTGGCGCTGGGCGTCCTCCCCGGAGTAGAAGCGGACCACGGCGGCGCCGGCCAGGAGGTCGAGCGCGGCGGCGGGCTGATGCGCCGCCAGCCGCTCGGCAGCGCCGGCCAGCCGGGAGAAGACCGTGCTGTGGCGCGCGGTCAGGACCGCCAGCCGTCCGGCCTGTACGGCGGCGGACGCCAGCAGCGACGGGTCGTCGGTGCGCTCGCGTGCCGCGGCGGCCAGCTCCTCCACCCAGGCCAGGTCTCCTGTGAACACGGCTGCTGCCGCGGCTTCGACCAGCAGCCGGGCGCTTTCGGCACGCCGGGGCGCGAGTTCCGCCGCGCGCTGCAGCGCCTTGGCCGCCGCCGCGTGGCCGCCGCGGCGACGAGCCCGGCCGGCGGTCCGCTCCAGCTCCGCCGACACGGCCGCGTCCGGGCCCGGGCAGGCGGCGGCCAGATGCCAGGCGCGCCGGTCCGGCTCGTACCGCAGCAGCTCGGCGAGCGCGCGGTGGGCCGTGCGCCGGGCGTCCGGGGACGCGGCGTGGTAGACGGCGGACCGCACCAGCGGGTGGCGGAAGCGGACGTCCTGGCCCGCCCGCCGGACCAGCCCGGCCCGCGAGGCGGGCAGCCAGACCTCGTCCGCGGCGTGCGGCAGCCCGGCCGAGACGGCGACCGCGGAGTCGGCGCTGTCCATCGCGGCCAGGAGCAGCAGGGCGTGTGCCGTGGCGGCGGGCAGGTCGTGCAGCCGGGCGGCGAAGATCCGCTCGAGACGATCGGTGACCGGGAGCGGCCCCGCGGGCGGCGCGACCGCCGCCGTACCCGGGGCGGTGGCGGCCCTCGTCAGTTCCACCAGGGCCAGCGGGTTGCCGCCCGCCTGGTCGAGGATCCGCGCCCTGGTGCGTCCGGTGGGGCTCGTCGGCTGCAGGTCCAGCAGCCGGCCGGCCGCGGCGCTGTCGAGCGGTCCCAGGGTGAGCGTCGGCACGTGGCCGCCGAACCCGGGAAGGAGGCCGTCGCCGCGGGCCGCGACCAGCATCGTGACCGGTTCGCCGTCCAGTCTCCTGGCGGCGAAGGCCAGCGCGTCCAGGGAAGCACGGTCGAACCACTGCGCGTCGTCGAGGACCACGAGCAGGGGCTGCCGGCCGCCCAGGGCCGACAGCAGGCTCAGCACGCCGACCCCGATCAGCATCAGCTCGGGTGCGGCCGACGGGTCGAGTGCGTCCGGTCCCGTGCCGAAGGCGTGCCGTATCGCCGCGCGCTGCCGCTGCGGCAGCCGGTCCACCTCGGCGAGCACCGGCCGCAGCAACTGGTGCAGTGCGGAGAAGGCGAGGCCCGACTCCGACTCGCTGCCCGCGGCGCGCAGTACGCGGGCGCCGGCGGCTTCGGCCCGGCGCGCCGCACGCTCCAGCAGCGCGCTCTTCCCCGCGCCCATGCCACCGGCCAGCATCAGCACCGGGCCGGCCGACACCGAGTCCACCGTACGGAAGAGGCGTCCCAGCTCCGCCTCCCGGCCGACGAACGGTTCCCCCGGATCCGGCGCCGGCCTCATGACCGTGCCGGGGCCGCCTGTGTGCTCGTCCACGGGGTCCGTCTCCAGAATCGCGGCTCTTCGGACGGGAGCCGCCTTGCCGTGCCCACCCAGGCTACAAGCGGCTGTGTCTCCTGCCGCTCCCGCCCGCGCGGGAGGGTGCAGTCACGTGACGGATACCCCACCGGACGGCCCCGTTCGTACGGTTCAGGAAATCCTCCGAATTCCCCAGGACACCCCATGCACCACATCACACTCGGTAATGTCGAGATCACCCGGGTACGGGAATACTTCGGCTCCGTCGACATGACGCCCGACACGTTTTTCCCGGAGAGCCCGAAGGAGGCGTGGGACGACGGAGCCTCCTGGCTGGCCCCGCATTTCCTGGATCCCGGCACCAACATCGTGAATTCCGCGATCCAGACCTGGCTGCTGCGCAGCGAGGGCAGGACCATCCTCGTCGACACCGGCGTGGGCAACCACAAGGAGCGTCCGTACGCGCCCGTCTGGAGCCACCTCGAGACGGATTTCCTGGAAAATCTCGCCCGGGCCGGAGTGGCGCCCGAGGACGTGGACATCGTCATCAACACACATCTCCACGTCGATCACGTCGGCTGGAACACATATCTGGACGGCCGGCGGTGGGTGCCCACATTCCCCAACGCCACCTATCTGATGCCGAAGGACGACTTCGACTTCTGGAACCCGGAGAACGGCCACGAGCCGCTGCTCGGCCGGGGCAACCAGAACGTCTTCGAGGACAGTGTCGCCCCGGTGCACCGGGCCGGGCAGACGCTGCTGTGGGAGAACAGCCATCAGATCGACGCCGGCCTGCGCCTGGACGCGGCGCCGGGACACACCCCTGGCTCCTCCGTCCTCACCCTCACCTCGGGGACGGACCGCGCGGTGTTCGTCGGTGACCTGCTGCACAACCCGGTGCAGATCATCGAACCGGACGCCAACAGCTGCTTCTGCGAGGACCCCGCGGGCGCCCGCGCCACCCGCCGCAAGGTGCTCGGCTGGGCGGCCGACAACAACGCGCTCGTGATCCCCGCGCACCTGGGCGGCCACGGCGCCGCCGAAGTGGAGCGCGACGGCGGCAAGTTCGCCATCAAGGGCTGGGCGCCCTTCACCCCGTACACCGAGCAGGCCTGAGACCCCACGGAAGGCACCACCGTGCACCACCACCCCGACCCCATCGTGACCACGGCGCAGGGAGCGGTCCGCGGCCTGCGCCGGGGCGGCACCACCGCCTTTCTCGGCATCCCCTACGCCGCCCCGCCCCGCGGCGCCGCCCGGTTCGCCCGGCCGCGGCCGCACGAGCCGTGGGCCGGCGTACGGGACGCCACCGTGCCGGGTCCCAGCGCGCCGCAGGCCGCACGCAGGCTCGGCAGCGTGGACATGTCCCCCTACTTCGGACCGGGCTGGAGCCGGGGCGAGGACTACCTCACCGTCAACGTCTTCGCCCCCGGCGCCGCGGGCGCGGACCTGCCGGTCATGGTGTTCGTCCACGGCGGCGGATTCGTCGCGGGATCGACGCGGTCCGCGCTCTACGACGGCACCTCCTTCGCCCGCGACGGCGTCGTCCTCGTCACCCTCAACTACCGGCTCGGCATCGCCGGGTTCCTCGACCTCCCCGGCGCGCCCGCCAACCGCGGCATGCTCGACGTCGTCGCCGCGCTGCGCTGGGTGCGGGAGAACATCGCCGCCTTCGGCGGTGACCCGCACCACGTCACCCTCTTCGGCCAGTCCGCCGGAGCGACCGTCATCGGCGGTGTCCTCGCCGCCCCCGAAGCCGCGGGCCTCTTCCACCGGGCGATCGTCCAGAGCGGCAGTGGCCTGGGGGCGTTCAGCACCGAGCAGGCCGCCCGCGTCACCCGGGCGGCGGCCGAGACCCTGGGTGTCGCCCCGCACGCCGACGCCTTCGCCCAGGTATCCGACGAGCGCCTGGTCGAGGCCGCCTCCCGGCTCGCCGGCCTCGACCTGCGGACCGGGACCCGGCGTGACCCGCTGATCGGACTGAGCCCCTTCAGCCTCGTCCTCGACACGCAGCCCGCCGAATCGGTCGCCGCCGGCCTCGGCTCCGGAGTCGACCTGCTCATCGGGACCAACACCGAGGAGGGCAACCTCTACCTCGTCCCGGTCGACAAGTACGCCACCTCGACCGCCGCCGATGCCGAGGACGCGGCGGCGCGCTCCCACCCCGATCCCGCACGACTCCTCGGCACCTACCGCGGGACACGCCCCGGGGCGTCCCCCGGCGAGCTGCGCTCCGCCGTCATGGGCGACGCGCTGTTCGGCGCGGGAAGCTGGGCGCTGGCCGGCGCGCATGCCGCCCACCCCGGATCCGTCACCTACGCCTACGAGTTCGCCTGGCGTTCCCAGGCCCTGGACGGGCAGCTCGGCGCCACCCACGCGGTCGAGCTGCCCTTCGTCTTCGACCTCGCGCACCTGCCCCTGCTGCACGGCCCCGCCGCGCTGCTCGGCCCCGGCGAGCCCCCCGCCGGTCTCGCCGCCCGCATGCACGCGGCCTGGATCCGGTTCGCCAGGACCGGCGACCCGGGCTGGGACCCCTACGACACCCGGCGCAGGGCCACCATGCGCATCGGTGCCGAGTGGACCCAGGTCGACGACCCCCGCGGCCGGGAACGCCGGGCCTGGCAGGC
Source organism: Streptomyces sp. NPDC006743 (assembly GCF_040703815.1). Classification (NCBI taxonomy): domain Bacteria; kingdom Bacillati; phylum Actinomycetota; class Actinomycetes; order Kitasatosporales; family Streptomycetaceae; genus Streptomyces; species Streptomyces sp. NPDC006743. The sequence goes on along the minus strand of NZ_JBEYJA010000001.1, from coordinate 102,434 downwards.
TCCGTAGGCGAGAGGCGGGCGCCTTCCCGGTGATCGCGGCCCGTTCACCGGGTTCGGGGCGGGCCGCGCCCCAGCTCTGTGCGGTGGCTTCGGCCGAGGGCGGTCGGGCCCCCGGATCAGCCGGGCTGGTCGAGCAGCCGTTCGCTCAGTGCCCACAGGCGCTCGGCGGAATGCGGGTCGAGGGCGTGCGAGGCGGCGTCCGAGGGGATGCTGTACGGCGTCACCGGCCGTTGCTCGTCATCCAGCGGTGCGACGTCGCAGTCCTTGAGATAGACACCGCCGGCGTCCGACAGGAGCGGGCTCGTGGCACCGAACACGAGGGTGGCCGCGCCCTGTCGGGCCGTCTTCTTCCCGGCCGCCGGGTCGATGACCGGCCCGCCCGCCTCGTCGATCAGGCCGGCGGCCCGCAGGCCCTCGTCACCGGCGGCGCTGTTGAGCGCCGTGCCCACGACGACGCCGGGGTGCGCGGCGAAGCCCCGGACGCCGTACCCGGCCCACCGGTTGTCGAGTCCGACGGCGGTCAGGACGTTGGCGCACTTCGACTGGGCGTACGCCATGTGCGGTTCGTAGTCACCGGAGGCGAAGTGGGGGTCGTCCCACCGGATGGTGGAGAAGCGGTGGGCGCCGGAGGTGACGTTGACGACGCGGGCGCCGCCCGCCGCCCGCAGGGCGGGCAGCAGGGCCCGGGTGAGCTGGAAGTGGCCGAGGTGGTTGACCGCGAACTGCACCTCGTAGCCGCGGCCGTCGACCTCCCGTTCGGCGGGCGCCGGTACGGCCGCGCAGTTGATCAGGACGTGCAGGGGGCGGCCCGTGGCGTTCCGGCGCCCGGCGAACGCGTCGACCGAGGCCGGGTCGGCCAGGTCCAGCCGGCTGACCCGGACGCCGTCGATGTCCGCCACGGCGGCGCGCGCCCGGTCAGGGTCGCGGGCGCCGATGGTGACACAGGCGCCCCGTGCGGCCAGAGCGCGGGTGGCTTCGCGTCCGATACCGGCGTGGCCGCCGGTGACGATGATGTTCCTGCCGGTCAGATCGATGCCGTCGAGGGCTTCTTCAGCGGTGGTGGCCGGGGTGAACCCGGAGCCGAGGGGGTGCTGCTGCCGAGTCATGAGACCGGCCTTTCGTGTGTGTGAGAGCGATGTCGGCGCGAGTCGGTGAGGTCGAACCGCCCGGTTCGCGTGACGTGTGCGGTGGAGGGGGCGGGCGGGAGCAGCGGGCGGGACGCTCCCGCTCCCAGGCGCCCCCGCGGGGGGTCTACTTCGACTCGACGCGGCCCACCGGCTCGGAACCGGCCAGTAGATCCTGACAGGCCCGCTGCCAGGCGTGGTCGTCGAGCCGGAAGCGGGTGGCGAGGTAGGCCGCCGTGAGGCGCCCGAGGCGGGAGACGCGTTCGGGGTTCTCGTCGGTGGTCTCGGCCGCGTCGTATCCCGCGATGCCGCCCAGGCCGTGCTCCGCGCCGAAGAGGGTGAGCAGAGTCTTGGGACCGGGCGCGAGGGTGTAGGGGTCGGTGTGCCAGCCGGGGCCGGCGTCCGTGAAGTGCCGGGAGTCGTCCCTGTCCCCGGCGACGATCAGCGCGGGGGTGGTCATGGTGGAGAAGTCGATGGACCGGAAGACGGGTGTCCGTTCGGCCACGGCCGCGTGGATGACGTCCCCGCGGCCCGGTGCGGCGAGCACCACACCTGCCTTGATCCGGGGCTCCAGAACACTCACCCGCTCTCCGGTGCCGGGGTCGGTGACCTGGGCGCCCAGCAGGAGGCTGGCGGTGAAGCCGCCGAGCGAGTGCCCGGCGACGGCGACCTTGTCGTGGTCGATGCGTCCGGCGAGGTCGGGCACGCTCTTCTCGATGACGTCGAGCCGGTCGAGGACGTGCGTCATGTCCTCGGCGCGCGAGCGCCAGAACAGGGGCGCGCCGGGGGCGTCGGCGAGGCGGTGTGCCAGCGTCCGGGAGGAGAGGTGGGTGGGCTGGACGACGACGAATCCGGCCTGCGCCCACAGCTGCGCGATCGGCGCGTAGCCGTTGAGCGAGGAGAGGTTGTTCGAGCCGCCGTGGCCGTGGGAGAGCAGGATCAGGGGCAGGGCCGTCCCGGTGGCGGGCGCGGTGACACGGATCTGGAGGTCCACGGGGCGCCCGGCCACGGGAAGCACCAGGGGACTGTAGGACAGCACCGGGGCGGGCGACGCACCAGCGGGTGAGGCGAGTTCGGTCATGGGAAGGTCCTTTCCAGGAGGTCAGGAAGGCTCCGCCGTCCGGAGACGGACAGGACGGACGAGCGCGCGGCCGTGAGGGCTGCGGGCAGAAGCGGGTCCCGGCGGCGGCGCCCGGCACGCGCTCGCGCCGCGTTCCCGGAAGGCCCTGGCAGCTGCGTCCCGAGGACCTTCCGGCGCCCTGCGATCGCGCGCACCGGGCATCGCCCGCAGATCGGAACCCCCTTCCGTGCGCGGCTCAGGCTCCGGACTAAAGCGGAACGCGGCTCCGATTAGTATGTGGAGCACGGTTCCGGTTTGTCAACGGTGCACGGCACCGGCAGGCCCGCCCCGCCGGAAGGGCCCTCCCGGCGGGGCGGCCCGGCGCCCCCCGGCCTGGCACCCCCCGGCCTGGCACCCCCCGGCCCGGCTCCCTCCGGGGTCGTCCGGGGCGGGCCGGCCGCCTCCGGTTCCCCTTCTGGCCGGAATTCGTCTCGGCGGAGATTCGTCCGGGAGCAGACCGGGAGGCCGACCCGGACGGCTCGCCGGAAATACGATCAAGAATAGAGACCGGGTAGAACGCCGGACCGGCCGGCCGCCCGTGGCCGACGGAAGATCGATTCCGTGCCGTAAAACCTGCGGTTGCCCGTGTATTCGAGTGTGTCTGGATGAAGTCTTATCGACTCTGTTCTCCTCTGCTTCAGTGGAACGCGTTGTGTCCCGCACCTATCGAGGAGGCCACATGGCCGAAGTCAGGAAGGTCGCCCGACCTGCGGTCACCGCATCGTCGCGGCCCTGCGCGTTCGTCTCGCCGGACAAGGGCAACGCGCCGACCATCACGCCCGTCCGCAAGCAGGTGGAGGCCGACACCGCCCCCGCCGAGCAGCGGAAAGAGTCCGCCTCCGCCTGAGCGCCGAGGCTGACCGGGGTTCCGTCCGGCAGGCCGGGCCCCCGGGCCGTAGCGCGGACCGAACCCCTGCGCGGGGTCGGTCCGCGTCCCAGGGACCGCGCGCCCGCAGAGCCCTTCCGCCGACGCCGTACCGCGCGCCCGCCGCCCCCGCGCCCGTCCCGCCGAATCGCGGGCCGGGCCGCGGAAGAGGGCCGCGCCCCGCACCGTGCCGAAAGCCGTGAGACGCAGGGAGAAGTCTTCAGCATGCAGAATTCGGTGTACCAGTCCTCGCGTTATGTCCGCACCCTGCGTGCCGCGGGTGACCGGGATTTCACGTCTTTCGGGGGACGCCTCAATTCCTTTGAGGGCGACGAGCGGACGATGGCCTTTCATTCGCTGTACGGAAATGCGCGGCTCGTCGACAAGGACGTCGTCGACCTCCTGAAGGACGCCTCCCAGGGCCTCAGCGTGGACCGGCTGAGGGAGCGGCTCGACGACGACTCGCTGCGCGACCTCGTGGAGGCGCGGTTCCTGGTCGAGGCCGGCCACGACGAGGCCCGCGAGATCGACCGCCTGCTCGAGAGCCGTCAGGAGGCGCTGGGCACCGGGGTGTTCCACTCCTCCATCCAGCTCGTGCTCACCAACGCCTGCAACTTCTCCTGCCAGGGCTGCTTCGCGTACAACTTCGACGGCGGTGTGCAGGAGCGCAACACCTCCGGCGAGTCCGTCAAGCCCGGACCCGTCCTCGTGGAGCTGCGCCGCTCCCGCGAGGACGGGACCGGCCCGGCACGCCAGGACTCCGGGCCCACCCTGGCGAGCGGCGACTGGAACCACGGCTCGGACAGCGCCCGCAACCCCTCGATGCACATGTCCCGCGAGGTGGCCGAGAAGACGATCAAGGAAGCCATCGCCCTGCGCAAGGCCAACGGCGGCGGCCACCTCACCGTCTCCTTCTTCGGCGGCGAGCCCACCCTGGCCCGGGGGACGATCCTGCACGTGCTGCGCACCTTCGGCGACAGCCACGACGGGGTCACCCTGTCCTACGACCTGACGAGCAACGGCTCCCGCATCGACGACGAACTGCTGGCGGCCCTGGCCGAGCACCGGGTCGACACCACGGTCTCCATCGACTACCTGGTGCCGGAGACCGGCGAGTTCCGCGGCGGGCAGCAGCAGCGCACCCCCTGGCCGGTGGTCCGCAAGGCGATCCTCGACATGAAGGCCGCGGGCGTCCCGGTCAGCATCACCACGGTCCTGTCCCAGTACACCTGGGACAAGTGGGGCACACCGCTGATCGACTTCGTCGCCGAGGCGGGGCTGGACACCCTGGACGTCATCGTCTCCTTCCAGGCCAAGGAGTTCTTCCAGCAGCACAGCCCGCACGACGTGGCGCAGCGGCTGCTGGCCGCGGTCGACTACGGACGCGAGCGCGGCGTCCAGCTCAGCGGCTACTGGTACCAGACCTTCCAGATGATCATCGACGAGGCGAAGTGGGCCGAGCAAGCCGACTACAAGACGTGTCCGGCGGTCGGCCGGCAGCTCTCCATCGAACCCAACGGCAGCGTCTTCGCCTGCAAGGCCACCGCCCGGGTGCTGGGCACCATCGACGACTGGCGGGGCATCTTCGCCTCCCCGGCCTACCAGGACTACGGGATGCGCGCCTACACCAACGGGCCGGGCTGCCAGGGCTGCGAACTGCAGGGCACGTGCTCGGGCGGTTCGGCGGGCGCGCTGGAGGAGGAGAACGGCTCGATCCAGGTGATGTCGCCCGGCTACTGCGCCTACATGCGCGAGGTGGTGCAGGGCCTCCTGGAGCGGCACCACGCGCAGAGCCTCGCCGCGCTGTCGTGAGCGCGCCCCCACGCACGTCCCCGGCGTCCCGCGCACCGCGGGCCGCCGCTCCACGGGTGAGCCCGCGGCCGGCTGAGGAAGGGTGACTGGTTCCATGGCAACGATCGGGATGCACTTCGGCCACGACGCGGGCGCCGCCCTGACCGACGCGGACGGCTACCGGATCATCGAGGCGGAACGCCGTCTGCGGCTGCGCCACGTGTGCGGCGGCAACGAGGGGTTCCGGCAGGCGGCGGGCGGCTGGCTGGCGGAACTGCGGGAGCGGGCGGCGAGCCCGGTGACCCGGGTAGCGGTGGCCGACTGGTACACCCCCGTGTGCCGGGTCCTGCCGCCGGCGCTGGTCGAGCTGGTCAACGAGGACGCACGCTGGACGGCCACGGGCGGCGCCGGTCTCGCCGACGCGGTGACCCGGGTGCTCAAGCCCGTCGACTGGCCGCTCGCCGAAGGGCTCGGCGACATCACGCTCGTCGCCGTCCGCCACCACTACGCGCACGCCGCCCTCGCCTACTACACCTCCGGGGCCCGCAAGGCCCTCGTACTGGCGCTCGACGGGACTGGCAACTACGCCGAGTGCGGCATGGTCTGCCTCGGCGACGGCGACCAGCTCACCCCGGTGATGTCGTTCACCAACCGCGGCGGCCCGCGCTTCGGCCTGGTCTACGAGGCGCTGGCCCGGCGGGTGCACGGCAGCCAGTTCGACACCGGCAAACTGCTCGGCCTGGCGGCCACCGGCGACAGCGACCCCTCCCTGCTGCCGGTGCTGCGCGCCATGCTGGTCCCGCAGTCCACCCGGCGCGCCTCGCCCGACCTGTACGAACAACTGGACGAGGACCGGCTGACCGGCTCGGCGCTGCGCTACGCCGGCACCTGGTGGGAGTACGACCCGGTCAGCGGCGGCTACCTGGACGTGGGCCTGGCCGACTCCTCGGACGACGACGTGGTGCACTCCTTCGGGTCCGTGTTCCCCGACGAGATCCGCACCCCGGACGGCCGGACGACCCCGGTGGGGACCTCACCCGACGAGCGGGTCTGCCGGGATCTCGCCGCCACCCTGCAGTCCGCCGTGGAGCGGGACCTCACCCGGCTGGCGACCGGAATCAGCCGCCGCTTCCCCAGCTACTCCACGCTCTGCTACGCGGGCGGCTGCGCGCTCAACATCACCGCGAACAGTTGCCTCGCCGAGTCCGGGCAGTTCACCCGCGTGTCCGTCCCGACCTGCTGCGACGACTCGGGCATCGCGCTCGGTGCCGCCCTGGCCGCCGCGGAACCCGCCGACCGCCCGGCTCCGGCAGGCCGCTCCGGCTGGGCGCGACTGGCCTACGCGGGACCGCGGTTGGAGGGAGTCGACGATCCGCCGGCCGGAGCGGCGCGACAGCCGGGAGGCGGGCTCGCCACGCGGCTGAGCGCTCTCGGACGGACCGCGCGCGAAGCCGCCGACGACGACGAACTGGTGCGGACGGTCGCGGACCTGCTGGCCGGGCGGCGCTGCGTGGCCTGGCTGGACGGCGGCATGGAGACGGGGCCCAGGGCGCTCGGGCACCGCTCGCTGCTGGTGTCGGCACACTGGAACGGCGCCCGCCGGCACGTGTCCCAGACCATCAAGGGACGCGAATGGTTCCGGCCGGTCGCCCCGATCTGCCCCCAGGAGGTCGCGGACCGCTACTTCACCGGCCCCCTGGACCACACCGAGAGCATGCTGTTCGCGGTACGGGTACGGCCGCAGGAGGCCCACCGGCTCGCCGAGGCACGGCACATCGACGGCACGGCCCGGCTGCAGACCGTACGGCGCGACACCCACCCCCTGCTGCACCGGCTGTGCCACGCGGTCGGTGACCTGACCGGGCTGCCCGTCCTCATCAACACCAGTGCCAACGCGGGCGGCAGGCCCATCCTCAACCACCTCGACCAGGCCCTGGAGCTGCTCGCGGAGACGGAGCTGGACGCCGTGGTGCTGCCCGGTCGCCGGCTGATCGTCGAGTGATCCCCGCCCCGCCGCCCGCCCCCGCCGGCGGGCGGCGATCGGCCGAAAACGGCGGTGCCCGTTCCGGCCCGCCCACCCGATCCTGTACAGGCGTCCTTCCCCTGGAGAGTGCACGTGCCCGCCACCCAACTGCGCGACATCCGCAAGACACAGCCGCTGCGTGTCCTGTCCCCCGCCGACTGGGCCCAGTGGACCGAGCAAGGCTATGTGATCGTCCGTCAGGCGGTGACGCCCGAGACGGTCGCCGCGCTCACCGACGGGCTGCGCTCCTTCCTCGACATGAGCCCGGACGACCCCTCGACCTGGACCTCCCCGCACACCGGCAACGACCGGCTGCCCGGCCACAGCGGACTGGTCGAGATGTACAACCACCAGGCGCAGTGGGACGCGCGCCAGACACCGCGGGTGTACGAGGCGTTCACCGACATCTGGGACCAGGACGAGCTGTGGGTGACCATCGACTTCGCCAACGTCAACCCGCCCAACCGGGGTGAGCGGGCCTTCGGCGGCTTCGTCCACTGGGACGTGGACACCTCCGCCGACCCGCTGCCGGTGAGCTGTCAGGCGGTCCTCTCGCTCACGGCGGGCGACGAGGAGATCGGCGGCTTCCAGTGCGTGCCGGAGATCTTCGCCGAGTGGGAGAAGTGGGTGAGCCGGCAGCCCGCCGACCGGGACCCGTTCACCCCGGACATCACCGGCTACTCGATCACCACGCCCGAGGTCGCGCCCGGCGATCTGATCATCTTCAACAGCCTGCTCCCGCACGGCGTGCACCCGAACGTCTCCGAGCGGCGGGTGCGCATGGCGCAGTACCTCACCATGGCGCCCGCCTGGGAGGAGAACGCCGAGCTGTGCGAGGCCCGGGTGCGGTTCTGGCGCGACCGCGTCCCGCCGCACCCCCCGCAGGGCGGCGTGCGCAAGGAGGAGGCGGAGCTGTACGGCCCGGCGCGGCTGACGGAACTGGGGGAGCGGCTGCTGGGGCTGCGCGCGTGGCACGGAGGGAGCGTAGTTGGCTAGCACCACGTCGCCGGGGACCCGCACGGCGGGACGGACGGACCTGGGCCGTCCGTTCCGCCGGCTGTGGGCCTCGGCAGCGGCCTCCAACGCGGGCGACGGCATCACCCGGACGCTGCTGCCCCTGCTGGTGGTCGCGCACCACCCCGACCCGGCGGCGGTCGCCGGCCTGACCGCCGTGAACATGCTGCCCTGGCTGCTCTTCGCCCTGCCGGCGGGCGTCCTGGTGGACCGGACGGACCGGCGGCGTATCGTGCTCGCCAGCAACGTGGTCCGGGCGGCGGCGCTGGCCGCGGCGGCCCTCCTGCTCGCCCGGGACCGGCCGCTGGGCCTGCTGTACGCGCTGGCGTTCGTCCTGGGCATCGCCGAGACGCTGGCCGACACCGCCGCCCCCGCGATGCTGCCGCGCCTGGTCGAGGAACGGCACCTGGAACGGGCCAACGGGCGTCTGTCGGCGGCCCAGATCGTGCTCAACGAGACGGCCGGACCGCCCGTGGCGGGGCTCCTCGCCGGACTGACGGCCGCGGCGGCGCTGGCCGCCGGCGGGGCACTGTACGCGCTCGCCGCGCTGCTCCTGCTGGGCCTCGCCCCGCTCGCCCGGCCGGACCGCGGACCGGCACCGGACCGGGCGCCCGGGTCGGCGACGCCCTGCGCAGGGCCGCCTTCGACGCAGGCGCCTTCCACGGGGCCGGCCCCCGAAGAGCCGGCCGTGGGAGGACCCGAAGGACCGGCCGCGGGAGGACCGGCCTCCGAAGGACCGGCCGCGGGAGGACCGGCCGCCGGCGGGAGAGCCACCCAGAGGCCGACCGCCGAGGAGCGGCCCGCCGAGAGGCCGGCCGGCGAGGGACCGGTCACCGAGGGGTCGGTCGGCGAACAACCGGTCACCGACCGGCCCGCCGGCGACGGACCGGTCACCGAGGGTCCGGCCGCCCGCGCGGCGGACCCCGGCGCGCGCCGCGGTGTGCTCGCGGACATCCGCGAGGGCGTCGTCTTCGTGCTGAGCCACCGCACCCTGCGGCTCACGCTGGCCGCGAGCGCCCTGTACGGCCTGGTCTTCTCCGCCACCTTCTCGATGCTCGTCCTGCTCAGCGACCGCACCCTGGGACTGAGCGGCACCGGCTACGGGCTGCTGCTGACCGCCGGGTCGCTGGGCGCCGTCGGGGGCAGCTGGCTGGCGCCCCGGGCCGCCGACCGGCTGCCCACCGTCCGGCTCGCCCGCTGGTCCCTGGTGGCGTCCGGGGCCGCGTACGTCCTGCTGGGAGCGGCTCCGAACCCCGCGCTCGCCGCCGTGGCACTGGCCGCGAACGGCGTCTTCATGATGGGCTGGAACATCCCCGTGATGTCCCTGCGCCAGCGGCTGACCCCGGAGCACCTCCAGGGCCGTGTGATGAGCGTGTCCCGGCTGTGCGCCTGGGGGACGATGCCGATCGGCGCCCTCCTCGGCGGACTGCTCGCCGAGATCCTGTCCGTCCCGGCGGTGTTCGCCGTCTGCGGCGCCGTCCTGGCCGCGGGCGCCCTGCTGCTGCTCGCCCCCCTGCGCGAGACCCCGTCCGGCCCCGGGGACGCGCCCCCGCGTCCACCTTCCGAACCGCACACCGACCTTCCCGACAAGGGGTGACCATTGGACACGCAGCTCTACGACACGGTGATCGTCGGAGGCGGCCCGGCCGGCCTGAACGGAGCCCTGTACCTGGGCCGTTCACGCCGCCGCGTCCTGCTCATCGACTCCGGCGACGCGCGCAACATGGCGGCGGGCGTCATGCACAACGTGCTGACCAACGACGGCGCGAGCATCGCCGACTTCCGCGCCCGCTCCCGCGCGCAACTCGCCGAGTACGACGTGTCGTTCCGTGACGACGAGGTGGTGTCCGCCTCCGGTGAGGGCGACCACGTGGTGGTCACCACGAAGGAGTCCGGCACCTTCCGCGCCCGCACCCTGCTGTACGCGGCGGGCGTGCGCTCCGTGCTGCCCCCCGTCCCGGGCATCGCGGAACTGTGGGGCACGTCCGTGTTCGAGTGCCCGTACTGCCACGCCTGGGAGGTCCGCGATCGCACCCTCGCCGTGTACGGCGGCGCGGTGCCCAGCGAGTGCCTGGCCTCGACCCTCACGGTGTGGTCCGACGACATCACCTACCTCTCCGGCCGGCGCGAACTGCCCGGCGACGAACGGGACCGGCTCACCGCCGCCGGCGTCCCGGTCCGCACGGAGAAGGTGACGGGACTCGAACCGCACCCCGAGGGCGTACGCGTCCTGTTCGAGGACGGCGGCAGCGCGAGCTACGGCGCCCTCTTCCTCCACCTCGACATCGAGCCCCGGGTGGAGCCCCTGCGCCCCTGGATCGACGCCCCGGACCTGGAGTCGCTGCAGACCGACGACCGGGGCCGCACCAGCGTCCCGCGCCTGTACGTGGCGGGCGACCTGGGACGCACCATGCACCAGGCGGCGATGGCCGCGGCCAGTGGCGGGCTGGCGGGCATGGCCGTCAACGCCGACCTGATCCGCGAGGACCGGCCCGGCTCCCTGCCCGCGCCGCCGCCCCCGGCCCCCTGACCGGTTCCCGCAGTCCGTCCTCCACCGCGCCCACCGACGGGAGCACCGCAGCGATGACGTCACCCCGCGCCCAGTACACCCCGCACATGGAGCACTACACCTTCGTCCTGGAGGACCAGCCCTATCTGGGGTACTTCCAGTACGGCGGCGAGAAGACCCCCGTCTACACCACCGACCGGCACGGCTTCCGGGTCACGCCAGGCCCCGGCGGGCAGCGGGCCACGGTCGGCGACGACCGGCCCGAGGGCCCCGTGCGGGTGCTGGCGGGCAGTTCCGCGGTGTTCGGGGTGGGCGCCACCGGGGACGCCGCCACCGTCCCGGCGCGCCTGTGGAACGCGTACGCGCCCCGCCTGCCGTGGCTCAACTTCGCCGGCCAGAGCCACAACTCGGCCCAGGAACTCCTGCTGTTCACCCTCTTCCAGCACGAACTGCCGCCCGTCGCGGACATCGTGCTGATGTCCGGGGTGAACAACCTGGTGCTCAGCAGGCTCCCCGAGGAGAAACAGGGCCGCCACGGCGCCTTCTTCGACTGCGGCCCCGCCCCGGAGGTCGTCCCCCCGCCGGAGCGGCGCGTCGCGCACGCCACGGAACTGACGCTGCGTCACCTCAGTGCCTGGAAACTGCTCGCCGACGGGCTCGGGGCACGGCTGACGTTCGTCCTGCAGCCGCTCGCGCCGTGGGTGCGCGAGGAACCGCTGCCGCGCGAGAAATTCCTCTTCGAGGAACTGGACGAGGTGTCCAACTTCCGCCGGTTCCACAACGACATCTCCACCATGGCGGTCGGCCGCTCCTACGCGGACCGGCTCGCCGCCGGCTGCGCCGCCCTGGACGTGCCGTTCCTGGACATGAACGTGGCGCTGGGCGAGGCCGCCGCACCGCAGGACTGGCTGTTCATCGACCGGGTGCACTGCACGGACCTGGGCTACGACCTGGTGGCCCGGCAGCTGGCCGGCCGACTGGACCTCGCATGAGGAGCCCCCGGCCCGACGGCGCAGAGGAGCACGGAGCCGCCGCGGCCCCGGCGGCCCGCCGCCTCGCGACGTGGCTGCGCGCCCGCAGCCGTACCGGGCGGCCCGCCGACGCCCAGGACACCGGCGGCCCCCCGGCCCCCGAAGAGTCTGCGGCCGCACCCGCGGCGGACCCCGCGGCCGGGCCGCCCCCGTCCCCGCCGACGCGGTCCCGGCTGCGCCCGCAGCCCGAGGACGACGCGTCCGTCTACCCGTTGTTCTGACATGCGGACACGGACCGGCACAGGGCGGGCGGACGGCGGGCGGCCCGGCGGTGGGCGGACCGGAGACGGGCGAGCCGGAGGCGGGCGGCCCGGCGGCCCCGGCCGGGACGGGCCCGTCCTGGGCATCTCCGCCTACTACCACGACAGCGCCGCCGCCCTCGTCCACGACGGCGTTCCGGTCGCCGCCGCCCAGCAGGAGCGGTTCAGCAGGCGCCGCCACGACCCGGGCTTCCCGGCCGACGCCGTCGCCTACTGCCTGCGCGAGGCGGGGCTGCGCCTGGACGAACTGGCGGCCGTGGCGTTCTACGAGGACCCGGCACTGAAGTTCCGCCGTGTGATGGCCACCTGGCTGGCGACGGCACCGCACGGCTTCCCGGTCTTCCGCCGGGCCTTCCCGCAGTGGGCGGGCTGGAAGCGGCACGCCCTGGACGACGTGCGCGCGCGGCTGCGCCCGCTGTCCGGCGGACGGCCCCTGCCGCCCGTGGTGGCCCACCGGCACCACGCCTCGCACGCCGCCTCCGCGTTCCTGCCCAGCCCGTACCCGTCGGCGGCGGTGCTGTGCGTCGACGGCGTCGGCGAGTGGGCGACGACGACGCTGTGGCACGGCCGGGACACCGGACTGGTGCCGCTCGCCGAACTGCGCTTCCCGCACTCCCTGGGCATGCTCTACTCCGCGTTCACCCACTTCTGCGGCTTCAAGGTCGACTCGGGCGAGTACAAACTGATGGGTCTCGCCCCCTACGGCACGCCGCGCTGGGCGCCCCTCATCCGGGAACGGCTGATCGACGTCAAGCCGGACGGATCCTTCCGCCTGGACCTGCGCCACTTCACCTTCCAGTACGGCAGGACCATGACCGGCCGCGCCTTCGAGGAACTGTTCGGCGGCCCCCGGCGCATCCCCGAAGGACCGCTCACCGAGCGCGAGTTCGACCTCGCCGCCTCCGTCCAGGCGGTGACCGAGGAGGTGGTGCTGCGGCTGGCCCGCACGGCGCTGGACCGCACGGGGGAGCGGCGGCTGTGCCTGGCCGGCGGGGTCGCGCTGAACTGCGTGGCCAACGGACGGCTCCTGGACGAGGGCGTCTGCGACGAACTGTGGGTGCAGCCGGCCGCCGGGGACGCCGGCGGCGCACTGGGCGCGGCCCTGGCCGAGTCGCACCGCCGGGGCGCGCCCCGCGCCCATGTCCGCGCCGGCACCGACGCGATGGCGGGCGCCCTGCTCGGGCCCGGGTACGACGCCGCGGAGATCGCCCGCTTCCTGGACCGGGAGCACCGTCCCGCCGTACGCCTTGCGGAGGGGGAACTGGTCGCACGGGTGGCCGCCGAACTCGCGGCGGGCAAGGTGGTCGGCTGGTTCCAGGGCCGCATGGAGTTCGGCCCGCGAGCCCTCGGCAACCGCTCGATCCTGGCCGATCCGCGCGACCCCCGTACGCAGTCCACGCTCAACCTGAAGACCAAGTTCCGCGAGTCCTTCCGGCCGTTCGCCCCCGCGGTGCTCGCCGAGGACGCCAAGGACTGGTTCGACCTCACCGGCGAGAGCCCGTACATGCTGGTGACCGCGCGGGTCGCGGCGGCCCGGCTCCGGGAGCGCGACCCGGGGCAGGAGCGGCTGACCGGCCTGGACCTGCTGCGGGTGCCGCGCTCGACGATCCCGGCCGTGACGCACGTGGACGGATCGGCCCGGGTGCAGACCGTCACCGCCGGGCGCAACCCCCGCTTCCACGCGCTGCTGACCGCCTTCCGCGACCGCACGGGCTGCCCGGTGCTGGTGAACACCTCCTTCAACGTGCGCGGCGAACCGATCGTCCGCGACCCCGCCGAGGCGTACGCCTGCTTCATGCGCACCCGGATCGACCTGCTGGTGCTGGGCGACTTCCTGCTGGACAAGCGGGACCAGCCGCCCTGGCGGGAGGAGGGGGACTGGCGTGCCGCGATCCCGATGGACTGAGCGCCTGGGGCAACTGGGCCTGGCTGCCCTGTACTTCGGCGTACTGACGCCGCTCGGCCGGTGCGTCCGCGCGGTGCGCGACCCGCTGCGCCGGTCCTGGGACGCGGACCGGGCCGGCTACCTGGAGCCGCCGGCCGGGGCCGGGCCGCGCCGGGGGCCGGGGCCCGGCCTCCCGCGTCCGGGACGGGCCCGCCGCTTCAGCGGCCGCCGGGCGTGACGGCCGAGACGACCACCACCCGGCGGTCGCCGAGGACGTGGACGCGCGCGGCGGCGTCGGTGAATCCGCTCGCCGCGGCCCACGCACAGGCTTCCCCGGCGCCGCCGGGCAGCGGGACGTCCGCCGCCAGCAGCGCGCGGAAGCGTTCGGAGGGCCGGAAGTGCGTGGCCAGCGGCAGCGTGAACCCCACCCGGCCGCCCGGCCGCAGCGCGCGCCGCCAGTCGGCCACCGCCCGCCCGCCCAGGAAGTGCAGCGAGGAGGCGCACAGCACGACGTCGAGGCAGCCGTCGGCGACCGGCAGCGGCACGGCGTCCGCCAGACGCCAGTCCACCGCCGTGGCGGGCAGTCCCTCCGCGGCGGCACGTGCCCGCCCGGCCTCGATCATGCGCGGCGACACGTCCACGGCGAGGACGGGCGGCGCCGCGGCGGAGCGGCCGCGGGCGAGTTGCAGGGCCACGGCGCCCGCGCCGCAGGCCACGTCGGCGACGGCGTCCACCGGTCCGGGGGCGGCCAGGGCCAGCAGGGCCCGCGCCACCTCCTCGTGGTGCTCGTGGTCGTAACGGGGGGCGAGATCGTCGAAGACCCCGGCCAGGGTCGCGCTCTGCGTCACCGGGCGATCCTACGCACTCGCGCGCCCTCGCCACGAGTTCCGGCCCGAGCGCCGTCGTGCCCGCGGCCGTGACGGCAGGCGCACGGGACCTCGCCGACCCGGTACGCGCCCTGCGCGATGCCCTGACACCCCTGACGGGCCGGCGCACTGACGGCCTTTCGGCGCGACCCCGGCCGTTTTCCCGGAACACCGGCCGCCGGCCCTGACGATCCCGCCACGCGGCCGGGCTCCGGGCTCGGCCGAGGGGCGCGTCACCGGGAGCGTGCGCCGCGGAACAGACGCGCGCTCCCCCTGCCGGCCCCCGGCACCGACCCGCCATGACCGGCCATCCGGCCCGCGGGGGACGACCGCCGTGCAGGGCCGTTTTGGATGACCGGATCCGCCTTCCGGGCAACGTCCCTGCGTGGCGGGTATTCCGGCGGCGTGTCATCCGGGCGTGGCTCAATCGGTGGGATCGAATCCGGCCATTCTGTCGCTGTCGCACATTCTTCCGGGTGTCATTCCCGGCGCTCGGCGACTCTCGCGGTTCCCCGGGGATTCCAGGGATTCCGCTGGTGGTGGTGTGAGCGCGGTGCATAGAATATCGCGCGCCGCTCGCGGGGGTGGTCGGTGAGGCAGGTGGGGGGTGAGGGCGTCGTGACTGAGCTGCGGAGAACGGCGATTCAAGGCCGTCCCGACCGACGTGCAGAACGCGCGTTCGCTTTTCCCTGCCCGCGCCTCTTACGACGTGCCCGCAATATTCCGAACGATCACCACAAAGCGGTCCACTCCACAGAAGTGGGCCCTTTTTCTTTTACCCGGTGTTCCCCGGCCCGGCGTCCGAGCCCGGGCCGGGTGCTCGGCGTGCGGCGAGAAGCGGATGCTTCGTTCTCAGGACAAGAGAAGTGTGGAGTGTGATGCCATGAAACGAGTCGGCAGAGACTCGCGACGGCCGGCCTGGAGACTGGTGGATCCGCTGGCGCGAACGGGCTTGTCCGTTCTCTTATTGGTGGGCGGCGCAGTGGGGGCGACGGCCGGACCGGCCGCGGCTTCGGCCGCCGACGGCACGCTGACGGTCGAGGTGCTCCGCGACTTCTTCGGCACCGGCGTGCTCAACGCGACGATGGACGTGCCCCAGCGGGGCATGAAGGTGCAGATCTCCGACCCCGCCGGGCACGAGGTCACCGGCGTCACGGATGCCACCGGAAAGGTCGTCGTCTCGGCCTCGACCGTACTGAGCGGCGGACGGTACCGCGTCGACGTCAGCGTCCCGGCCCCGTACAGCGGCCATCTGCGGGCGGCGCCCGCGTCGACGGCGGAGAACCACTTCGACAGCTTCACCTCGTTCGTGGACGTGTCGGACGGGAAGAACGCCTCGGTGGTGACGGGCGTATGGGATCCGGCAGACTACGCGCTGCCGGACTCCCGGTACTTCGTCCCCGTCCAGAACGGTGCCAACGGAACCGACAGCCGGGCGTTGGTGGCGTTCGGCACGAAGGTCCGGGGCACGTGTCCCACCGACGTGGCCTGCCCGGCCACGCTGGCCACGCAGGCACAGGTGGGCACGACGTTCGCCTTGGCGTACGACCAGCACCGGGCCCGGCTGTTCCAGGGCGCGTTCGCCCGCCGGTACGCCCCGTACGGACCGCAGGGCGGTGGCGCGATCTACACGGTGCCGGTCGACGGCTCGGGTACGCCGAAGCCGTTCGCGCAGGTGCCGGACGCCGCGGTGACGGCGCACGACACCGCGAACATGATCAAGGACCCGGGATTCACCGACGCGCCGGGCAAGGAGAGCATCGGCGGCCTGGCCCTGTCCGAGGACGGCTCCACGCTGTACGCGGTGAACCTGCGGACCCGCAGCCTGGTGAGCTTCGACGCGACCGGGGACACCGCCGGGGCGCCCGAGGCGACGGTCCGGATCCCGGACCCCGGGTGCGCGAGCCCCGAGGACTGGCGGCCGTTCGGTCTCCAGGTCCACGACAACACGCTGTACGTCGGCGGCGTGTGCAGCGCCGAGAGCACGCAGCAGCGCTCGGACCTGAAGGCCTACGTCTCCACCTACGACGGCAAGCGGTTCACGACGGTGCTGAGCCACCCGCTCACGCAGGAACGCGGCAGCGTCTTCGGCACCGGCGACAAGGCCACCCACTGGAACCCGTGGAACACCGGCCTGGACACGTGGGACGACCGGAAGGCGGGCAACGTCTTCATCGACCCGCAGCCGGAGCTGGCCTCCCTCGCCTTCACCCGCGACGGCTCGATGGTCCTGGGTTTCCGTGACCGGTTCATGGACGTGCTCAGCTGGGGAGGGCTGGACCCGCGCCCGGGGAACGACGCGGTGGAGAACGGCATGTCCGGTGGTGACATCACCATGGTCTGCGCCAGTTCCACCGGCGCGTACGAGTGGGAAGGCACCGGATCCTGCCCCAACCACGCCACGCCCGCCAACAGCGGTGGCCAGGCCGCCGGCGTCGTCGAGTACTTCCCCGGCGACTTCTACCGCGGCGCGCACCAGGAGACCGCGCTGGGCTCGGTGGCCTACATCCCGCAGCAGCAGTGGGTCGTCAGCACGGAGTTCGATCCGGTCGACGCCGTCGCCACGTCCGGGACCGGGTACCACGACGTCACGACCGGTGAGGGCCCGGGCAACGCCCCGGCCGCCAACGGGTTCCAGTTCGTCAGCCAGGAACAGGGCGGCGGGTTCGGCAAGGCCGGCGGCCTCGGTGACATCGCGTACGCGGCGGCGAACGCGCCGGTCCAGATCGGCAACGTCGTGTGGTTCGACGGCGACCACAACGGGATCCAGGACCCGGGGCACGTGCTGCTGCCGGGTGCGACGATCAACCTGCTGGACGCGGACGGCAAGCAGGTCGCCACGACGAAGACCGATGCCGCCGGCGAGTACTACTTCGGTGGCGTCGGCGCCGAGTACCAGCTCACACCGGGAGCGAAGTACACGGTCCAGTTCGATGTGTGCACCGCGGACACCAGCGAGGTGCCCGGCCGGCCCCCGGCGTCCGCGCTGCGGTTCACGCTCCCGCGGGCCGGTGCCGACCGTGCGCACGACTCCAATGTGACTCCGCCGTCCAGCGGGCCGTTGTGCAGTGGGCAGGCACCTGTCACGGCGCCGCGCAAGGCCGGCGGGGTCGATCACACGATCGACGCCGGGGTGTACATCCCGAAGGCGACCCCGAGTCCGTCCCCGACTCCGACTCCGACGCCGACCCCCACCCCGTCGCCGGGTCCGGCCTCGCCGTCGGCCTCGGTGCCGCCGGCACCCGCGCCGCCCGCCAACCCGGCTCCGCCGGGCGGAGGTCCGGGCGGCTCGATGGCGCACACCGGCATGTCCGCGCTGCCGCAGATGCTCGCCGCCGCCGGACTGCTGGCGGGTGCGGGGCTGGCCATCGCGTTCATGAGCCGGCGCCGCCTCCAGAGGAACCGAGCGAGCTGAGCACCGGTGAGCTGAGCGACAGCCCTCCGGCAACGGTGGGTTGAGCAGCGGCTCGCTGGAACAGTGAGCCGAGGAGAGCGAGTCGAGAAGGTGGGCTGCCCGCCCACGTCCCGGAGGGGGCGGACGGGCAGCCCACGTCCCGGCCGGCCCCCGCGGGCCGGCCGGGCCTGACCTGTCACCGGGGACGGTCCCGGAACCGGGTGACGTGACCGGTCCACCAGGTGGCACGACCTGTCACCGGAGCGCCGGGTGACGCCCGGGGCGCACGGCGGCGAAGCCGGGGTGGCGACCGAGAGGATGAAGCGAAGAGTGTCAGCGTCGAGCCGCACGCGGAGCGTGCGAAGCCGGCAAGCTCCACCGGACCGTACGGCCGCCCGGCGCCGATGGCCGCGGTCGCGCCGGGCGGCAGCCGTCCTCGTCCTGGCGGTCGCGGCGGTGGTAGCGGTGGCCGGATTCCTGGTCCTGAGCGACGGCTCCGGCAGCGGCGGGCCACGCGCGCTGACGTCCGACGAGGCGAACCGGCTGGCGATCACCCGGTTCCGCAACTACGAGGCGCACGGCCGCGCGGTGACGATCACCGTGCCGGGCACCGCGGGCGGCCTGACCGTCACGGGGTCCGTCGACTACCGCGGCAAGCTCGGTTACGGCGTCGTGCGCGGCACCGGGCGCGACACCTCCAGCGACGGGCTGATCGAGTGGACGGCCACCTCGGTGTCGGTCCACCCGATGGCGAACGCACCGGCGCACGCACCCGCGGCACCGCCCCGCTCGGGGTGGTACGGCCGTCCGCTGCTGTCCTCCGGCAGCGCGCTGGACAGTTCGCTGGCCATCGCGCTCAGCCTCGGCAGCGACCGGCCCGACAACGCCGAACTGCTGCCGCAGAACGGCGCCGCCTGGTGGGGCCGGGACCAGATCGCCGGGCACCGGGTGGACGTCATGACCGGGCCGGCCGCCCGCGACCGCTCCGGCACGGCGGGCAACGTGCGTTACTGGGTCGGCTCGGACGGCACCATGTACCGGGTCCGGGTCAGCGTGGGTTCCCAGCCGCAGCCGGTGGTCATCGATTTCGACACCCACCGGTACGTCCCGGTCAAGCCGGTCCCCGCGGCCACGCCGGCCCGGTAGCCGACGTTCAGGACGTCCGCACCCGCGCGTTCGCGGCCAGCAGGGAAGCCGGCGGCAACTGGACGGCCGCCGTCCTCGGCAGGGCCGGAACGGCCGGGACGGCGGTGGCGCCCGCGGTTGCGGCGTGCGGGAACTGCGGCTGCGGACCGGGCGCCGCGACCTCGGTGAACGGGATGCCACCGGGTGCAGCCGGCCTCGTCCACCTGCCGGCCGGGGAGAGCGACCCGGCCGGGACCGGGCAGGACGCGGTGGCCGCGAGCCGGGCGGGCACGGTGCTCCGCAGATCGTTGCCCCGCAGGCAGTTGCCCCGTCCCCGCGCGGCGGTGGGGAACGTCCAGCCGACGTCGACACCGTTGCCGGTGAACGTGTTGTCCACGATCCGGTTGCCGGCCGGAGGCAGGTCGGCGGTCGCCGTGATCACCAGCCCGGCCTGGACGTTGCCGGTGATGCGGTTGCGGAGGAACTGGTTGCCGTTGCCGCCGTCGACGCCGACGCCGATGCCCCACCCGCCGTCGGCCTGCTGCGGCGTGGCCCTCTGCTGATTGGCCGCGATCAGATTGCCCGCGATGACGGCGCCCTGTTGCGGGAGCAGTTTCTCCTGGTGGTCCGAGTTGGTGGTGAGCCCGACCCGGTTGCCGACCAGGCGGTTGCCGACCACGTACATGTCGCCGCCGGCGTTGGTGCCTTCGTAACCGACCGCGTTGAGTTCGGCGACGTTGTCCCGCACCACGATGCGGCAGGGTTTGCACTGCCCCACGTAGATCCCCGAGTCGGCCCCGCCCGACGCGTACGAGTGCTCGATGACGCCGTTCTGCGCGGAGAACGCGTAGATGCCGTACAGGCCGTTGCGGGTCGCGGTCACGTACGAGACGAGGAACGACTTCAGGAAGGTGACGGGCTCCTCGCCCGTGTCGTAACCACCGCTTCGTCCCGGCAGTCCGGCGGCCGCCTTCGCCGAACCGGTGACCAGGACCCCGTTCTGCGTGTTGTTCTCCACGGTCAGGTTCTGCACGGCCACCCCGGGCGCGGCGACCACGACACCGTTCGGCTGCCGCAACCGGCCGTCGATGACGACCTTGTCCCGGGACACCCCGCGCAGAGTGACGCGCGCCGTGTCGATCCGCACCGACTCGTGGTACACCCCCGCGGAGACCAGCACCAGGTCACCGGACCGCGCCAGGGACACCGCGGCGGAGATGGTCGGGGCGTCGGCGGGCACCCGGATCGTCACCCGCGCACCGTCCGGTCGCCGGCCCTTGTCCGCACCGTCATCACCACCACCGCCGCAGCCGGACACCAGGGCCAGCGTGCCCACCACCGCCGCCAGCACGCGAAGAGCTAATCGAGGCATGATCCCAGTCTGGCACGAGGCCCAATCGCCCGCCGGGAAATGGAAGTTGTCCGGCATCCCCGACACGGGTGTGGCACTCTGCACACCATGCACCGAGCCGACCCCCACCCGTCGCGCCGCAGGTTCCTCGACGTCACCGGTGCCATGGCGGCCGCCGGACTGACCGCCGGGTGCTCACCGGAGGCCGCCCCGCCGGGACGGCACGCTCCCTCCGCGCCGGCCACGCCCACGGCGGTCCCGGCGACGGGCCGGCACCAGGCGGGCGTCACGCTTCCGCAGCCGGCCCAGCGCAACCTGCTGGCCGTGGTGGCCGACCTCGGTGCCGCCGTCGCTCCCGGTCCGCTGCTGGCCGAACTCGGCCGGACCATCCGCGCCCTCGTCGCGGGCACCGACCGGCGGCTGCTGGGCCTGCCACCGGGCGACCTCACCGTGACCGTCGGCGTCGGCCCCCGGCTGGTACGCGCGGCCGGCGCCTCCCTGCCCGGAGCGGCCGACCTGCCGGAATTCTCCCGCGAACGGATCCACCCGAAGGCACGCGGCGGTGACCTGCTGATGCAGATCTGCGCCGACGACGCGCTGCTCCTCCCGGTCGCCGCCGCCGCGCTCCTGGACCAGGCCGGCGACCGCCTGCGCGAACGCTGGCGGCAGTCCGCACGCCGCGGTGCGACCGTGCCCCTGGGCAACGGCCTCACCGCGCCCCGCAACCCCCTCGGTTTCATCGACGGCATCGTGGGCCCGCACACGGCCGCCGAACAACGACGCGACCTGTGGCTGGCCGGACCGCCCGCGGTCGCCGGCGGCACCCTTGCCGTACTGCGGCGCATGGAACTCGATCTGCCGCGCTTCGCCGCGCTGTCCGTGGCCGAGCAGGAAGCGGTCCTCGGCCGGCACCGGGCCGACGGCGCCCCGCTCTCCGGCGGCACCGTCGCCTCCGTCCCGGAACTCGGCGCCAAGACGGCGGACGGACGCTATCTCGTCCCCGCCGACGCCCACGTGCGCCGGGCCAACCCAGCCGTGGTCGGCACCGGCCTCATGCTCCGCCGCTCCTACAGCACCGACGAGCCCGCCCCCGGCCTGCTCTTCATCAGCTTCCAGAACGACCTGCGGACCTTCACCGCCACCCTCACCCACATGGACACCTCCGACGCACTGCTGCGGTTCACCACCACGACCGCCAGCGCGACGTTCCTCATCCTCCCCGGCTTCGACCGGCAGCGCCCGCTCGGTTCCTCCCTGTTCGGCTGAGGAGACGGCGCCCGCCGCCGCTGCCACGCGGGGCCGACCGGGCGGCCGGCAGGACCGCAGGGGGCCGGCGGCGCCCGGCCAGAGGTGATCCGGACACGCCGAACACGCACGCGCGTTCGTATGCCTCTCGCCGTCACGGCCGTCCGGACGGACGTCCGTGCGATCCCTGCCCCGGCTGCCCGTACGCGTGTCCACGCGACTCTTGTCCCGGCTGCCCGTGCTCGAGGCCCCGAGACTCTCGTCCTGGCCGCCCGGTACGCGGGTCCGCGCGGCCCTCGTCCCGGCCGCTCGTGCGCGTGTTCGTGTCCTCCTCGGCATCCCGGTAGTCCTCCGGCCGTCCGGTGAGCCGGGTCGCGAGGCGGTAGGTGACCGAGACGTCGCGGTACTCCTCGCCGGCGACGACCTCGCCGGGCAGGTTCGTACGCTCGCAGCAGGACAGCGATGCCCGGGGCCCGCTGCCGGGGAAGCGGACGGCGGTCAGCGGATCCTCCTCGAAGCGGAGGCGGCCGCAACGGACCGTGGCCCGGAAGGCGATGTCCGGCGGCGGCCCGGAGCCCGCGTCCGGAACCGACGCCTGCCCCTCCGGATCCGACACCTGCTCTGGGGCGTCCGGCGCGGACCGGCGGGCCGTTCAGGGCGGCTCGTCCGCCTCCCCGGCCGCGCGGCGACGCCGCGGCCTGGCCGGCAGCTTCCCGTCCTCGCCGCGCACTCGACGTCCGCGGGTGCCGCCGCGGTCCGGGACGGCCGGGTCCGCGCGCTCCTCGCCGGACCCCCGCACACCGCTCCGCCGGGGCCGCGCGCTCCGGCGCCCGCCCACCCGGCCCGGAACCTCCGCGGCACCCTCGGCGCCCTCGGCATCCTCGACGCCTACGACCTCCGCGGCCTCCGCGTCGTGCGGTACGTCCGCGGCCTCAGCGTCGTGAGGTACGTCCGCGGCCTCCGGTACGTCCTCGACGACTCCCGCGCCCCGGCCCGCCGTACGCTCCACGACGCGCTCGCCGGCCCGCCCCGCCCGCCCGGCCGTGCCCGCGACGGCATCACCGGCCGTCTCACCGGCATCGGCCACGACCCCGCTCACCCCGCCCGCGGTGTCCTCCACGGCACGTCTCGCGCCACGGCCCACCTCACCTACGGCGCTCCCGGCGCCCCGCCCGACATCGCCGACCGCCGCGCCCGCACCGCGGCCCACCCCTTCGAGCCCGCGCCCGGCCCCGCGTCCCACGTCCGCCACCCCCGCGCCCGCACCGCGTCCCACGTCCCGCACGGCCGAGCCCGCCCCCTGGCCGATGTCGCCGACCGCCCTCCCCGTGCCCGCGCCCAGCTCACCGAGGGCCTGCCGCGCACCGCCCCCGATGTCCTGCACCGCCGAGCCGACCCCCCGGGTCAGCTCCTCCAGGATCTGCGGATTGCGGTCCAGCGTGGTGAGCACCCGGTTGATGATCATCGCCACGTTGTCGAGACGCACCTCGAGCCGGGCCTGGGCCTCCACGCCCGAGATGCCCAGGTGCACCCGGCCCAGCGCGACGTCGGCGCCGACGTTCAGCTTCAGCAGGTCCAGCACCTCCGCCTGGAGCGAGACGTGCGCCCGCAGGTTCTCGACGTCGAGGTCGATCTCGTCGACCTTGAGCAACGGGACGTCGAGGTACACGTCGGGCTCGGCGTCGGCCGCCCTCCTTCCGGCCACGCCCCCGTCCTTGCGGAGGGTGGCGTCCTCGTCGCCGTGGACGCCGGCGGCGCGGCCCTCGTGGGGGAGCGCGGACCGTCCGGGGCCGCCGGCCGGCTGTTCCTCGTCGTACTCCGGCTCCTCGTCCCGCTCGTCGTACTCCGGCTCCTCGTCCCGCTCGTCGTACTCCGGCTCCTCGTCGTCGTAGTACTCCGGTTCCTCGTCGTCGTACGCCCCCGACCCGTCGTACGCCTTGGAGCCGCCGTACGTCCCGGACCCGGTGCGCTCGGCGGAGCCCTCTGCGTCGCCGGGTGCGCCGTCGGGCACGGCGTACTCCTCGGGGGGACCCTGCTCGTCCTCGGCGCTGTCGCGCATCACCGGGCCTCCGCTGGTTCGCCGGACATTTCGTCCATTCTGGGGCTGTCCGCGCATCGGTGCACGGGCTGCGCGTCCGGGCCCCGGCGCCCGCCCGCACCGGCGGCGCATCCGGCCTCCGGGCCTCCGCGCCTCCGCGCCTCCGTGCCACCGTGCCTCTGGGACTCCGCACCTCCGTTTCTCCATCCCTCCGCGCCTCCGCACGCTCGGCTCGACGGGAAAGGCATTGGGCACAATGGTCGGCGGCGGTTCGCGGACGGTGGGGCGGGAGACAGGTATGGCGGGCGACGGCGGTCCGGTGACATTGCGCGGGATCGCGGAGCATCTGGGGCTGCACGTGTCGACGGTCTCCCGGGTCCTCAACGGACCGTCCGGGGAACGGGGCCGCGCGGCATCGGGCGAGACGGTGCGACGGATCCGGGAACTGGCCGAGGAACTGGGCTATCGGCCCAACCCGCACGCCACGAGCCTGCGGACACGGCGCAGCAATCTGATCGGGGTGCTCTTCCCCCGCCTCTCGGAGATCGTGGTGGCCACCATCTACGAGGGCGTCGAGGAGGAGGCGACCAGGCGGGGCCTGTCCACCTTCGTCACCAACACGCACGACGACCCTGCCACCCAGCGCGAGCGCATCGGGATGGTGCTGGGACGCCGGGTGGACGGCCTCATCATCGGCGACGCGCACCTGGACGGGGCCGCGCTGACCGAGCCCGCCCTGGACGGCACGCCCTTCGTGCTCGTCAACCGCCGCACCGACACCGGCCACCCGGCGGTCACCTGCGACGACCGGCTGGGCGGGCGCCTCGTGGCCGAGCACTTCCTGTCCCTGGGCCATCGCCAGGTGGCCGTCGTCGCCGGTGAACCCTTCGCCAGCACGGGCACCGACCGCACCGCGGGTTTCACCGACCGCTACCGCGAAGCGGGTCTGCCGCTGCCCGCCCACCGGGTGCGGCACTGCCGCTTCGACACCTCCGGCGGTCACGAGGCCGCCGCCGAACTGCTCAGCGGGCCCGACCGGCCGACCGCGATCTTCGCCGTCAACGACCTCGCGGCCATCGGGACCATGGGTGCGGCGCGCGACCTGGGCCTGCGGCTGGGCGAAGACCTCGCGCTGGCCGGCTTCAACGACACCCCCCTCGCCGCCGAACTCCCCGTCCCCCTCACCAGTGTCCGCTCCCCCATGGCCGAGCAGGGCAGACGCGCGGTGGAACTGCTGCTCCGCGGTATCGCGGGCGAGCCCGTCGTCTCGCAGACGCTCACCCCCCGTCTCATGGTGAGAGCCTCCTCGGGCGCGCCGGTGGGTGCGCGTCTGCGGTGACCGGTGACCGGTGATCGGCAACCGATGACCGATGACCGATGACCGGTGCGCGGGAGGCGCGGAGCCGCTGGGCTCAGCGGCTGCGGCCGATTCCCGCCGGTTCCGGCCGGTGTTGTTGCCCAAACGATTGGCGCAAACGATTGGGTAGAGCATACTGACCGCTCGACACACGTCCGGCCAGGGCAAAAAAAGGGGGCTCTGTGAGGTGGTGGGGGCGGTCGCGCCAGACGGCATCGGATTCCGGTGCGTTGAACCGGGAGGCGTTCGTCGCGGCGTTACGTGAGGGCAGCAGGGAGGCCGAGACGACCGGCCGTCTGGGCGGCGCAGCCGCGGCGGCCGACCGCTACGAGACACTGGTCGCGCAGGCGGAACGCGTCCTGGGCGACCGGGACACCGACACACTCGCGATGCGGCACCAACTGGCCCACTGGACGGGCGAGTCGGGCCGGCCGGAAGCCGCCGTGCGGCTGTTCGCCCGGCTCTCGGCCGACCGGGAGCGGGTACAGGGACCGCGTCATCGCGACACCGAACTGGCCAGGCACCAACTGGCCCACTGGCACGGCCGCGCGGGGCGGCCCGAGGAAGCCGTTCGCCGCTACGAGAGCATGCGGCGCACGGCGGAGCGGGAGCACCGCACCGAGACCGCGCTCACCCTGCTCTGCGAGGTGGGGTACTGGCACCAGAAGAGCGGGGACAACGCGGCCGCGCTGCGCGCGTTCTCCCAGATGCTGCGGACGGCGCAGCAGGAACTCGGGCCCCGCCACCAGCTCGTCCGCATCGCCCGCCAGCGTTACGCCGAGGTGGCCGGTGAACTGCCGTTCGGCAACGAGGGCGGCCACGAGGGGCTGCGCGACCTGCTCGCGACCGCGGCCGCGGTCGAGGCCGCGGGAGACCTCGCGCGCGCGGGGCGCATGTACGGCGAGGCAGCCACGCGGTACGAGCAGCTCGACGGACCGGCCGGCCCCCACACCCTGTCCGCCCGCGTCGCGCAGGCGAAGGCGATGGTGGGTGCCGGGGACCACGAGGCGGCCGTCCACTGCTTCGGCAAGGTGCTCGCCTGCATGGAGCTTCGGGGCCAGGGCCCGGGGACGCCGGAGTACGACGTCCTGAGCGGACAGCGCGACGAACTCGCCCGGATGGCCCGGCGCACGGTGCTCCGCATCGCGCGAGGGACCGCGTCGCTGCTGGGCGAGGCGGTGCCGGCCGGGACCGGAGCGGCCTGCGCGGTGCTGGCACGCCGGTCCGGGTCCTCCCACGCGACCCGTGTGGTGGCCGTGGACGACGACGCCGGTGACCCCGCCCGGCACGCGTGGCCCGCGGAGCGGTGGACGGCCGTGCTGCAGGACCTGACGCGACAGGGGTACGACGCGACGGCCCTGTGCTTCCCCCGCGGTGAAGCCGGGCCGGCGCCCGACCAGAGCGCCCTGTGCGAGCGGCTGGGGCTGCCGGGCGTCTTCGTCTCCCTGCGCGGCGACGGGACCGTGCAGGCCGAGGCGTACGTCTTCCACGCGGGCGAACCGGCGGCGGCGCACGTCGTGGTGGTGGAGGACGGACAGCCGGCCGTCGCGGTGAAGAACGAACAGCCGGCCGTCGCGGTGCAGGACGAACAGCCGGCCGTCGCGGTGAAGAACGAACAGCCGCCGGGACGGGACACGCACAGGGGGACGGCCACGGGCTCCACGGACGACCGGGTCGCGGTGCACCCCGGGGCGGTGGCCCTCGGCGGCTGGCGGAAGATGGAACGGGCACGGCCCGCCGCGGGAGCGGACCGCCCGCCGGCCTTCGGTGCCTACGAGGTGCTGGAACCCGTCGGCGAGGGCGGATTCGGGCGTGTCTACCTGTGCCAGGACCCCGACGGGCTGATGGTCGCGGTCAAGACTCTGCACGCGCACCTGGCGGCGGCTCCCTCCGTCAAACGGGGATTCGCCCACGAGGTGCAGGCCGTCCGGCGGGTCGACGGGCGGTTCACCGTGCCGGTGATCGACTCGGACACCGACGGTCCGACCCCGTGGATGGCCGTGCCGTACGTGGCGGCCCCCTCGTTGCAGACACTCGCTGAGCACTGCGGGCCGCTGGACCCGGAACTGGTGCGCACGCTGGGGGCGGGCATCGCCGTCGCCCTGAGCGCCATCCACGCGGAGGGCATCGTGCACCTCGACCTCAAACCGGCCAACGTGCTGCTCACCGAGGACGGTCCGCGCGTCATCGACTTCGGCATCGCCCAGATCGAGCAACTCACCGAACCACGAAGGGGCTTCACCGGCACCTACGCCTACGCCTCCCCCGAGCAGCTGCGCGAGCAACCCGCCTTCACACCCGCCAGCGATGTGTTCTCCCTGGGCACCGTTCTGGCCCGGCTCGTCCTGGGACGCAGCCCCTGGGGCCGGGACACGCCGTCCGTGGTCGCCGGCATCCGGGGCGGCCTGCCCGACCTCACCGGTCTGCCCGCGGACTTCGCGGCGGTCGTGCGGTCCTGCCTCCGTCCCGATCCCCGTCAGCGGCCGACGGCCGCGGCCGTGGCCGAGGCGCTGGTTCCCGGCGCCGGCGCGGGCGCCATCGGCCGCCCGCACCTGACGGAGCGGGCGCGCTCGCTCGTGGCGGAACACACCACCCTGCCCGCGACGCGCCACTTCCGGACGCCGGCCCCCACCCGGACCCCTGGCCCCGAGGAAACCGCGCGGGCGACGACCCGCCCGCTCCGCCCGGCCGAGGCCACGGCCACCACGGCCGAGGCCACGAGGGCCGCCACGACGGCCGTCACCACGGCTGAGGTCGCGAGGGCCGTAACGACGGCTGAGGCCACGACGGTCACCACCCCGGCCGAGTCGACGACGGCCGTGGCCACCCCGGCTTCGGACACGCCGCACGCCGGCAGGGACGCCGCCCCGCACGGAGACACCCGGCGCGGCGGACCGTGACGGCCGGGCGGACGCGGGCGCGGGCGACCGGGAGCCCGTCCGCGACGGCGGCCCGGTCCGCCCCTCGGCCGCCACCGGCCGGGGCCCGGTCCGCCCTTCGGCCGCCACCGGCCGGTGCCGGACCGGCGGGTGGCTGCCCCGTCAATGCCTGACCGGCGGGTGCCTGACCGGCGGCGCCTCGTCGGCTGACGGCCCGTCAGTCACCGCACCGGCGGACTCCCGACCGCTCCGCCGCGCCGCCGGACCCGCGACCGCTCGCCGGCCGGAAGGTCCCTCCTCGCGGCCGGATCCCGGCCGGGCCCGCGGGCCCGGCCGGGGCGCGAGTGGCATGATCGGGTGGCGTCGGAGGACCGAACGGAAGGATCGCGAGCCCATGCCCGGGAGGACCGTACTGATCACCGGAGCGTCGCGCGGCATCGGGTGGGCCACCAGCCGCCGTCTCGCCGGACAGAGACACACGGTGGTCGGAATCGCCCGTACCGCCCCGGGGGAGGACTTTCCCGGCCGGCTGTACCGCTGCGACCTCGCGGACACCGAGGCGACCGGGCGGGTGCTGGAGACCATCGCCCGCGAGCACCGGGTGGACGTGGTCGTCAACAATGTCGGCGTGGCCGTGCCCGAGCCGCTGGGCGAGGTGGCGCTCAGCAGTCTGGAGACCGTCCTCGACCTCAACGTCCGTACCGCCGTGCAGGTCACCCAGGCGTTCGTCCAGGGCATGCGGGAGCGCGGCTGGGGCAGGATCGTCAACGTCACCAGCCGCTCGGTGTTCGGGGCGCGGCGGCGCAGCAGTTACGCGGCGGCCAAGAGCGCGCTGGCGGGCCTGACGCGGACCTGGGCACTGGAACTGGCCATGGACGGGATCACGGCGAACGCCGTCGCGCCGGGCCCGGTCGAGACGGACCTGTTCCGCGCCTCGCACCCGGCCGGCGGCGAGGCGGAGGCGCGGGTGCTGCGGTCCCTGCCGATGGGGCGGCTCGGCCGGCCGGACGAGGTCGCCGCCGCCATCGCCTTCCTGATCGGTGAGGACGCCGGGTTCATCACCGGCCAGATGCTGTGCGTGGACGGCGGGGGCAGCATCCCGGGGCGGTGACCCGGCCGCGTGCCCCGGCACGCACCGCGCCGGACGCGGTGAGTTCCCCGGCGCCACCGCGCCGGACGCGGTGAGTTCCCCGGCCGCCGCTCGTGCGTTGCGAGGAGGCGGACGGCTCCGGACCGGGCACGGAGGAGACCCGGAACACCGGGAGGATCGCGCCGGTGGTGGCTTTCGGCCATCGAGGGGGACGCGGCGCACCGCAGACTGGGCACATGAGCAGATTCGCAGAGGTCATCGTGGTGGCGCGGGACGCCGAGGACGTCATGGAGCCGTTGACCCGCCCGGACGCCGGCCGGGAGTGGCATCAGTGCTTCACCCGGGTGGACGACTCCGTCTTCGCGGGCACGGGTACGGGATCGGCCGAGTGCTACCTGTGGGTCATCCAGTTCACCCGGCACAACTGGCGGGGCCTGCTGGCCCATCTGGAGGCGCTGCCCTGGCCCGATCCCCGTTCCGTGCAGGTCCTGGTCCACGACGAGGAGGACGACTGCTTCGGGCTGTGGATGATCCACGACGGCCGGCTCACCGAGGTGCCCCTCCCGCACACCGTCCGCCGCCTCCACCCCGAGGTCAGCGTCACCGGCACGCTCAGCCGGACCGACCGGGGCTGACGGGCACCGGGCGCGCGCCTCCGGTGGCTGTCGAGCGCCTGTACCGGCGGCGGCCGCGGGTCTACCGTCGAGCGGGACGACGTAGGCGGAACGGGGGTGCGTTCGCCCATGCGGAGAGACGACGCGGGCCTCCACGGCAAGCGGTTACGGTCCCGGGTGCGCCGGCTCGCGGCGCTGATGACGGTTCTGGCCGCCCTGGCGGGGGCGCCTTGCGCCGCCGCGTCCGGGCTCGCCCCGGCGGCCCCGGCGGTCGCCGCGTCCGGCCCCGGCAGCCCGAGCACGCCCCCGTACACCAGGTGGGGGCCGCCGCTGACGGTGCGCACCATCGACGGCCGCAGGACGTACATCGACGCCAACGGCGTTCCCCACGTCGTCGGTTCGAGCGGTGACACGCCGGACGCGGACGCGGCCCTGACCTTCATGAACCGCCGGCTGGCCGAGCAGGGAATGGCCTACGACGCCAGGACGAAGACCGGCTCCGAGTACCTCTTCCAGGACGAGACGAACCGTCTGGAGGAGAAGGGGAACGTCGGCAAGGGCGTCACCGGGACCACCTCCGACATGATCAAGGTCACCTGGAGCGAGGGACGCCTCGTCAGCGTCGACTCGGTCGACGCGACCACCACCACCCGCACCGGCACCACCACCGAGGACCTCTCCTCGATCGGTACGACCATCACCGGCAAACTGCCGGGCGGACGCAAGAGCCAGACCGGCAACGTGGTGTTCACCGCGGCCACCGACGAACAGGCCAGGGCGGTGGCGGAGCGCTTCAAGGACAATCCGAACGTCCGCGTGATCCGGCCCGGTTCGGGGTTCGACAGCGGGGAGCTGAACACCGGCGCCGAAGGGCTGGAGGCGGCCGCCGGTTCCGTCTTCACCGCACCGGGCGACTGCCCCGGGAGCGGCACGCAGAGCGGTTTCGCACCCGCGGGCACCCGACCGCAGGCCCGCTACGCCGCTTTCGCGCGCGCCCGTGCCGCCGGCTGCGGCGGCACCTCCGGGGTGCCGCGCGCGGGCGGTCTGGCGAAGGGCCTGTCCGCGCCGCGACGGACGCCCGGCGGAATCGACTTCTCGCGGCTGGAGCTGCGCTACCTCGCGGATCCCGGGCCCGGCGCCGGCGGTCTGCGGTACGCCTTCCGGGCGCCGGCGGCCACCTCGCGCGGCGGCTCCGCGCTGACCGGGCTGGGGCACGCCACGCAGGCGTCCGACTCCTTCTTCACCTGGCTGGAGCTGGATCCCTCGACGTTCTGGGTCAACCTGAACCCGAACGAGCCCGACCGCATCGTCGACGCCCGGCTCGGCCGGACCGACGCGGGACGGGTGCTGCTCCAGGCGGATCTGACGTTGAAGAAGACGACGGGCAGGCTGATCCATCCGGACACGCCTCTCGGGACGGAGTTCTGGCGGTCGCTGTCGGGGGACTGCATGTCGTTCCGCACCTGGATCGTGCCGGCCCCGGCGACCGTGTACACCAAGGGGGAGGAGCTGTACATCCTCAAGTCGCCCCTGAACGTGCAGATGGAGACGCAGTACCTCAAGCAGCACGGCGGCTCGGACGCGGTCTCGTGCCCGCGGCGGTCCCGGACCGTGCAGGACCACAACGAGGCACTGTTCCGGCGGCTGATCCTGCCCAGGGTGGTGGAGGCGGTGAACACCGCACCGGAGTACGCCGATCTGCGGCGCGTGTACCTCAGCCGGGTGGCCGCCGAGTGGTACCGGGGTCTCAGCCTGCGCACCCGCACCACGTACTCCGACTTGATCGGCAAGGGCGATGTCGACGCGTACGCGACCCACGAGGACTGGAAGCCGGCCGACACCTTCAACGCCTACGTCCGCTCGTACACCAAGGGCGAGTTCAAGGTCACGCACCGCACCCGCGAGGGCGACACCCTCTACACGAGGACGTACGTCTACGGCGGCGTCGACTTCTCCCGTGTGCCCGTCACCTCCGTGTCCGACGCCCAGCTGGAGGCGTCGTCGCCGTCCCTGACACGGGATGTGAGCCGCTCGATCGAGGCGCCGGTCACGGACACCGGGGAGGGCCAGGTCTGGCTCGGCGGCGGGGTGCGGACGGCGCGACCCGGCCGGGCCCCGGGCGCTCCGGGCGCTCCGGGCGCACCGGGCAGTGTCGCGACGTCCGCCCCGGACTCAGGAACGGGCGTCGCGCCGTGGCTCGTGGGGGCGGCAGGCGCACTCGCCGCACTGGTGGTGCTGCGCTCGGCGCTGCGGCTGCGGCTGCGGCGGGCGCGACGGCGCTAGGCCCTGTCGTCGAATTCCCGTCTGCCGCGCGACGCCTGACACGCCCTCTCGCCGCACCGGACGAAAGCCGAGTACGCCCGGCACGAGGACTTCCGCCCGGCACGCCGAGAGCACGCACCGGACGCCGCGGGGCCGCCCTCCGGGCGTCGACGGGAACGGGACGACAGGACCCAGGAGTCCCGCTCTCGCCCGGCCGGCCGTGGCCGGGCAGGCGAACTGCAGGGCCAGTCCGCCTGTGACAGAACGAAGACGTCGCGGAGGACCGCCTGTGACTCGGTGCGAGATACAAATATTCCCGACCGCACGCACCACGCCCATCCTGGGGGAATCCCGTGAAGTACACCCGCATCACCGCTCTCGCCGCCCTCGGTGTCGCCGCCACCCTCTCGCTCACCGCCTGCGGCAGCGACGGCTCCGGGACGGACTCGGCCGCCAAGAACTCCTCGTCCTCCTCGTCCTCGGACGGCGCCTCGAACCCGGAGGCGGCCTCGAACCCGCAGGATGGTTCCGGCTCCGGCTCGGCGCAGGCCGACAACGCCAAGACGCAGGGCGGTTCGGGCACCAGCGGCGCGGGCACCGGCAGCGCGCGGGCCGGCTCGGGCAAGGGCACCCGGGCCGGCGGCGACTCGGCGGACGGAGCGGCGGGGACCAGCGGCAAGGTCACGTTCTGCAGGACGGCGAACCTGGCCATCCAGGCCGTCGACGCCGCCCCGGACGCGCGCTCCGGCAGGATCGACATCACCATGACCAACAGGGGTTCGACCACCTGCTCGGCGACGGGCTTCGCGGGCGTCGACATCAAGGACGCCGACCACACCTCGAGCCCCATCGAGCGCGGCCACGCCGAGCCCCGCGTCACCATCCTCAAGCCCGGCGACGCCGCCGTGTTCGACCTCGCCTACGACATCGACAGCAGCGGCCACAGCCTCGCGTCCCCGACCAGCATCCTCGTGACGCCCCCGAACGAGACCCACACCGTGACCCTGAAGTGGCCCGCCGGCGCGGGGGCCATCAAGGGCGCCTACACCGACGTCCAGGTCTACCCCACCCACACGACCGAGTAAGAGCCGCGGCCTGCCGGGCTCCCCAGCCGTCGCACCCCCCACGGCCGGTGCCTGGACGCGGAGGCCGGTCGCGCCACCGCTTCGCGCAAGGCCCGTCCCAGTTCCCTCGACCGCCAAAAACGAAAGGCAAGGAGAACTCCTTCTCCTTGCCACTCTCAACATATAGCGCACCAGGGGGCTTGCCGCAAGGCCCCGGTCACAGCGCACAATCGTCGGCCGTGGCCACAACCGGAGGACGCGGCCTGCGCCTTTCGGTGCCGGCCGGGGTACGGCGGACGCCGTCACCTCGGACCAGGTACCGGACGGGCAGGGCGGGTGCGGGTGCGGTCGCGGGTGCTCGGCGCGGAAGCGCAGGCGTGCGCGCCGCCCGGCCGGGCGGCGCGGCAGGCCGTCTCCGCAGAGGGAAGGCGACCAGGGATGGCGATGGGCTCGACAAGAGGTTCGACGGAGTGGGAGACACCGGTGACGCGATCGGCCACCGCGGTGCGACACAGCACGGCCGCCCCGGAGGTGTCGCGATGAGCGAGCCGTACGTGCTGGATCTCCAGGAGGTCGACGAGACGCAGGTCGCGGTCGTCGGCGGCAAGGGCGCGCACCTGGGCGGACTGTCGCGGATCGAGGGCGTCCGCGTGCCGGACGGCTTCTGCGTGACCACGGACGCCTTCCGGCGGATCATGGCGCAGGAGCCGTCACTCGACGACCGGCTCGACCAGCTGGCGCGCGTGGACCCGGACGACCAGGAGGCGATCCGCACACTCAGCGCGCGCATTCGCCGGACCGTCGAGGACATCGCCGTCCCGGCGGACCTCGCGGCGGCGGTCACCCGCGCGCTCGCCCGGCTCGGCGAGCGCACCGCCTGCGCCGTCCGGTCCAGCGCGACGGCGGAGGACCTGCCGACGGCCTCCTTCGCCGGCCAGCAGGACACCTACCTCAACGTGGTGGGGCCCACGGCGGTCCTCCAGCACATCAGCCGGTGCTGGGCATCGCTGTTCACGGAGCGGGCGGTGACCTACCGCCGGCGCCACGGCATCGACCACCGTACGGTCCACATGGCCGTGGTCGTGCAGCGGATGGTCTTCCCGCACGCCGCCGGCGTCCTCTTCACCGCCGACCCCGTCACGGGCGACCGGAGGACCGCCACCGTGGACGCCGGCTTCGGCCTCGGTGAGGCCCTGGTCTCCGGCCTGGTGAACCCGGACGTCTTCAAGGTGCGGCACGGCGAGGTCGTCGCCAGGACGATCGCCGCCAAGCAGCGTGCCGTTCACGCCCTGCCCGACGGCGGTACGCGGGAAGTGGCGATCGAACCGGAGCGCCGGGAGCAGCCCGCACTGACGGATGCTCAGGCCGTGCGGCTCGTGCGGCTCGGGCGCCGGATCGAAGCGCACTTCGGCCGCCCGCAGGACATCGAATGGTGCCTGGCCGACGACGGCTTCCAGTTCGTCCAGAGCCGGCCGATCACGACGCTGTTCCCCGTCCCCGACACCGGCGACCAGGAGAACCACGTCTACGTCTCCGTCGGTCACGGGCAGATGATGACGGACCCCATGAAGCCCCTGGGGCTCTCCATGTGGCAGCTGACGGCCATGGTGCCGATGCACGAGGCGGGCGGCAGGCTGTTCGTCGACGTCACCCGCCGCCTGGCCGCGCCCGCGAGCCGCGCCGGCCTCCTGGACGTCATGGGGAGGGGGGATCCGCTGATGAGGGACGCTCTGGAGAGCGTCCTCGACCGTGACGATTTCGTCCTGCCCCTCGCGGACCCGGGTCCCGGCCGGCCGCCGGCCGGTGGGGGACCCGCTCCGGTCGAGACCGATCCGGCCGTCGTCACCGAGCTGGTCGGACGCAGCCAGGCGTCCCTCGCCGCCCTTGAGCGCGACATCCGGACGAAGAGCGGACCGGACCTGTTCGACTTCCTGCTGGAAGCCTTCAAGGAGCACAAGCGGGTCCTCAGCGATCCGCTGAGCCTTCAGGTGATCACGGCGGGGATGGAGGCCACCTGGTGGCTCAACGACAAGCTGCTGGAGTGGCTGGGCGAGAAGAACGCGGCTGACACGCTCACGCTGTCCGCCCCCGGCAACGTCACGTCGGAGATGGGACTCGCGCTCCTCGACGTCGCGGACGTGATCCGCCCGCACCCCGAGGTGGTGGCCTTCCTCCAGGGCGTCGAGGACGAGGGCTTCCTGGAGGAGCTGGCGAAGCTCCCGGGCGGGGCCGAGGCGCGCGACGCGCTGGAGGCCTACCTCGACCGGTACGGGATGCGCTGCGTCGGCGAGATCGACATCACGAGGCCGCGCTGGCGCGAGCGCCCCACCACGCTCGTGCCCGTGATCCTCGACAACGTCAGGAACTTCGGGCCGGGCGCCGCCGAGCGGCGCTTCGAGCAAGGGCGGCAGAAGGCACGGGAGAAGGAACAGGACGTGCTGGCCCGCCTGCGCGCCCTCTCGGACGGGGAGCGGAAAGCCGACGAGACCGAACGGATGATCGACCGGGTCAGAACCTTCATCGGGTACCGGGAGTATCCCAAGTACGACATCATCAGCCGCTACTTCGTCTACAAGCAGGCCCTGCTGCGGGAGGCCGAGCGCCTGGTGCGGGCCGGCGTGCTGGTGGAGACGGAGGACATCTTCTACCTCACGTTCCAGGAACTCCACGACGTGGTGCGCTCGCACCAGGTGGACGACCGCCTCGTCCAGCGGCGCAAGGACGCGTTCCGGTCGTACCACGCGCTGACTCCGCCCCGCGTGCTCACATCCGACGGTGAGGCCGTCACCGGCGCGTACCGGCGTGACGACGTACCGGCCGGCGCCCTGACCGGCCTGCCGGTCTCCGCCGGGACCGTCGAGGGGCGGGCCCGCGTCGTCCTCGACATGGCGGAGGCCGATCTCGAGGCGGGCGACATCCTGGTCACGACCTTCACGGACCCGAGCTGGTCCCCGCTGTTCGTCGGGATCGCCGGCCTGGTCACGGAGGTGGGCGGCCTGATGACCCACGGCGCGGTGATCGCCCGGGAGTACGGCTTGCCGGCCGTCGTCGGCGTGGAGCGGGCCACCCGGCTGATCCGGGACGGGCAGCGGATCCGCGTCCACGGAACCGACGGGTACGTCGAGATCCTCTCCTGACCGGCCGCATGTCCCGGGGCACGCGGGCGGTGGGGCCGCTCCACCCGCCCGCCGGTGCCCTCACCGGCGGCCCGGCGGCCCGGCGTCGCGGACGAGGGCCCGGCCAAGGCTCGTCCAGGTCGCCGCAGAACGGGTGGCGGCGCCGCCGGTCCGGGGAAGGACGACGCAGGACGCCGTGGGGTGGACGAAGCCGCAGCCGCGTGCCCTCACGGCCGAGGCGGTCGCGGGCGCGACCGGCGCGAGCGAGGCCGATCGCCGCGACGGACGCGATGTCGTCCTCCGCCCGCGTTTGTACGGCCGGGCGCTGGGGGACCCGCCGACCGGGACGGCGCGGGACCCGACCGAGCGGCCGGCACAACGGTGGGTGCGGGCCGCCGGCACTCCCGGCGTCCTGGACGGGACGCCGACCGCCGCCGCCGGGCCGCCGGCTCCTGCCGGCGGACCCGTGGAGCACTTCCCGCGAGGAGTCAGGCATGTGCGCTTCGCAGCATCACGGCCCGGTGCGCCGACGGCTGCTCCTTCCTCGCGTGGGCCCGGGGCGCGGGATCGCACCGGACGGACGGCGCCGATGAGCCGGTGCCCGGCGCGTGCTCCGCGCCGCCCTCCGCTGCTGCGGTTCGAGGGATGGATCGCCGGCCTCGGCACCCGCTCCGGGACACGGATCGTGCTCGGCCACTGGCAGCGCTCGCCGTTCGGCCCGTTCAGCGACGTGATGCTGGAAGGGGCTGACGGGGAGCGGCTGCTGCTGGCCCCCACGCGGCAGACCGCGGACTTCATCGGCGGGACCTACGTCTTCGACACCGTGCGCGTCGTCCCGGTGCGGGTCCGGATCGCCGACGGCACCTGGACGGTCACCGCAGGCCCCCTGCGGCTGTGCTTCGCCGCAGGCAGGCGGGGGCCGCTGGGCCTCCTCCTGCGGGTCCTGCCCGGCGCTCTCGTCCGCCGGCCGGCGTGGAGCACGCTCACGGACCGCCCGGCCCGCCTGCTCCTGCCCGGCGTGCGGACCCGGGGCAGTGCCGGTGCGGGCCGCCGCGAGTGGTACGGCGCACGGGACCTGCGGCCGATCCGCCTCGTCTCGGCGTTCTTCGAAGGCGCCGACCTCGGCCCCGCGGCACCCGTGGAACCGCCCGTCCGCTTCGGCTTCGGATCAGCACCGAGGAAACCCTCGCTCACCCGGGTCACGACGACGGTGGCCCTCGGCCCCGGGGAACGGGAGCCGGCCACAGCCACTGCCCGGCCCGCCTGAACTTCAGCGCCCGACCCCACCGCCACCGTGCCCGCCGCCCCGGGAGGCGCTTCCGGACCGCTACGCCGACGACCTGTTCGGTCCGCGATCGACCTGTTCGGTCCGCGGTCGGCCTGTTCACGCGATGGCGGACACCGACCGCCGCCTTGTACGTCCTCGCGTGCCCGCGGCCTACGCGGTGCCCGGCCCGCCGGGCACCACTCGGGCGTGCTGTCCGCGCGCGCAGTGGACCAGCCGGTCGTGCAGCCCGAGGCGGTCCACCGCCGTGAGGAAGTCCTCGAGCGGGGAGCGGAAGACGGAGTAGTCGTCGTAATGGACGGGGAGGACGGCCGGCGCGCCGAGGCGGCGGGCGAGTTCGGCTCCCTGGGCGCCGTCCATCGTCACGACGAAACCGCCGGGCAGCCGTGTGCCGCCCAGATGGAGAACGGCCAGATCGGCGGTGGGGAAGCGGCGGCCGACCTCGTCGAGCCCGTCGTACACGAGCGTGTCGCCGGAAACGTACAGTCGCAGCCGGACCGGGCCGCCGGCAGGGCCGAACTCCATCATGCTGCCCATCACGGGCGGCAGCAGCCGGCGCAGCACGGGGTGCAGGGAGTGCCGGCCGGGCAGCGCGGTCACCCGGACCTGTGCCCCGCCCCGCCGGAACGTGGCGCTCTCCCAGGTCCGCAGGCCGCCGGCCCGGTCGAATCCCTGCCAGGTGCGCAGCCGGCGGACGGCGTGGGGGGTGGTGGCGACGGGCACCGAACGGGCCAGGTGGCGCCTGACCCGGCGGTCCCAGTGATCCCCGTGCAGATGGGAGAGGACAACGGCGTCCAGCGGCGGCAGGCCGGTCACCTCCAGGGCGGGTTCGGTCAGACGCTCGCTCGTCAGCCCGTACCCCAGGTGGGCACGTTCGCCGCGGTGCAGGAAGTTCGGGTCGGTGAGGAGTGTCAGGCCGCCGTACCGCAGCAGGACCGTCGCGGTACCGATGAAATGCAGATCGAGGTGGTCGTCGTCGAACACGGACATGAGGATCCTTGCCTGACGGGGACGGGGACGGGGACGGGGACTGGGGCGGGGGCGGAGACGGGCACGGGGCGGTCCGTCGACCGGGGGAGAGGTGGCTCTCCGCCGCCCCGGGGAGAGGTGGCTTTCCGCCGAGTACCCACACCGGTGCGAACCCTCCGCGCGAGAGGCACCGGCCGACTCCCCGCCCACCCCGTGATCATGCTGTCCGGGGCGCTGACCAGGCGTCTACCAGCACCGGATCGGCAAGGTGGCGGTGCGCCGGCCGTCGGCGTCCAGCAGGTGACCCATGCGCTTGACGGTGCGGACCCCGACCAGCCGGTCGGTGACGTCCAGGGACGGCAGACGGGCCGACATGGCCGTCTCGTGGTGCTGGACGCCTCCGATGCCGGGCAGCCAGTAGGTGGCGAGGACGTTGGCGCCGCCCGTGACGGCGGCGACCAGCCGGCAGCCGGGGAGGGTGGCCAGGGTGCGGTGCAGACCGTTGACCTCCCGGACCGGTGCCCGGCCTCGGAAGGTCACGCTCACCGGCAGTCCCGTGAGAGACCGGGCCGTGTCGCAGCGGAACGCGACCGTCCCCGAGCGCGTGAGCCTGCCGAGACGGCGCCGGACGGTGGCGGCGCTGGTACCCAGCCGTTCGGCCAGCGCGGCCAGACCGAGCCGCCCGTCACGGGCCAGGGCGTCCAGGAGCGCGCGGTCGACCTCACCGAGCGCGGCCGTGGACGGCTCCCCGTCCGAGTCCGTGCGGTCCGCCCGGCCCAGGGCCGAGAGCTGGGCGGAGTCCAGGGAGCCGAGCCGCCACCGACTGCCCTCCGTGTACAACGAGGTGGCGAACAGGCACTCCACCCCCGTCACGCCGGGCAGCAGGGCCAGACGCTCCTCCACGAACCGGTGCACCCCGGCCACATCGGGCGCCGGCACGTCCAGCAGCAGGTCGGCACCGCCCGGCGCGGTCAGTTCGACGGTCGCCGCCTCGTCCAGCCCGGCGATCCGCGCCGCCAGGCGCTCCCGTGCCGCCGGCCGGCAGCTGACGAGGACGAACGCGGTGCACCGGGACCGGGAGAACGCCGGGCCGGGAACGGCGGACAGCCACGCCAGCCCCTCCTCGGTCAGCCGCTCCCAACGCCGGGCCAGCGTCACCGCCGTCACGCCCAGCGAAGGCGCGAGATCGCTCCACGCGGCACGCGGCCGGATCTGCAGCGCGTGCACCAGGGCGAGATCGAGTTCCGAGACGCTGCCCGATTCCTTCATCCCCCTCGCCCTTCTCGCACGATTCTTGCGAAGTCGGCGCTCGGTTCCAGCGGCGCTCGCACTGTAGTCACCACTTCGCGCTCCAGCCAAGGGAAGAGGGTGAGACAGTGACGAGTGCCATCGACCGTGGTCGCGGCCTGCTCGCGATCATGACGGCGATCGTGATCTGCAGCGGAGTCGTCCAGGGGTATCTGACACCGCTGCTGCCGGCGGTGGGCGACCACGTCGGCATCGGAGGGGTCGGACAGAACAATCTGTACCTGCTGTCGCAGCTCGCGTTCGCGGTCCTGACACCGCTGCTGTCCCGCTGGGGCGACCTCTGGGGCCACCGCCTGCTGCTGCGCATCGCGGTCGCCCTGGTGGCGGCCGGTTCACTGCTCATCGCCGTGCGGCCCACCACGGCCACGCTCGCCCTGGGCATGGTGCTCCAGGGCGCTGTCGTGGGCTTCTTCCCGCTGCTCGCCGGAATCCTGCGTTCCCGCGCCCCGGAACACGGCCGGACCGGCATGTCCGTGCTCGTCGGCGCGCTGCTGCTGTCCATCGGCACCGGCGGGCTCGTCGCCGGCTCGCTGAGCGAGGAGCACGCCCTCGCCGGCCTGTGGACCGCGGTCCCCTTCGGGGCCCTGGCCCTCGTGGCGGCGTTCGCGCTGCCCGCCGGCTCCGCACCCCGCGCGGGCCGCTTCAACGCCCCGGCCGCACTCCTGCTGACCCTCGGTCTCGGCGCGCTGACCCTGCTGCTCACCGAGGGCGGCTCCTGGGGGTGGGCCTCGGCGTCGTCCCTGCTCACCGCCGTGGCCGCGGTGGTCCTCCTCTTCCTGTGGGTGCGGGTGGAACACCGGTCGGACCATCCACTGGTGGACCTCGCCCTGCTGCGTGACCCGCGGCTCACGATCGTCAGCGCGCACACCTTCTGCGCCGCGTTCGGTGCCATCGGCTTCCTCGGCGCCAACGCCGTCTTCCTCGGCGCGCAACCGGACGGCGACGGCTACGGGATGGGCCTGGGGTCCCAGGCCATCTCGCTGGTGTCCCTGGCCATGGTCGTCGCCGGCTTCTGCGGTTCCACGGCATCGCCCCGGCTGGCCCGGCTCGTCGGCGACCGGGCCACCATGGTCCTCACCGGCGGTCTCGCGGCCCTGGGCTTCCTGTCCCTGACACTGTTCCACCAGTCACTTCCGCGGTACCTCCCGGGGGCGCTCCTGGTGGGCGTGGCGACGGGCATGTTCGAAGCGGTCACCCGGACGCTGTCGGCGGAAGTCGTCGAGGAGACCGAGACGGCCCTGTCCGTGGGCATCAACGAACTGGCACTCTCCCTGGGGGCCGCGATCGGCGCGGCCGTGATCAGCGCACTGTTCGCCGCCCATCCCGGGCACGACGGAGGTGTGTCCGGGGCGGGTTACCAGTGGGCGTGGGCGGCGTGCGCGGCGGTGGCGCTGGGCGGAGCACTGCTCGGCCTGCTGCTCGGCGGCGGGCCGGACCCGGCCGTACGGACCGCCGGCCCCGTCCTCGGCAAGGAGGCGGCATGACGCACGAACGTTTCGACGGGGCGCGGGAAGAGGCCCGGGCGGCCGTCACGGACGCCGTCCGTCGTGCGCGGGAGGCCCTGATCGGCCTGAGCCACAGCCTGCACGCGGAACCGGAGACCGCACTGAGGGAACACCGGTCCGCGGCGAAGATCGCGTCCCTGCTCCAGGACGCGGACTTCCAGGTGACGCGCGGCGCGGCAGGACTGCCGACCGCCCTCGTCGCCACCTACGGCACGGGCAGCCTGGTGATCGCCGTCTGCGCCGAGTACGACGCGCTGCCGGACATCGGGCACGCCTGCGGGCACAACGTCAACGGCGCCGCGGCCGTGGGCGCGGCGCTCGGCCTCGCGGCCGTCGCGGACGCCGTCGGCATCACCGTGAAGCTCGTGGGCACGCCCGCCGAGGAGGACATCGGCGGCAAGGTCGTGCTCCTGGAGGCGGGTGTCTTCGACGACGCCGCCGCCGCGCTGATGGTGCACGCGGCGCCCGAGGACTCCGTCGGTGCCTCCTCGCTCGCCGTCGGCGCCTGGGACGTCACCTACCGCGGCACCCCGGCCCACGCCGCGCTC
The DNA here is from genome assembly GCF_040703815.1 of Streptomyces sp. NPDC006743. NCBI lineage: Bacteria > Bacillati > Actinomycetota > Actinomycetes > Kitasatosporales > Streptomycetaceae > Streptomyces > Streptomyces sp. NPDC006743. The sequence continues at coordinate 60,796 of NZ_JBEYJA010000001.1, read as the reverse complement.
GCCCCCTGGGAAGGCGTGAACGCGCTCGACGCCGTCGTCCTGGCACACACGGCCGTCGGCATGCTGCGCCAGCAGTTGCCTCCGGGAACCCTGGTCCACGACGTGGTCCACGAGGCGGGTCACGCGGTCAACGTCATCCCGGAACGCGCGAGGGCACGCTACGAGGTGCGCGCCCGCACCCTGGACGACCTCCGCGCCGCCCGCCGGCGCGTCCGGGCCTGCCTGGAGGCGGGCGCCCTGGCCACCGGCGCGGAACTGGAACTCGCCTCGCACGGCCACGACTTCGCCGAGCTGCGCCAGGATCCGTTCCTCACCTCGGCCTACCTTCGGGCCGCGCGTGCCCTCGGCCGCGACCCGGTACCCCGGCACGGTGAGCTGACGGCCTCCACCGACATGGGCAACGTCTCCCACGCCGTACCGTCGCTCCACCCGTGCATCGGCTACGACACCGGCGGCGCGCTCCAGCACACCGAGGGCTTCACCCGGTACGGGACCGGTCCGGGCGCCGACCGTGCCGTCCTGGACGGCGCGACCGCGCTGGCCCATGCCGCGGTGGAGCTGGCCACCGACCCCGTCCGGCGGCAGACCTACCTCCGGCGGGCCGCCCACCGCCGGGCCGTCCGCGCGGCCGGGCCGGAACCGGACAGCCCCGCACGCCAGGCCCCACGGTAGACATCCCACCGACGCCCGACGCCCGCCCCGCGGACTCTTCCGTCACCCGACGCCCGGCGCCCGCCCCGCGGACGTCAGGCGCCCCTCCCGCCGACGCCCGACGGCCGCCCCGCGGAGGTCCGACGCCCGGCGCGCCGGCGACCGGCCCCCGTCGACCGGTCTCCGCCGGCCGGCTTCCCACGGCCGTCGCCGTCAGCCGGGCGTCCGGCCGGGACACGGCTGCCGACGGCAGGGCGCTGACACACCGTACGTCTTCGAGTCCGGACGCGGTGCTGCACGATGGCTGCATGGGGGTGCGGAGACTGCGTCCACCTCAGAGTTCCTCCACCGCGTCCTCGCCGACGCCGATTTCCGGCCTTTCGGGATCGCGCGGTACGGCCTCGGCACGATGTTCAGCCCCGGCTCCGGCGACCCCGCCGACGGCCGGCCGCTCTGAGGGGAGGCCCGCCGTCCTGGAACGCGCCCGCGCCGGCGTGCCGTTGAGGTTCGTCAGGGCCCGGCCGGCACCGTCCTGCGCCGGCGGCCGCTGCGCCGGTACGGGGAACAGCCTCCCCCCTGGAGGAACCCACCGACCTGGGCGGCGACGTACGAAGCAGGAAGCGGATGACCGGCATACCGCGCGCCGAGCGGGGGACGGGCTCTTGGGTGACTCGGAGGAGGTCGGATGCGTCTTCATCACAGCCGTCCCACGGACCGCGGCTACCGCCGGCTGCGGCACGGGCGCGGTTTCCGGTACCTGGACGCCCACGGGGAGCCGCTGCGCGATCCGGCGGAGCTGAACCGGATCCGGGGGCTGGTCATACCGCCGGCCTGGCGGGACGTGTGGATCTGCACCCGGGCCAACGGCCATCTTCAGGCTGTGGGTACCGACGCCGCCGGACGTCGCCAGTACCTGTACCACCCTCAGTTCCGTGCCGAACAGGAGCAGGCCAAGCACGAGCACGTGCTCGAGGTCGCCGAGGTCCTGCCCGTGGTGAGGGAGGAGGTCGAGGGGCATCTGAGCGACCGGGGGCTGACCCGGCAGCGGGTCCTCGCCACGGCGGTACGCCTGCTCGACCTCGGCTTCCTGCGCGTAGGCAGCGACCGCTACACCGAACTGAACCACAGCTACGGCCTCACCACGCTGCTGCGCGAGCACTCCCGCTGCAAGGGCGGTGCCGTGCTGCTGTCCTTCACCGGCAAGCACGGCAAGGAGATCATGAAGACAGTCGTGGATCCCGCCACCTGCCGCACCCTGACCGCGTTGCGGCGGCGCCGGGGCGGCGGCGACCGGCTCCTGGCCTACTGGCAGCAGCGGACCTGGCACGACCTGAGCGGCGACGACATCAACGCCTATCTCAAAGAACTGGCCGGACTGGACATCACCGCCAAGGACTTCCGCACCTGGCACGCCACCGTCATGGCCGCCGTGGCCCTCGCCGTCTCGGAGTCCGTCGCACGGAGCGAGACCGCCAGGCGCCGGGCCATCGCCCGGGCGGCGCGCGAGGTGGCCGGGTACCTCGGCAACACGCCCGCGGTCTGCCGTGCCTCCTACATCAACCCACGGGTGGTCGAACTGTACGAGGAGGGCGTGACGGTCGCCGCCGCGCTGCCCCGGCTCGGTGAGGAAGGCTCCGACGGCATTCCCGCCACACAAGGACCCGCCGAACGGGCCGTACTGCGCATGCTCCGCACCGGCCGCCCGCCCGGGATGCGGTGACGGCGAGGGGAGCCCGCCACGGCACGGCCGTGCACGACCCCGACGATCTGATCGGGGCGCGCCGGCGGGCCTCCGCGACCTCGCCGGGACGGCCGCGGTCCGCGCTCGTCACGGGGCCGACCGCGGTCCGCGCTCGTCACGGGGCCGACCGCGGTCCGCGCCGGGGGCCGACTGAACCGGCGTCACGCGCGGGATCCGTCAACTGCCGCCACGTGCGCACCAGTTGACTGAACTCCTTGACCTGCACGAGCACGTGCTCGCGGGCGGCGTCCTCCGCTGCTCCGGCGTCACCCCGGGTGATGGCGTCGGCGATCTCGCGGTGCTCGGCCAGGGAGCGGCGGATGCGGTCCGGGACGCGCAGTTGCAGTCGCCGGTACGGCTGCAGGGCTCGCTTGAGCGCGTGGGCCTGCTGGCGCAGGTACTCGTTGCCGCAGGAGTCGTAGACGATGCCGTGGAACCGGGCATTGGCGTAGTAGTAGCGGTCGGCGTCGCCGGCCGCCGCGTGGATCTCGCACTCCCGCAGGGCGCCTTCGAGGCCGTCCAGCGCCTCCCGGTCGATCCGGCGGGCGCAGAGCCGCGCCGCCATCCCCTCCAGCTCGGCCATGACCTCGAAGCGCTCGGCCAGCTCGGAGACGCTCAGCTCGGTGACGTACGTGCCCTGCTTGGGGCGGATCCGTACGAGTCCGGAGCGCTCCAGGGCCTGGAGGGCTTCCCGGATCGGCGTACGCGAGCAGCCGAACTCACGTTCGAGTTGGGCCGGATCCAGCCGCTCGCCGGGACGGTAATGACCGTCGACCACAGCGTTCTCGAGCGCGTCGCGCACGCGCTGCGCTTCCGGGACCCGGGCCATGCGCACCTCCGAGCGGTCAGGTTATCCGGGCGCGCAGGGGGGTGGTGCGCGAGCCTGGATACGTCCTACGGTGGGACTGTTATATATATCGTGCGCGCTCATGGATTTTTCAGCCGGGGTTCAGCCGGGGTCGGCATGGGTGACCACGGCCGGGGCTACGGAAGGTTGCGGAGATGGAACGTCACGACGGCCGGCTGCCTGCCGACCGGTTCCGGGCCCCCGGGCAGGGGGGCGGCGCGGATCCGGCGGCCGGGAAGCCGCCTGACTCCCCGCTGGACGAGCTGCTCGCCGCCTGCGAGGTCCTGATGAGCGGCGTGGGTGAGGCCTCCGTGCGGGCGGTCGCGGCCGGCGCTCTCGCCGCCTACGACGCGCTCGACGACGACGGCAGGCTGTTCTTCTTCACCCACGTCACCCAGGCCTACGACGCCGACCCCGATCAGGTCCGTGCCGCCTACCGCCGCTGGGAGGAAGCCCGCAGCGCCGGTTCGGGGGGTGAGGAGGAGCTGGTCCGGCTCTTCGACGTGGTGGAGCCGGCCCGCCAGCAGCTGCTCCGCCGGATGAACCACGCGCCGGACGCCACGCTCGCCCTGGTCGCGATGCGCGCGGACCTGCGCCGGCTGATGCGCGGACACCCCGAGCTGGGGCCTCTCGACCATGACTTCCACCACCTGCTCACCTCGTGGTTCAACCGGGGCTTTCTCCGCATGGCGGAGGTCACCGGGGACGCGCCCGAGGAGCTGCGCCGGCACCTGATGCGGGGCGAGAAGATCCACCCGATGCGCAGCACGGCCGAGCTGCGCCGTCGCCTGGAGCCGGACGACCGCGCCGTCTACGCGTTCTTCCATCCGGCCACCGGGGAAGTACCGCTGATCTTCGTGGAGGTCGCGCTGGTGCGCGGGGTGCCGGACCGCATCGCTCCGCTGCTGGAGCCCGGGCCGCCGCTCAGCCCCGCCGAGGCGGACACGGCAGCCCTCTACTCGATCAACAACGCCCTGGACGGTCTGGCCGGAGTCTCTTTCGGCAGCTTTCTCATCAAGCAGGTCATCGAGCAGGTGGGCGGGCGACTGCCTCATCTGCGGCAGTTCGTCACGCTCTCGCCGCTGCCCGGATTCCGGCGCTGGCTGGAGGAGCAGGCCGGACAGGACGCCGGGCTGGCACTGCTCGTCCGTGAGCTGGACGCGTGGGAGGGCCCGGCGGAACCCGGTGCGGCGGACGCCGGACGGATCCGCGCCCGGCTCTTTCCCGCCCTGGCCCGGTACGTCACGGTCGAGCGGCGCGAGGACGGGCGCCCCCTCGACCCGGTCGCCCGCTTCCACCTGCGCAACGGGGCCGCCGCCTGGCAGTTGAACTGGCCGGCGAACGACTCTGCCGAAGCCTGGCGGCAGTCGTACGGCGCGATGATCAACTACCGCTACGAGCCGGGGCGGCTGGAGCGCCGGCACGAGGAATTCGTCCGCCACGGCACCGTAGCCCTCGGCGGACCACTGCGCGACGCCTTCCCCGGGGCCGGGGGAGTGCCCCGCCCCGCAACGCTCCCCCCGCCGCCACCCCCTGGAACGATCGATGACAGAGAGGAACACCCCTGATGGCACCACCCTCGCCCACCATCTACCGGTCCTTCGCCGAGCAGGTGCGGCGGCAGCCGGACAGAGCGGCCTTCGAGCTGCCCGGCGGCCGGCGGATCACCTACCGCGAGACGGCGCGGACCGTGGAACGGATCGCCGCCCGGCTCGTCGCCGACGGCGTCACCCCCGGTGACCGGGTCGCCATGCAGGTGGACAAATCCCCGGAGGCCATCGCGCTGTATCTGGCGACGCTGCGGATCGGTGGCGTCTTCCTGCCGCTCAACACCGCGTACACCGACGCGGAGACGGAGTACTTCATCGGCGACGCCCGGCCGCGTGTGCTGGTCTGCTCCCCGCGGCGGCGGGCCGGCCACGCGCACCGCGAAGGGGACGGCCTCGTCGTCGAGACCCTCGGCGCCCAGGGCGACGGCACCCTGATGGAGGGCGACGGACACCACGACGAGGTCTTCGACGCATCGGCCGACGACCCGGCGGCGATCCTCTACACCTCCGGCACCACCGGACGCTCCAAGGGCGCGGTGCTGACCCACGGCAACCTCGCCTCCAACTGCCGGGCACTGCTGGAGGCATGGCGGTTCACCGACCAGGACCGGCTGATCCACGCCCTGCCGATCTTCCACGTCCACGGGCTCTTCGTCGCCGCGAACATGACCCTGACGGCCGGTGCCTGCATGTACTACCTGCCGAAGTTCGACGTGGACACGGTGGTGGACCTGCTGCCCCGGGCCACGGTGCTCATGGGCGTACCCACCTTCTACACCCGGTTGCTGAAGAGCGACCGGCTCACCCCGGAGGCCTGCGCGTCGATGCGGCTGTTCGTCTCCGGCTCGGCCCCCCTCCTCGCGAGCGACCACCAGGCCTTCGAGGCCCGCACGGGCCACGCCATCCTGGAGCGTTACGGGATGACCGAGACCGGTATGAACACCACCAACCCGTACGAGGGCGGCCCGCGCAAACCCGGCACCGTCGGCAAGCCGCTGCCCGGCACGGAGATCAGGGTGGTGGACGGCGAGACCGGACGGACGCTGCCCGACGGTGAGGTCGGCAGTGTCGAGGTGCGCGGACCCAACGTCTTCAGCGGGTACTGGCAGCTGCCCGAGAAGACGGCGGCCGAGTTCCGTGCGGACGGCTTCTTCATCACCGGTGACCTGGGCCGCATCGACGAGGACGGCTATCTGTGCATCGTCGGCCGGGGCAAGGACCTGGTGATCTCGGGCGGCTACAACATCTACCCCAAGGAGATCGAGGAACTGCTCGACGCCCACCCGGCGGTGCTGGAGTCCGCCGTGATCGGTGTACCGCACCCGGACTTCGGGGAGACGGTCGTGGCCGTCGTCGTCCCGGCGCCGGGGCAGGAGCCCCGGGAGAGCGAACTGCTGGAGTTCATCGCCGGCGACCTCGCCCGGTTCAAGCACCCGCGCGCCGTACGCGTCGAGGAGGCGCTGCCGCGCAACGTGATGGGGAAGGTGCAGAAGGCCGAGCTGCGCAAGCGCTACCGGGACCTGTTCGCGGGCTCGGACGCCTGATCCGTGGCGGGTCCGGCAGGAGCGGACCCGAAGTGAAGGGCCGTCGAGAGGCGGCCCTTCACTTCGTGCCCGTGGCCGGCCGGGAACGGAGCGGAGCCGCCACCCGGGACGTGACCCGGGAGCGGGGGAGCGCGGGAGGGCGCGCGGGGCCGCCGGGACGGCTCGCAGCGCGCGCCCCGCGCCGCGAGCCGTCCCGGCGGCCGGTCCATCAGCCACGGCGGGTCCGTCGCGGTCGGCCGGTCCATCGGCCACGGCGGGTCCGTCGCGGTCGGCGGGCCCGTCGGCCTCGGCGGGCCTGTCGGCAGACCCGTCGTCGGCAGTCTCGTCGGCCTCGGCCGGTCAGCCGGCCCCGGCGGGCCGGCCGGCCCAGGCCGGTCAGCCGGCCTCGGCCGGGACCGGGGTGAGGGAGCGGGACCGTACGACGAGCTGGGCGACGGCCGTGACCACCAGGTTCGGGGCGAGGGCGATGAGCCCGGTGTCGACCGTGCCGACGTCCACGCCGCCGAAGGTGAGCCAGACCAGGACGCCGACTCCGGTCAGGATGCCGAGCAGCGCGGGCACCGCGTCCAGACGGACCTTCTTCGCCAGGCCCATGACGATCGCGGGGGCGAGCTGGGTGAGGCCTCCGTAGGTGAGCAGCAGCAGGTCGGACAGGAGCCCGGGCCTGGTCAGGCCGAGGAGGAGGGCGAGGCCGGCGGCCGCGACGACGCACACGTGGTTGGTGCGCAACTGCGCGCGTTCGTTGCGGACGCTGAGCAGGTTGCGCGACAGCAGACTGGAGATCCCGACGACGATGGCCGCGGACGGCACCATCGCCGCCGAGGCCGCGGCGACGGCGACGATGCCGACGAGCCAGCCGGGCAGCGTCTGGCCCGCCAGGGTCAGGGCGACGGCGTTCGAGGGCGAGTCCGGCTTCACGAGCAGGATCCCGGCGAACCCGACGATCACGGGGATGCCGAGAGCGATCTGGTAGAGCGGCAGCCAGACCGCGTTCTTGCGCAGCGCGCGCCCGCTGCCGGCGGCGAGGACCGGCGGCCACAGATGCGCCATGGTGCCGAGCCCGCCGCCGATGCCGGAGACGATGACGGCGGTGACGAAGAACGTGGCGTCGTAACCCTCCTGATGCAGCGTCAGGAGATTGGGGTGACTGTCCCGCACGGTCTCGAACAGGCCGCCGATGCCGCCGTGCACCGACAGCGCCACGCCGGCGATCAGCACCACGAGCCCGACGATCATCAGAGCGTCCTTGAGGTAGGCGACGCGTGCGATGCCGCGGATGCCGGACCACAGGACGAAGGCGACGGTGAGGACGGTGGCGAGCACCATGCTCAGGTTTCCGCCCGTACGGCTGCCGGTGGCGAGCTGCACGATCAGCCCGAGCCCGGTGATCTGGAGCTGGAGGTACGGCAGCAGGAAGACGGCACCGACGACGGCGACGACCTTGCCGAGCAGCGGACTGCGGAAGCGGTCGGCGAAGAAGTCGGCCTGTGTCAAGTAGCCCCCTGCACTGCCCAGTTCACGCATGCGGGGCGCGGTGAAGTACTGCAGGACGAAATTGATCGCGAGGTAGCACAGGGCGAAGGCCGCGGCGACGCCGCCGCCGAAGGCGATGCCGGCGAGGCCGAGGAAGCTGAAGGTCGTGAAGGACTCGCCCGCCTGCAGGAACCAGGTGGTGAAGGTGGAGAACCTGCGTTTGCCGACGGTCCATTCGCCGAACTCCCCGCGGCCGGGGCGGCGCCCGCTCATGCCGACGACGGCGACGGTCACGATGCCGGCCAGGGTGATGGCCATGGTGGTGTTCACGCGGCGGCCTCCTCGTACGCGTCGTGCGTCACGTCGTCGTCCTCGTCGCCCTCGCCGGCGGGGTGGGCGAAGTGTTCGACGAGCGCGAGCGAGGCCGTCGTCCCCGCCGTCCACAGCAGGCACCAGACGAGGACGGAGGGGAGGCCGAACCAGAGGTGCGGGCCGTTGACGAAGGGCAGGAAGGGAGTGCTGAGGAAAGCCACTACGGGCACCACGGCCCACAGGGCGTGCGGTTTTCTCATCGGGGCTCCATACGGCTACGGGAGGCGGGGGCGACGGCGTCCGTGCCCGGTGGCGGCCTCGTAGGCGGCACCGGTCTCGAGCACGGTCCTCTCGGCGCGGGGCGGGCCCACGATCTGGAGGCCGACGGGAAGCCCGGCCGGAGTGAAGCCGGCGGGGACGGAGAGGGCGGGTGAGCCCAGAACGCTGACGAAGTACGCGGAGCGCATCCAGTCGAGGTAGGAGTGCTGCGGCTCCCCGTCGATCTCGGTGGGGTACTCCGACTCGACGGGGAACGGGGTGACCTGGCTGACCGGGGCGATCAGCACGTCGTACCGTTCGAAGAAGGCGGTGGCGGCGAGGTGGATGCGGGCGTGCCCGGTGGTGGCACGGACGAGGTCGGCGCCGGTCAGCCGCCGCCCCTCCTCGATGTTCCGGACGAGGCTGGGTTTCAGGGCCGCGCGGTCGCTGTCGAGCAGGGCGCCGAGGCCGAGACTGAACTCGTGGGCGCGCAGCGTACGGAACACGTCCTCGGCGCCGTCCAGGTCGGGGCAGTCCTCGGCGACGACGCAGCCGAGACCCTCGAAGACCTCGGCCTGGCGTGCGAAGACGTCGCGCACGTCGCGGTCGACGGTGACCCGGCCGCCGAGGTCGGGGGTGAACGCGACGCGCAGCCCGGCGGTGTCCCGCCCGAGCGGCGCGCGGAAGCCGGCGCCCGGCTCGCCGAGGGAGATCGGGACCCGCGGGTCGGGTCCGGCCATCACGGACAGCAGCAGCGCGGTGTCGGCGACGGTGCGGCCCATGGGCCCGGCGACGCCGAGGGTGTCCCAGAGGTTGCCGGCGGGGTGGGAGGGGACACGGCCGGGGGTGGGGCGCAGCCCGACGACGTTGCAGAAGGACGCCGGGTTGCGCAGCGAGCCGCCCATGTCGCTGCCGTCGGCGAGCGGCTGGAACCCGGCGGCGAGCGCGGCCGCGGCCCCGCCGCTGCTGCCGCCCGCGGAGCGCGTCAGGTCGTACGGGTTCCGGGTCGCGCCGAAGACGGGGTTGAAGGTGTGCGAGCCGGCCGCGAACTCGGGGACGTTGGTCTTGCCGATGCGGATGGCGCCGGCGTCCTGGATGCGCCGCACGAGGAGTTCGTCCTCGTCGGGGACGTGCTCGGCGAAGAGCGGCGAGCCGTGGGTGGTGCGCATGCCGCGGGTGAGGTGGGTGTCCTTGAAGGCGATGGGCAGGCCGTGCAGCGGACCGAGTTCCTCGCCGCGCGCCTGCCGCTCGTCGGCGGCGGCAGCGGCGGCCAGCGCGCCCTCCGGGTCGAGGGTGACGATCGCGTTGACGGCGGGGTTGTGCCGTTCGATGCGCTGGAGGTGGGCCTGGACGACCTCGCGGGCCGACAGTTCCCCGCGGCGGATGCGCGCCGCGAGGTCGACGGCGTCCAGCACGCAGATCTCGTCCCGGCCGGGGGCGGCGGGGCCGGACGCGGTGGATTCCGCGGGGGAGGGGGCGGGGCCGGGAGCAACGGGCATGGCAGTCCTAGGGCAGCGGGCACGGTGGGACGGCGTCGCGGTGATGCTGGTCCGGCGGGGGCCGAGGCACGACGCGTGTGAGGCACCACACTGGCGTCGCTGACCTTTTCAGTCAATGACTTGGCCCGTATGAAGTTTTAAGACGCGTAATCAGGTGTGGTGAGGATTTCAGTCATGCGCGGAAGGTCCGCGGCCGCTGCTGGGGAACTCGACGCCGCTGCGCTTGAAGGATGCGACGACCAGATGGGACTGCACGGCCTCCACGTGCCGCACCCACGGCGAAGCCGTGAGGAACGCGTGCAGCGCGGCCTTCGACGGCTGTGTCACGTCGACCAGGAGCTGATGCTCGCCCATCACGACGGCCGCGTACCGCACGAGCGGCGACTCGACGAGCAGCCGGCCCACCTTCTCGACCTCGTCGGGCCGGACCTTGATCCACAGCAGCGCCTCGACCGGCAGGCCGAGCAGCGCGGGCTCGACGGCGGCGCGGATGCTCACGAGGCCTTCGCGCGTCAGCGTCTCCACGCGGCGGCGCGCGGTCGCCACGGACACTCCGGCGACGGCCGCGAGGTCCTCGTGCGTGCGCCGCCCGTCCTCGGCGAGCGCCCCCAGGATCGCCAGTTCCTCCGGCCCGACCTCGATGTCGGGGACGGCGAGGCCGTCGGCGATCGCGGACCGTCCGCCGAGCGCTTCGACTTCCGCGGCGTCCAGGATCCCGGGCGACCATTCGTGCACCGTGCGGAAATACCGCAGGACCGGTGACACGCTCTGCGAGACCAGCCCCGGCAGCGCGGGCACCTCGTCGAGCATCAGCGGCGCCAACCGGCCCGGCGGGCACTGCAGTTCGGCCACGCAGTCCACCGGCCCGGCCAGCGCGTACGAGAAGATGCAGTCCGCACGCCGGGCCGCCGCCACGGCCGCGTCCCGCACGGCGCCCGGCCGGCACGTCATCCGCAGGATCACGGTCTCGCCCCGCACGACGAGCCCGCGCACGGCGACGTCCCCGCTCTCCAGCAACCGCAGCCCGCGCCGCGCCACCTTCCGCTCGGGCTCCCCGAGAGCCCCCGCGATCCGCCGCCACGAGGCCCGCCCGTCGATCTGCAGAGCGGCGACGATGCGCCGGTCGAGCCCGTCGAGAGGCGTACCGGACGGGCCGGCGTGCGGGCCTGCGGACGCGCCTCGGGTCGTGGCGGGGCGCGCGGGCGGCGCCGCGGGGACGGTCGGCTCGGCCGGCGTGGCCGGTGGTGGGTAGGTCACGGGGACGACCCTAACGACCGGGGCGTCCCCCGCACCCAGGGGCGTCGGACCGGCGCCCCGGCCCGCCCTCGGACCGCCGAGGAGGGGCATCGGCCTGGGAGTCCTCGGCACCGCATCGCCCTGAGAGCTGCGGACAGAAGTGGGCCCCGGCGGCCGGCGGCCGACGCCCGGCACGCGCCCTCGCCGCATTGCCGAAAGGCCCTGGCAGCTCCGCCACAAGGACCTTCCGGCGCCTTGCGATCGCACGCACCGGACACCGCCCGCTGATCGGAACCCACTTTTGTACCCGGCTCCAGAGCTGCTGCGATCACGGTCACCGGGAACCGGCCCATGAGCGCGCCGCCCGGGGAGCGAGGGGCGCGGCCCGCCCCGCCGCCGACCGGCGCACGCCCTCACGGGCTCCGCGGCTGTCGGCCTGCCGGACCTGGAGCCGCTGCTGCCCCCCGGTGCAGTTTTGTCCTGTCGAGCCTTGGTCGAGCCAGTCCGCCGGACCGTCATCCGCCGGACCGCCGGATGGCGGGGGAGGGGAGGCGGAGGCCGGGCGGCCCCGGTCAGGAGCCCTCCTTCGGGGAAGCGCAGGGCCCAGGCCCGGTGCCGCCGCCGGCGGCCGGCTCCCGGCCGGTGCCCGGGTGCGGGGCGCCCGGACCGGAGGAACGGCAGACGGGTCAGTCGCTGGAGAGCGCCTGCAGCAGATCACCGACCTGCGGGTCGGGCAGTGAACGGGCGACGTCGGCCTGGGCGACCATTGTCAGGACACCCTTCAGCTTGTTGTCGGTACCGCAGACAGGCAGCGCGCCGACCCCGAGGTCCTTCATCCTGCGGGTCGCGTCCAGCACCGTCTCCCCGGCACCGACGCACTCGGCGCCGCCGGTCATGATGTCTCGCGCCGTGGTCATGGAGTCCCTTCTTCCTCTGAACCGCATCCCCACCCGGCGCGCAGCGGAATGATCATCCGAACGCTTCCGTAGCAGGCCGGTCCGCGTTGGTCACCCAGGTCGCCGACCCGATGCGCTGGACCAACATCCTGATCAAGATCCTGGCCCCGCAGGTCCTGACGAGCGTGTGAGAGCAGGGCCGCCGAAGCACGAGGCGGCCAGCCCCCGACGCCGGCCGTCCGGCCGTGGGGCTGCCCGGGAGCGGCGTCACCGCATCGTGCCTGCTGCCTTCCGGCCCCCTGGGCAGCCCAGCCTTGTTCGAGCGGACAACGCGGCCATCGACGGGCGGACGGCGGCTCAGCCGTGGCGGAGAGCATCAACGGCGGACCGCCTGATGCCCTTTGTCCTCCCCCTGCGGGAGAGGACACCCAGGACGTCCCGGTCCCTGCTCACTTCGACCGCTCTCCGTTGCAGCCAGTCGGACCAGCCGTCGACCAGATCGTCGACGGCCTCCGCCGGCACGGTGCCCCGCTCGAGCGATTCCAGGACCCCGAGGTCCCGCGCCCGCTGCGCCGAGAAACCACGCACGGCGGGCGGCAGAAGCCGTACCCAGTCCTCACGCCGCTGCTCCGGCACGCGTTCCAGTTTGCCCAGAGCTGGGGAGAGCTGAGGAACCACGTGCCTTGAACCTTCCCCCGGCGACTCGGACGTCCTGGCCGATCGTACGGATTCCTCGCCGGCCGCGCTCCGTCGGTGCCTGGACGGGGGCGCGTGCCCTCGGGGGTGCCCTCCTGTACCTCGTCCGTTCGGTGTCGCGTCTCTAGGCTCGGTGGCACCGGCCGGGGGAAGGGGGAGGAAAGCGTGCGTGAGCGACTCAGGGACACTCGGGCGCGGACGTCGCCGCGGGCCGCCGCCGGACGGGAGGCGCCCCTCACCGGTATGGCCGCGCTTCAGCAGCGCGCGGGGAACGCGGCGGTGACCCGCTGGGTGCAGCGCAAGGCGGGCGGCCTGAACGAGCACTACGCCACGCGGCCCACGGAGCACCCCGAGTGGGGGCCGTACCAGGAACTGACGAAGGCCGCTGGCATTCCCCGGGCCGAAGCCGACGACGCCTGGCAACTCCTGCTCGGCGGGGTCGACTCGCAGGGCGCGCTGAACAGTGAGGCCGCGGCGAGGACGAGTGACCGCCAGGAGCAGCGCGAGATCCGCGCCACGAACACGTGGTACCACGAGTTCGTCAAGCTCATGACCAAGCACCTGGAGATCGGGACGCCCACCATGGCCCTGTGGGCCGGCGGCATCGAGGTCAACGACTACGCGTACGAGAAGGGCCACACACCCCTGGCGCGAACCCGGATCGGCAGCGTGCTCAACGTCCTGGAGCTGCACCCGGACTGGAAACTGACAGGGCCGATGTGGAGCATCCTGTCCAAGGCCTTCGTCTCCCTCGCCACCGGCCCGGTGCACATCTTCGTGCGGGCCTACGATCCCGACAGCTCATCAGACTGGAGGTCCCGGAACTCCGGCTGGTCCAGCGGCTGAACCCGGACGTCGAGATGATCTGGCACCCCCTGTACACCGGCCCGGACGGGCGGACGAGGGAGATCTCCCGAGACTGCCGGCTCGTCGACAACGCGGAGTACGACGGACGCGACGCGTGCGTGAGCGCCCTCATCCAGTACCTCCGGCTCTTCCACGACGAGAGCAACACCGAAGCCGCCCCCGCCCACAAGAGCATGGAGCGGCTGCTCGCCGCGAACGGCCACATGGACGGCGTCTGAGAGCTGCGAACAAAAGGGGCGCCCGGCTCGCGACGCCCGGCACGCACGCTCGCGGCGTTGCCGGAAGGCCCTGGCAGCTCCGCCACAAGGACCTTCCGGCGCCTTGCGATCGCACGCACCGGACGCCGCGAGCTGATCGGACTCCCCTTCTGTTCGCAGCTCTGAAGCGGCAGCCGGTCGTCGGCGCGGCGGCGGTGGCCCGCGCCGCCGCCCGCCCCTCGCACAGTGGTGGCTTCCGCTGCTTCAGGTCTTCGGCTCCAGGGTGCGCGGGGCGGTGGAGGCCGTCGTCGCGGTGGTGCCGCGGGCGGCGGCGCGGGCGGGGCCGTCGGGGAGGGTGAAGGCGAAGACCGCCGTCGCCGCCGCGACGGCCGCCAGAGCGAGGTAGGCGTGCTGGTAGGCGGGCAGCGGCGGTACGGCGGAGGCGCCCGGCGGTGTGCCGAGCACGAGGGCCGTGGTCACCGCTGCCGGGGCGAGCGCGCCGCCGGTCTGGCGCACGACGGTGTTCAGCATCGTGGCCTGGGGCAGGTCCGCCCGCTCGACGGTGGCCAGCGAGGCGATCGTGGTGGGGATGAAGAAGCACCCGATCGCGGCACCGAACAGGAACATCAGGCCGCGGAAGGTCCACAGCCCGGTGTCCGCTCCGCAGGCGGCGAAGAGCAGCAGCACCGCGGTGACACCGCTCAGGCCGCAGCCGACGATGACACGCGGACCCACCCTGGCGTACAGGACACCGGCGAGCTGGACGGTCAGCAGCACTCCGAACGCCTCGGTGAAGGTGGTCAGGCCCGACTCCAGCGCCGTACGGCCCTGGGCCTGCTGGAGGAAGAGCGGACCCAGGTACAGTGCGCCCATGATGGGGATCAGGCCGGTCAGGTTGATCAGGTTGGTGTCCCGGAACAGCCGGTCGGTGAACAGGCGCAGCCGCAACAGGGGCCGGGCCGTGCGCAGTTCCACGGCGACGGCGGCCGCCAGCAGGGCCGCGCCGGAGGCGAGGGAGGCGAGGACGGCGGGGGAGGCCCAGCCGCGGTCGGGTCCTTCGCACACACCGAACATCACGGTCCCCAGGCCCCCTGCGCTCAGCAGCAGCCCGGGCAGGTCGAAGCGGCCCGGCCGGCCGCCGCGGCCGCCGGCCAGGAACAGTGCGCCGAACAGCAGGGCGGGCAGGCCCACCGGCAGGTTGACGTAGAAGACCCACCGCCAGGACAGGTGGTCCACGAGCAGCCCGCCCAGCACGGGGGCGGCGGCCGGGGCGATCTGCTGGGGGACGATCATGTAACGGGAGACGCGTAGCTGTTCGGCCGAGGTGAAGGTGCTGAACAGCAGTGCGGTGGAGGCGGGGAAGAGGACACCGGCCGAGAGTCCCTGCACCGCTCGGCAGATGACGAGCCGGCCGATCCCGAGCGCCGCCCCGCACAGCAGCGACGAGCCGAGGAAACCGGCCAGGGCGGCCAGCAGGACGCGTTTGCCGCCGAACCGCTCGACCAGCCACGCCGAGGCCGGGATGGCCATGGCCAGGCAGACCGGGTAGACCACCACCACGCCGTCCAGGGCGGCGGTGGTCAGCCGGAACTGACCGGCGATCGAGGGCAGGGCCACGGTGGTGATCGCTCCGTCGACGATCGCGACGAACGTCACGCTGACGCACACGAGGGGGACGACCAGCCGCTGGCTGAGGCGGAACGGCCGGGCGGCGCGGGGCACGGGGAGACGACGTGGCATATGCTGAGCATACTCACTATGTGCTAGCTCAGGACACGGCTTTTCTCACGGTGCGGCAGCGGCCCCGCCCGGGCCACGTGCGAGGGCGGCGCGGGACACGGGAGACTGGGCAGCATGGCACTGCAAGGCAGCAGCGACGTCCTGGTCGACGAGCTGTACGAGACGACGCACCGGCTACGGCAGTTCGTGGAAGCCCGGCTGCGGGAGAAGGGCGCCTCGGTGGCCCGGTTGCGCGCGCTGCGCATGCTGGCCCGGGCCCGGCAGCCGCTGCGCATGGGGGAACTGGGCGAGATGGCGGGCATCGCGGCCCGCACCGCCACCACGATCGTGGACAGCCTCGAACGCGACGGCCTGGTGCAGCGCATCCCCCACCCGCAGGACCGGCGGGCGCTGCTGGTCCGGCTCACCGACGAAGGGCTGCGCCGCCATCGCGAGGCGGAGGAGATCGACCGCCTCGCCCTCGCCGAGGCGACCGCGGCCCTGGACGAGGGCGACCGCGAGCACCTGCGGACCCTGCTTGCGCGGATCCGCGCCCACACCTCCTAGGCGTATTGACCCGCGGGGTCGCAAGGCGAAGGGCCCTCCTCGTACCGGGCGTACGGGGATGATCCCGGCAAAGCGGCGAGCGTGCGTGCCGGACGCCGCGGGGCAGACTTCCGAAACCCTCCCTGGCGGCCGGCCGCTCGGCGGCGGAGGACCGGGAGGGGCACGCGACTTCTCGGCGACGCCGGGCACGCGGGAGGTCCCGGGTGCCGCGCCGTGTCGTGGCCAAGTCGCCGACGGGGGAGGGCCGGTCGACCTCCCCAGGTGGCGGCCCTCCCCCGTCCGGCCCCGCGGGTCTACCCGCGGGCGTCG
This sequence comes from Streptomyces sp. NPDC006743, assembly GCF_040703815.1. Lineage (NCBI taxonomy): Bacteria > Bacillati > Actinomycetota > Actinomycetes > Kitasatosporales > Streptomycetaceae > Streptomyces > Streptomyces sp. NPDC006743. Next base: position 44,434 of record NZ_JBEYJA010000001.1, on the reverse strand, counting down.
TTCCCATGCCTGGCCGGCGGCAGGGTTTCGACGGCGGTGCGGGCGGGTGCGGTCCCCGTCACTCCCCCCGGTCCCGCGGGAGGTGCTGGCACAGTGGCCCTCCGGCCCGGGATACTGCTCCCTGCGGCACTCCGTGATGCTCCTGTGCACCGAAGGCCGCGGAGGGACAGCGGAGCAGCAGGTGTCAACCTGATCGGCGTGGGTATGCGCGCGAGGGTGAACGTGGCAATGAAGGCGACGGCGATGGATGCAGGGCCCATGGGCGAGGACGGCGCCATGCCGGACGACTATGTGATACAGACCAGTGTGGCTCTGGAGGGTGACGGTACCGACATCGCGCAGGCCCGCCATCTGGCCGCCGGTTTCCTCGGCCGGGTGCAGGCCGAGCACGGACTGCCCGTCTCCCGGCGTGCCCTGGACCTCACGCAGCTGGTGGTCAGCGAGCTGGTCACCAACGCCCGCAAGTACGCGCCCGGCCCGGCCCTGCTGGACCTGCGGATCACCGGGGGCATGGTCGAGATCTCGGTGTGGGACTCCGATCCGGTGCTGCCCGTCGCCCGGGCAGCGGACGCCGGCCGGGTGGGACAGCACGGCCTGGAGATCGTCATGGCCGTCGCCCAGGGCTTCGCGGTACAGCGCGAACCGGTCGGCAAGCGCATCACCGCCCGCCTCGCCCTGGCCGACGACCCCGACGGCGCGATCACCGGCCGCCCGCCCCTGTAGGGCGGCGCGGCCGGGGGACCCGTCCGGCCGCACGGAGGACCGACACGGGCCGATGAGGACCCACGGACGGGCAGATACCCCTCGTGTCTGACGGAAGCAGCCCTGACTCCCCGTCATCCGGCGGGGCCGCGACCGGGCGGATCACGACCTGTCCGGCACGCCGGGCAGGGGGCAGCCTCCCCTACACGACCCGGGTGCCGACGACGCAGGTGTCGTCGTCCGTGTCCGACTTGCTGTAGGTCAGCAGGCGGTCCAGCTGCTGGTCCAGCGTCCTGGGCGCCGTACGGGCCGTGGCCAGCAGGTGGGCCAGGGATTCCTCCACGGTCCGGTCCCGGCGTTCGATCAGTCCGTCGGTGTACATCAGCATGGTGTCCCCCGGCGCCAGCTGCAGCTCCGCCTCCTCGTACACGGCATCGGGTACCGCGCCCAGCAGCAGGCCCTTGATGAGGGGCAGCGGCGCGGCCTCCGCCCCGCGGACCAGGACGGGCGGGAGGTGGCCCGCCCGCGCCCACCGCAGGGTGCGGCGGTCCCGGTCGTACAGCGCGCAGACCGCGGTGGCGGTGACCGCACCGGTGAGGTGGTGCGCCACGATGTTCAGCCACGACAGCAGCTGGCCCGGTCCCGCCCCGGTCACGGCGAGCCCGCGCAGGGCGTTGCGCAGCACCACCATGCTGGTGGCGGCCTCGATGCCGTGCCCGGCGACGTCGCCCACGCAGAGCAGCACCAGCCCGGACGGCAGCACCACGGTGTCGTACCAGTCGCCGCCCACCAGGTGCTCGGTCTCCGCCGGCCGGTAGCGCACCGCGATCTCCAGACCGGACACCCGCAGCGGTGCCTGCGTCGGCGGCATGATGGCGTGCTGCAGTTGCAGGGTCAGCCGGTTGCGCTCCGTCGCCTGCTGCTCGGTGTGGGCGAGTTGGTCACGGGTGGCGGCGAGTGCGACCTCCGTCCAGTGCTGGGCGGAGATGTCCTGGTAGGCGCCCCGGACCGCGAACAGCCGGCCGTCGGTGTCCAGCACCGGTTCGGCGACCACCCGGATGTGCCGGGTCACGCCGTCGGGCCGCTGCAGACGGAACGCCGCGGAGGCGGGCCTGCGCTGGTGCAGCACCGTGCGCAGGAAACGGCCGAGGGGCACCGCGTCGTCGAAGTGCGCGTGCTCAGGGAGTTCCTCCAGGGGCACCGGCGTGCTGGACGGCGGCCGCCCGTACAGCTGGAACAGCTGGTCGTTCCAGGTGATCTCACCCGTGAGCAGGTTCTCCTCGAAGCCGCCGATGCGGCCCAGCCGCTGGGCGTGCTGGAGGAGACTGGCCAGCCGGGCCGTCTCGTCCTCGATGCGCCAGAGCAGCAGCACGCTGCTGCCGTGCCGGCTGATGCTGATGTCCGCGACCGTCGACAGCGGCACCTGGTCGACGAGCGAGGTCAGTTGCATGCGGCGTGCCCGGAACGGCTCGCCCGTGGCCCACACCCGCTCCACCCGCTGGAACAGCTCGCTCTTGCCCGCGGCCATGGGGTACGCCTCCAGCAGCAGCGCACCGTTGACCACCGCGCGGGGGCGGCCCGCCGGGTCCAGGAAGCGGCTGTTGACGTGCTGGATGCGGAAGTCGACCAGCTGTCCGGAGCCGTCGATGTGCGGGACCAGGACCAGGGCGGGGTCGTGCAGCCCGTCCGCCAGGTCCATCAGCTCGGCGGTGGGCGGCAGGATCCCCGGCTCGTGCCCCGGGTCCCGGCGCAGCGTGTACGTCTCCAGGGTGTGCGCGCACAGTTCGGCCAGGGCATCCACCTGCCGGACGATCTGCGGCGGCTGGGGCGGGAGCGGTTCCGGCCAGGCGATCTCCAGCACGCCGTGGATGCGGCCGCCGGTGCCCGCCGGGACCGCGACCCGGCCGCCGTCCGGGTGCGCGTGCCGGCCGATGGTCGGCAGCCCGGTCGCGGAGAGCGAGGACAGCCACTGCCCGTCGCGCTCCGTCAGACCGCGGCGTGCCACCGTCGCCACCTCCGGCGGGACGTACCGCCACCGGGTGGCCTCCGCCGGGGAGAACCCGGCGCTGCCGACGAGGGTCAGCGAGCCGTCGGCCCCCGCGGCCCACACGGCCACGGCCACCGCGCCCAGCGGACGCAGCGCGTGTTCCAGCAGGGAGTCGGCGACGGCCTGGGTGTCGTCGGCCGCCAGTGCCCCGCTCTCGGCCGCCCTGAGCCGTACGGCGGCGGTGTCGCGCTCGACCGCGCCGCCGGCGGCGGCCAGGAAGGCGTCCGTGACCTCCGTCACGCGGTCGCGGGCGGCCTGGTTGATGACCTCGACCGCGAACTCCAGCGTCGTCATCTTGGCCTGTTCGGTCAGCTCGGCGAGTTGCCGGGCCGCCTGTGCCGGACCGCATCCCAGCCGCTCGACCAGGATGCCCTTGGCCATCTCGACCAGTGCCCGGCCCTCCGCCTCCGCCTGCGCGCTGAGGACTTCGCGGCGCAGCCGCTCGACCGTGGCGGCCAGCCTGCCGACGGGTGAGGCGGGGGAGGCGCCGGCCAGGTCCGGCGCGACCGCGGCGCCGCCGGGCGCCGGCACGGTGGGCGCGGCCGGCTCCGGGCGGGGCCCGGCGGTGCCCGGCCCGTGCGGCTTGTCGGTGGTGCTCACGATGCGGATGCTCCTCGGCCGAAGGGTGCTCGCTCGCTCACGCGGACAGCCAGCGTCGGACACAGGCGATCAGGTCGTGGGCGTCCACGGGCTTGGTGACGTAGTCGCTCGCACCCGACGCCAGGGACTTCTCCCGGTCACCCGGCATCGCCTTCGCGGTGACGGCGATGATCGGCAGATCGGCGTACTGGGGCAGCTTGCGGATCTCCGCGGTGGCCGTGTAGCCGTCCATCTCCGGCATCATGACGTCCATCAGGACCAGCGCGATGCCGGGGTTGCCGAGCAGCGTGTCGATGCCCTTGCGTCCGTTCTCCGCGTGCAGCACCCGGAAGCCGTACATCTCCAGGATCCCGCTGAGCGCGAACAGGTTGCGCGCGTCGTCGTCGACGACCAGGACGGTACGGCCCCGGAAGCGGTCGTCGACGGGCGGCGTGAGGTCCTGCGGTTCCTCGGGCCGCACCAGGGACAGCACATCGCCGGGCTCCTCGGCCGACAGGTGCAGGGCGATGCGTTCGCGCAGCTCGTCCAGGCCGGAGAGGAACTCCACGGATCCGTCGTCCCGGTGCCGGCGCAGCACCTCGTCCGAGGCCGCGTCAGGACGGTGACCACCATGGACGAGGACCGGCACGCCCGTCAGCCCCGAGTCGCTGTGCAGCGCCATGAGGAACCGGTCCGCCTCGCCCTCGGGCATGTCGAGGTCCAGGACGACGCAGTGGCAGGGCCTGGCGGCCAGCGCGCCCGCCGCCTCCTGCGCCCCCACCGCGGTGATGACCTCGACCGCGGACCCGGCGGTGCCGTCGTCCGGGCTGTGCCGGGACAGGTCCGCGACCACACTCTCGGCGACCAGGGTCAGCAGACCGCGGGAGCGCTCCTCGACGACGAGCAGCCGGCGCGGATGCGGCCGGCCCGGGCCCGCCGGCTGCCCGGTCGCGGCCACCGGACCGGTGAGGGCGGCCGGTTCGTCCGGCGCCCGCTCGGCCGGGCGGCCGCTGCCGAGCAGCCGCTCGAAGTCGGGCCGGGCCACCGGCAGGAAGAGCGTGAAGGTGCTGCCCCGGCCCGGGACGCTGTCCACCACCACGGCGCCGCCCAGCAGATGGGCGATCTCGCGCGTGATGGACAGGCCCAGACCGGTGCCGCCGTACTTGCGGCTCGTGGTGCCGTCCGCCTGCTGGAAGGCGCCGAAGATCGTCTCCAGGTGCTGCTCCGGAATGCCGATGCCGGTGTCCTTGACCCGGAAGGCGACGACGGCGCCGCCCCGCACGACCCCCGCGGGCACCTCGCCGTCCGCCGCGGACTCGATGGACAGCTCCACGCCGCCCTGCTCGGTGAACTTCACCGCGTTGGACAGCAGGTTGCGCAGGATCTGCCGCAGGCGGGAATCGTCGGTGAGCAGGTCGGCGGGCGCGCCGGCCGCGGTGCTGACGGCGAACTCCAGGCCCTTCTGGGTGGTCATCGGCCGGAACGTGGCCTCCACGTACTCGATGAGCCGGTCCAGCGGCACCCGCTCCGGAGTGACGTCCATCTTGCCGGCCTCGACCTTGGACAGGTCGAGGATGTCGTTGATCAGCTGGAGCAGGTCGCTGCCGGCCGAGTGGATGATCCCCGCGTACTCGACCTGTTTCGGCGTGAGGTTGCGCGAGGGGTTCTGCGCCAGCAACTGGGCGAGGATGAGCAGACTGTTGAGCGGGGTGCGCAGCTCGTGGCTCATGTTCGCCAGGAACTCCGATTTGTACTTCGAGGCCAGCGACAACTGCTGGGCGCGGGCCTCCAGTTCCCGGCGTGCCTGCTCGATCTGCAGGTTCTTCGCCTCGATGTCACGGTTCTGGTCCGCGAGCAGCGACGCCTTCTCCTCCAGCTCGGCGTTGGAGCGCTGCAACTCGTCCTGCTGGGACTGCAACTCGGCCGAACGGGCCTGGAGTTCGGCGGTCAGCCGCTGGGACTCCTCCAGCAGCTCGTCGGTGCGGGCGTTCGCCACGATCGTGTTGACGTTCACGCCGAGCGCTTCGCGCAGCTGTTCCAGGAAGTCCCGGTGGGTCGGTGTGAACGCGGTGACCGATGCCAGCTCGATGACGCCGAGGACCTGGTCCTCGAACAGGATCGGCAGCAGGACCAGCGCCCGGGGGACGGCCTGGCCCAGCCCGGAGGAGATGGTGACGTACCCGGGGGGCAGGTCCTCGACCGCGATCGTACGGCGACTGTGGGCGGCCTGACCGACCAGCGAGCGGCCGAAGGAGAAGCGGGTGGGCCGGACGTCGTCCTCGGCCCTGCCGTAGGAGCCGACGAGCCGCAGCTCCGGACCGCGCTCCCCGTCCTCGGCGAGGTAGAAGGCACCGTACTGGGCCGACACCAGCGGTGTCAGCTCCTCCATGATCAACTCGGCCACCACCGGCAGGTCCCGGTGGCCCTGGAGCAGCGAGGAGATCCGCGCCACATTGGTCTTCAGCCAGTCCTGCTCCTGGTTGGCCCGGGTGGTCTCGCGCAACGACTCCACCATGGAGTTGATGTTGTCCTTGAGTTCGGCGACCTCGCCGGACGCCTCCACGGTGATCGACCGGGTCAGGTCGCCCTCGGCGACGGCGCTGGCCACCGCGCCGATCGCCCGCACCTGGCGGGTCAGGTTGCCGGCCAGCTCGTTGACGTTCTCCGTCAGCCGCTTCCAGGTGCCGGAGACGCCCTCCACCTCGGCCTGGCCGCCGAGGCGGCCCTCGGTGCCGACCTCGCGGGCGACGCGGGTGACCTCGTCGGCGAACGCGGACAGCTGGTCGACCATCGTGTTGATGGTGGTCTTCAGCTCCAGGATCTCGCCGCGCGCGTCGACGTCGATCTTCTTCGACAGGTCGCCCCGGGCCACCGCGGTCGTCACCAGCGCGATGTTGCGCACCTGACCGGTGAGGTTGTCGGCCATGGAGTTGACGTTGTCGGTGAGGTCCTTCCACGTGCCCGCCACGTTCGGCACATGGGCCTGGCCGCCCAGGCGGCCCTCGGTGCCGACCTCGCGGGCGACGCGGGTGACCTGTTCGGCGAACGCGGAGAGCGTGTCGACCATGGTGTTGATCACGTCGGCCAGGGCCGCGATCTCCCCCTCCGCCTCCACCGTGATCTTGCGGGACAGGTCGCCGCGGGCCACGGCGGTGGCGACCTGGGCGATGGAGCGGACCTGGCCGGTCAGGTTCGACGCCATCACGTTGACGTTGTCGGTGAGGTCCTTCCAGGTGCCGGAGACGCCCTTGACGTCGGCCTGGCCGCCGAGGCGGCCTTCGGTGCCGACCTCGCGGGCGACGCGGGTGACCTCGTCGGCGAACGCGGAGAGCTGGTCGACCATCGTGTTCATGGTGGTCTTCAGTTCCAGGATCTCACCCCGGGCATCGACCGTGATCTTCTGCGAGAGGTCGCCCTTGGCGACGGCGGTCGCCACATGGGCGACGTTGCGGACCTGGTTGGTGAGATTGCCCGCCATCGAGTTCACCGAGTCGGTCAGGTCCCGCCAGGTGCCCTTGACGCCCTTGACGTCGGCCTGGCCGCCGAGGCGGCCTTCGGTGCCGACCTCGCGGGCGACGCGGGTGACCTCGTCGGCGAACGCGGAGAGCTGGTCGACCATCGTGTTGATGGTGCTCTTCAGTTCCAGGATCTCGCCGCGGGCGTCCACGGTGATCTTCTGCGAGAGGTCGCCCTTGGCCACCGCCGTGGTCACCTGGGCGACGTTGCGGACCTGACTGGTCAGGTTGCCCGCCATGAAGTTCACGGAGTCGGTCAGGTCCCGCCACACGCCGGCGACACCGGGCACCTTGGCCTGGCCGCCGAGGCGGCCCTCGGTGCCGACCTCGCGGGCGACGCGGGTGACCTCGTCGGCGAACGCGGACAGCTGGTCGACCATCGTGTTGACGGTGTTCTTCAGCTGGAGGATCTCGCCACGCGCCGCAACGTCGATCTTCTGCGACAGATCGCCCTTGGCGACCGCGGTCGCCACCTGGGCGATGTCACGGACCTGCGTGGTCAGGTTGCCCGCCATGGCGTTGACGGAATCCGTGAGCACGGCCCAGGTCCCGGACACCCCGGGCACCTCCGCCTGCCCGCCCAGCGTCCCCTCGGTACCCACCTCCCGGGCCACGCGGGTGACCTCGGAGGTGAACACGGAGAGCTGGTCGACCATGCCGTTGAACACGGTCGCGATGTCACCCATGAGACCGGCGGCGTCCTCGGGCAGCCGCGTGCCGAAGTCACCGTCCCGTACGGCCGTCAGACCGGCCAGCAGCTGCCGCAGCTCCCGTGCGTCCGGCACGGCCTCGACGGCCCTGGTCCCCTCGCTGGTCATGCGTAACCTCGTCCCGCTCGTCCCTGCCCGAACTCCCCCTGACCACGCATGCAGGGACCACCCACGTGAAGCCCCCCGAAGGGCGTGCAGCCACGCGATGCCCGTTCAGCGGAAGGGCCGCCCCCGGGTCGCGGACACTCCGCATGACGTGACGGCTCCACGGCCGGCACGAGGTGCCGCCGCGAAGCCCGGACTTCCGCTGCCTGAAAGTCCCGGCGCTGCTCTGTGAGAGCAACGCGACTCCGTAGCTTAGTCCAGAGCCCGGGGCGCTCGACCGGCCCAACGCCCCGCGTCACTCTCCGGCCCTGCGCGGAACCGGCGGGGAGGAGCTGGGGACTTGGAAGGCCGGCAGCCGGCCGACGAATGCGTGACATTCGCGCCTTTTCCGCCGCCGGAGCTGACCAGCAGCGCCGTTTCGCCCTCTTCCCGGGTGACCGAACTACTGGAGGCACGATGAACTGGTCCAGGGCCCTGGCCGTCACGGCGGGGTGGCTCGTGCTGTGCGGGTGCGCCACCGCGGGGAGCGCGGCCGGAGCGGCGCACACCACGGCCGCCTCCGCGCCCGCCGTGCACAAGAGCGCGTCCGCTACCCCCGGCGGTCCCCGGAGCACGAGCGGCAAGCCCAGCCTGATCCTCAACGGCCACACCGATGCCCGCCCCGGGCAACTGGTCCACATGATGCTCTACGGCGTCAGCCGCGCCCAGGGCGGCGACGCGGTGACCGCCCGGTCGCCCGCGCTGGGCGGGACGGCACGGCTGGCGTGGGAGGGCGACCACTACTGGGCCCTGGCGGCCCTCAAGATGACGGACGGGCCCGGCTGGTATCCGCTGACGGTGACGGTCCACGGCCGTACCGTGGCCCACGACAGGATCCAGGTCGTACGCTCCCGGCGCCCCTCCTTCAGCCTGCCGGCGTCGCGCGACGTGAGCCGCCCCGGGGAGACGGTGTGGGCCGGTTTCGACGACCTGTACCCCGGTGAGCGGGGCACCGGCTTCACCGTGCGGTCGGCGGCTCTGCCCGGACCCGTGCGACTCGTCCACGACGAGACCATGGACTTCTACAACCCGCGGGCCTTCTCCGCGCAGTTGCCGCTCGAACCCCGCCTGGCGGACGGCACGTACGCCTTCGGACTGTACGGCCCGCACGGCCGCCGCATCGCCGAGAAGCGCCTGAAGGTCCGCGCGTCCCGGCCCGGCGACCGCGACTACCGGGGCAAGGCGTCCGGGCCCGAGTTCTACGACCCGGGCCAGGGCTACTCGGGCGGCACCCACCGGTTCCGGGTCCGCGCCGGGCATCAGGTCGCGGTCATGTGGCACGACGAGTACCCGGACCCGGGCGAGCAGACGCGGCTGACCGCCACCTCCCCGGCGTTCACCGGGGTGGTCCGCCTCCGCTACGACGACAGCAAGGCCGCCGACGGCGACGACCCGCGCTTCTTCGGCACGGCCGCCGTCCGCTCCCACCTCAAGCCCGGCCGCTACCCCGTGACGGTCGTCGCCCACCACGGCCGGGTGAAGAGGACGCAGTACGTGACGGTGACGGCGCCGTAGGCCCGCCTCGACCGGGTGCCTTTGCTCCGGGCGGCGGCCGGGAGCCCGGGGGCGCTTGGGAAGGCGCCCGGACATCGGCCCGCCCCCGCCGTGGCGGGGCCGGGGGTGCGGGCCGGCCGTCAGACGGTCATCGACTCCTGGAGCCGGCGGCCGGCCCGGTCCGGCAGCCCCCCGGGCGAGCGGCCCGACGTCCGGGACGAGCCTCGTCCGCTGCCGCCCGCCGCGATCCCGCCGCCGACGAGGCGTGGCCATCGGCCGGCGAACGAGGCCGTCCGTCACAACGCCTCGGGCCACTCCACGCGGCCGCTGCCGCTCGGTCTTCGCTGACGAGCCGGCCGCCGTCCTCGCGGGCGCACGCACACCGATGCGGGGAACCGGTCGGCCGCGTGCCTCGGCGACCGCGGAGTTCCCGTACGCCGCTTCAGCGACGCGGTGAAAGCCGGCGGCGGTCCGTGCCTTCGGCCGCCGCGATGACGCGGTCGGTCAGGTTCGCCCAGGGGAGCGGAGCGATGACCGGCACGCGGGCGGTCCGTGCCTGCGCGGCGAGCCATCGGCCGTACAGCACGCTGACGCGTGCGCGATGGCGCTGCGGCCCGGTCTCCGGTTCCCGGCAGAGGTAGTTGGCCGCCACCTGTGCCTCGTCGTCCTCGTGGAGGAGGACGGTACGGACGGGGCCGCCGGGGGAGGCCGGAACGGGCAGGACGTAGTCGCCCTCCAGGATCACCGGCGTGCCGGTGTCCACATGGTTGGCCGTCACGGCCGCGACCGCCGGGGCCAGCGTCCGGGCGATCGCGATCTGCCGTTCGACCACCGACTCGGGCGCCTGGTGGGCGGCGTCCGGGTGCGTGCGCCAGAAGTGGACCTCCGGCAGGTGCCTGGGCAGGGTCACCGCGAGGAGGGCCTCCACGATGTCGTCGACCTCCACGAGGGGGATGCCGTATCGCCGCGCCAAGGCCCTGCCCACACCGGTCTTCCCCATCCCCGACGCGCCCCCGACGACGAGCACGCGCCACCCGGGAAGACCTCCCGCCCCCTCAGTACCGTTCATGCGGGCAGAGTAATCGCCGGTCGGCGGCCCGACGACGGTGCGGGGCCCGGAGCGGGCTCACGCGGGGGAAGCACCGTTCGGTGCCCGCTCCGCGCCTCGGCCGGGCGGTGCCGGCGGACCGTGCGGACGCCCGGGACGTTCCACCTTCGCGCCGCGACGGGACCCGCGGACTTCCCGCACCGACGCTGGGGACTCCCGCGAGTAGGTCCTCAGCGCCGGCCGCCGCCGAGGCCGACCTCCCGGACGGCCTCCGCGACGGCACGGAAGTCCTTCTTGAGGATCGCGCCGTGGTTGCTGGGGACCTTGGTGCTGTGGATGTGGGCATTGCGGGAGGTCACCGCCGCGAGGCTGGTGCGGATCCGTTCCTGCTCGTCGCCCCGGCTGCCGAAGGACGTCCCCGACGCGACGACGTAGCGCACCGGGACGGTGATGCCGTCCAGCACGGGACCGAGTTCGCGCTCGCGGGAGAGTCTGCCGAGTTCGATGTTGCTGTCGGCCTGCTCGGCGGGCGTCATCCGCGGCGTGAGCCCCGTCGGGCGCAGCAGCGGGGTGAACCAGCCCATCCGCTTGAACAGTTTGCGGATGCGCTGCTCCATCGCGTCGTCGAGCCAGTCGTAGGGGTAGGCGCCGTCGACCAGGACCGCGCCCAGGGCGCGGTCGGGGTTGCGGTGGGCCCAGTGCGCGGCGACCAGGGCTCCGTAGGACCAGCCCACCACCACGGCCCGGTCCACGTCGCGGGCCAGGAGGACGGCGTCGACGTCGCGGACGGCGGCCTCGAAGGAGTAGTCCGCGGAGCGGCCCGACTTCCTGCCGCGGGCCCGCTCGTCGAAGGTGATGTGGCGCCACTCGCCGCCCAGTTCGGCGAGGACCCGCCGCCAGTACCCCTGGGTGGCGAACTGGCCGTTGAGGTAGATGACCGGGACGCCGTGGCCGCCGGTGTCGGTGACGGCCAGGGCCGTGTCGTCGACCTGCACCATCCCGGTCCACTGCGAGACGGACGAGGGCGCGTTGCTGTTCGTCATCGGGATTCCCCCTGGTTGGGTGAGACGTTGCACGACGGGCTCGGGACGGCCGGTCGAAGTGGCAGGCGACGAGCCCGGGAACCGGCCGGACGTCCCGTGCCGCCGCTGTTCCAGAGCTGCGGACGAAAGGGGAGTGCGATCGGCTCGCGGCGTCGGGCGTGTGCGATCACAAGGCGCCGGAGGGTCCTTGTGTCGGAGCTGTCAGGGCCTTCCGGCTACGCCGCGAGCGTGCGCGCCGGGCGTCGTGAGCCGCTGCGTCCTTTGTGTTCGCAGCGCTCACAGGCTGCGGGCGGTGATGTCGCCGCGGGAGGTGGTGGCGCGGATGTCGAGCGTGGTGGTGCCGTCGTTCTTGAGGGCATTGCTGACGCGACCGTAGGAGGTGCCGGCGTCCAGGGCGGACGAGACGCCGGCGGCGGCGGCGACCGAGATGCTTCCGTCCTGGGTGCTCAGCTCGACCTTGCCGCCCAGGGCCTCGGCGATCCGGATGTCCCCCCGCGCGGTGCTGATCCGCGCGGGACCGCCCAGCCGTCCGATCTCGACGTCGCCGTCGACCGCGGTGAGGCGCACGCTCGCGGCCTCGTCGATCTTGGCCTGCCGGTACGCCCCCTCGAAGACGACGTCGCCCAGCCGGCCGACACCGCGCAGCTCGCAGGAGGCGGTCCTGGCCTCGACGGCCGATCCGGCGGGCAGTCGGACGGTGACCTCGACGGCTCCGGAGGGGCCGAAGTACTGGTTCCTGGGCTCGGGAACGCGGATCCGCAGGACGCCGTCGGCGCATTCGACGGTGGTCTGCTCGGCGGTCTTCACGTCACGGTCCTTGGCGGGGTCGGCCGGGCGGACCTCGACGGTGGTGTCGGCGCGGTCGGCGGCGATGACCTGGATCCGTCCGGCGGGGACGTCCAGGACGGCGGCGACCGGGGCGGGAGTGGCGAACTTCTGCATCGTTCTTTCCTTCGGCTCGATGTTTCTCATGCGAGAAACACTACGTTGCGTTCGCGGAAGCGGCAATGAGTATGTTGCGAGGAAGATATATAAGTGCAGCTCACCTGCCCCACATCGTTGCGATGACCTTCGCGATTAACGCAACGCTGGCTCGCCAATCGTTGCAATGAACTGGTGGTGAACGCTAAGCTGAGCACCCCACGAGCCATCAGGAAGCAAGCAGGAGGCCGCGATGCCGGGAGGCAGGCTCACCCAGTCCGAACGTCAGCGGATCGCGCTGGGCCTGGCCGACGGCCTCGCCTACGCGGAAATCGCCAGGCGCCTGGAACGGCCCACCTCGACGATCACGCGCGAGGTGATGCGCAACGGCGGCCCCCTCGCCTACCGCGCCGACCTGGCCCACCGCGCCACCGAACGCCGCGCCCACCGCCGCAGGCAGGCCGCACCCCGCGACGCGTCGACGCCCCCGCAGCCCCACGGGCGCGACCCCGAGGCGGTGCGTGAGTACGAGGAGACGCTCACCACCGTCTTCATCGCCTCGGGCACGCCCAGGATGATGGCGCGGGTCATGGCCTGTCTGTGCGTCAGCGACACCGGCAGCCTCACCGCCGCCGAACTGGTCCAGCGCCTCCAGGTGAGCCCGGCATCCGTCTCCAAGGCGATCGCGTTCCTGGAGAGCCAGGACCTCGTCCGCCGTGAACGCGACGAGCGCCGTCGCGAGCGGTACACCATCGACGACGACGTCTGGTACCAGTCGATGATGGCCAGCGTCCGCTCCACCGCCCGCGTCGCCGAGACCGCACGCCAGGGCGTCGCCGTCCTCGTGCCCGGCACCCCGTCCGCCGTCCGCATGGAGAACATCGCCCGCTTCCTCGACTACGTCTCCGAAAGCCTCGCCCGCGCCGCGGACCAGGCCCGCGACATCCTCCACACCAAACCCGCCACGACGTCGAACGCCGACCGGCCATGAGCCGAAGACCGCCGTGAACCGGTGGCTGGCACCTCGGCCGGGAGGGCGGTGGGGCCGTGAGGTCCCCCGGGCCCCCGCGCACAGGGGGCAGGACCGCGGGGGCTCGACGGCTGGCCGAAGCGGGTGTCACCGTGCCGCGGACCAGGGACGAACGAGCCGGACATGGGGTCCGAGGCCGCCGCCTCGCAGCTCTAAGGCGGGCGGCCCGCGGGCGACCGTACCGGTCATCCCGTGAACGCCCGCGCGAACGCGCCCTGTTCCTGCGTCACCCCGCTGCAGTCGGTCGCGGCGTCGTCCCCGTCCGGGTCCCCCTTAGCGCACTGCCGGTCCCGGAACGCGGACCACATCGACACCCAGGCGATCTCCCTCTCCTCGGCGAAGGACCGCACCCGTGCCGCGTCGGCCAGGGTGAAGGTCTCACCGGCGATGTCGTTGACGCCGATCATGGAGGTGAGCGCCATGCCCCGCCAGGCCGCCGCGTCCGAGAGCCCGAAGACCTTCTTCAGCTGGGCGTGCGCGGACTTCGCCGCGGTGACGGCGTAGTCGCCCATGTCGCCGGTGTACGACTCGCCGTAGTTCATGGTCATCAGATTGACGGCGGAGACCTGGACGTCGTAGGTGTTCGCGGACGCCAGCAGCGCCAGGCCGTCGGAGTCCAGGCCGTCGGGCATGACGGGCAGCGTGTAGGTGACCTTCAGGTCCGGGCGTTGCTTCTGCAGCCGTTCGATCGCCTGCGAACGCCGCGCGACGGAGGCGGAGTCGCCCAGTTCGTCGCCCTCGATGTCGAAGTCGGCCTGGGCGGAGCCGGCCGCGTCCAGTGCCCGGCCGTACGCATCGGCCAGCGTGGAGGCGCTGTCGCAGACCGCCGCCAGCTCCTTGCCCGAAGCCCCGCCGAAGGAGACCCGCACGGTGGAGCCGGACTTCTTCAGCGCCTCGATCCGGGACTTCACCGCCTTCTCGCCGACGGCCTCGTCGCCGTTCCACTTCGGCGTGCAGCGGCTGCCGTCGGAGATGACGAAAGCGAGGTTGTACGTCGCCGGCGAGCCCGCGGAGTCGGTGCCGGACGCCGTCGTCGCGCTGACGTAGGGGGCGTACGACGTGCTCGCCCCGGCCGTCGGGGCGGTGGGCGCGGCGGCGCCGGCCGCGGAGGCCGAGGGAGCGGCGGACGCCGTGTCCGCGGCCGGGCCGGAGCCCGGGGAGCAGCCGGTGACGGCCAGGGCGAGCAGGCCGGTGAACCCGGTCGCCGACTTCAGGAAACTCCTCATTGCGCATGCACCAGCTCTCGTGATCTCCGTCTCGGAATCGGAGCGGAACGGTATTCCGGACTGGAAACCTCTCACACCCGGCCGGGGGTGCGGGAAAGGTGAACGGCATGGAGCACACCTGGTCGAAAATGTTCCCGTCGGGCCAACTACCTGACCGAACAGCGGATTCACGTGATATTCGGTGGCGGCCGGGAGAAGGAAACCGGACCGGTTCTCTTGGTGAAAAGACAGGCTTCGCACTTTTTCATGGGCTGCTCACAAGAAACCCATCGGTGGCCATAAAAACCCTTCCTAATATCCGGGGAATGCATTCCGAGCCTGCCGAGCCCGTCATCGAGAGCCGCCCCGCCGACGGACGTGGGAGCCGCCCCGCCGACGGACGTGGGAGCCGCCCCGCCGACGGACGTGGGAGCCGCACCTTCGACGGACGCGGGAGCCGTCGGCGCAGACGCGCCTCGGACGACCACGGCCCCGTCTTCGTCGACACCTCCGGCCGCCGCTCGAAAGCGCTGCGCCGGCTCGGCCTCCTCGTCGGCTTCGCGTGCCTGGCCTACACCGTCGTGCTCGGCGCGGCCTTCATGGGCTGGGGAACCTCGCTCAACCCGTCCTCACTGCTGCCCTTCGGCGGCGACCGCGGCGGCACGAGCCTTCCCGGCGGCCACCGGCCGCAGGACGGGCCCGGCCACCCGACGGTGCCCCCCGGCGGCGCCCCGGCCTCGCGGCCCGGCGGCGCGCCCACCGCACCGCCCACCGCACCGCCCGGCGGCACATCCGCCTCGCCGTCCGCGGCCTCGCCCGCCTCCCCCTCGTCCGCCCCCGTCCCCTCGTCCACCGCCCCCTCGACCGCCGCTGCGGTCGCCGACTGACCGGAAAACAGCCCTGCCCATGACCACGACGACATCCTCCCGAGGACGCCGGCGCGCCCCCACCCGCATCGAACGCGCGGCGGGCCGGGCCGCCGCGCTGCAACGCCCCCGGGTCATCCTCGCCCTCCTGCTCCTGCTCGCCCTGACCTGTGTGATGCTGCTCGACGGCTATCTGCGCGCCGAGGTCGGCGGCGACGAACGGGTGCGCACCGGCGCGGCCTCCGACCAGGTGCCCCAGCGCGTCCTGGACGGCGGGCCGATCCTCACCTTCCAGGGCGGCACGGCCACCACCGTCTCCGTGCCGGACAAGACGATCGCGCTCACCTTCGACGACGGCCCGAACCCCACCTGGACGCCCCAGGTGCTGAAGATCCTCCGCGAGTACGACGTGCCGGGCACGTTCTTCCTGGTCGGCTCCATGGTCGCGCGCTACCCGGACATCGTGAGGACGATGGTCCGGCAGGGCGACGAGGTCGGCGTCCACACCTTCACGCACGTCGACCTGTCGTACCAGAGCGAGTTCCGGATCCGACGCGAGATGGAGCAGACGCAGCTCGCGCTCGCGGGTGCGGCCGGCATCACCACCACGCTCTTCCGGGCGCCGTACTCCTCGGAGACGGACGCCATCGACAACTACAGCTGGCCCGTCTACCAGAAGCTCGGCAAGGAGGGTTACACCAGCGTCTTCGTCGACACCGACAGCGACGACTGGAAACGGCCGGGGGTGTCGAAGATCGTCCGGTGGGCGACGCCGAAGGGGACGAAGGGCGCCGCGGTCCTCTTCCACGACGCGGGCGGCGAGCGCTCGCAGACCCTCGCGGCGCTGCCGCGGTACATCAAGGAGATGCGGGCGAAGGGCTACACCTTCACCACCGTCAGCGGCGTCCTGGCGAAGCAGAACGCCCGATCCGGTACGGCGGGCGGGCAGTCCGGCCCGGCCGAGGTGCGGGCGAGCACGGACGGCGGCCGGGCTCCGGCCGCACCGGGCGGCCGGGACGCCACCGCCGCGAGCGCCGCCACGAGCCTGCAGGCCGCCCATCACAAGGCCACCGGAACCACCCTGTACGAAGGCAGGGCGCTCGTCCTGGCCGTCGCCGTCGCCGAGTGGACGGTGCCCGCGCTCTCGGTGGGCCTGGCCGTCGTGGGGGTGGCGGTCATGGGCCGCTTCGGCCTGATGCTGCTCCTGGCCCGCCGCCACCACCGGCGGCGCAACAGACGCCGTTTCAGCTGGGGGCCGCCCGTCACCCGCCCGGTGAGCGTGATCGTCCCGGCGTACAACGAGAAGGAGTGCATCGCGAGCACCCTGCGGTCGCTGGCGGCGAGCACCCACCCGATCGAGATCGTCGTCGTCGACGACGGCTCGACCGACGGCACCGCCGAGATCGCCGGATCCCTCGGCCTGCCGAACGTCCGGGTCCTCCGCCAGGAGAACGCGGGCAAACCGGCCGCCCTCAACCACGGGGTGCGCAGCGCACGTCACGACATCGTCGTGATGATGGACGGCGACACCGTCTTCGAGCCCGGCACCGTACGGCAGCTCGTGCAGCCCTTCGCCGACCCGGGCGTCGGCGCGGTCGCGGGCAACGCCAAGGTAGGCAACCGGAACACGCTCATCGGCGCCTGGCAGCACATCGAGTACGTGATGGGCTTCAACCTGGACCGCCGCATGTACGACCTGCTGGGCTGCATGCCGACGATCCCCGGCGCCATCGGCGCGTTCCGCCGGGAGGCGGTGCTCCAGGTGGGCGGGATGAGCGAGGACACCCTCGCCGAGGACACCGACATCACCATCGCCCTGCACCGGGCGGGCCGGCGCGTCGTGTACCAGGAGCACGCACGCGCGTGGACGGAGGCGCCGAGTTCCTTCGGCCAGCTGTGGTCGCAGCGCTACCGCTGGTCCTACGGGACCATGCAGGCGCTGTGGAAGCACCGCGGGTCCCTGACGGACAGGGGCCCCTCGGGCCGCTTCGGGCGGATCGGCATGCCGCTGGTGGTGGTCTTCCAGATCCTCACCCCGGTCTTCGCCCCGCTCATCGACGTCTTCACCGCCTACTCGATGGTCTTCGTCGACTTCCGCGCCGCGCTGCTGGCCTGGCTGGCGGTGCTGGGCGTCCAGCTCACCTGCGCGGCGTACGCCTTCCGGCTGGACCGGGAGAAGTACCGGTACCTGCTGATGCTGCCGCTCCAGCAACTGGCGTACCGGCAGATGATGTACCTCGTCCTCATCCACTCCTGCGTCACCGCCCTGACCGGCGGCCGGCTGCGCTGGCAGAAGCTGAAACGCACCGGCGAGGTCGGCACTGCGGCGGGGGCGAACTGATGGGCACGCACCGCAAGGGCGGCGGCCGGGCGGTCACCGGGCGGCCGGCGCCGGCCGCGGACCCGGCCCGGCCGCCCGGGCCGCCGGCCACCGGCCGGGACCGCTACTTCGACACGCTGCGCGCGCTCGCCCTCGTCCGCGTCGTCGCCTACCACACCTTCGGCTGGGCCTGGGCCGGGCTGGTCTTCCCCGCCATGGGCATCATGTTCGGCCTGGCCGGCACGCTGATGGCCAAGTCACTGGAGCGCCCGGCTCCGGAAGTGCTGCGCGGCCGGCTGCGCCGGCTGCTGCCGCCGTTCTGGTTCTGGGGCCTCTTCGTGGTCGCGGCGATGCTCGTGCACGGCTGGATGCCGGGATGGCGGATCGTCTACTGGGTGGTGCCGCTCGGCGACCCGCCCGGCGACGCGTGGGGCCGGCAGGCCTGGGAGATCGTCTGGTACCTGCGCACCTACCTGTGGTTCGTCCTGCTCTCCCCGCCGCTGCTGCGCGTCTTCCGGCTCGCCCCCGTGCCCGTGCTGCTGCTGTCCCTCACGCCCGCCCTGGTGCTGAACCTCCTGTGGACGGCCCCGGACGACCGCTTCGGCGGCGCGCTGTCGGACCTGTCGACGTACCTCTTCTGCTGGCTGGCCGGCTTCGCGCACCGCGACGGCGTGCTGGAGCGGCTGCGGCCGACGGCGGTGATCACGCTGTCCCTGGCCGCGCTCGGCTACGGCGGCTGGTACGCGTTCGCTCGCCAGGCCGCCGCCGGGACGTACGACCTCGACGAGATCCCGCTCGCGCAGGCGTTCTGGTCGGCGGGTGCCGTCCTGCTGCTGATGTGGGCGAAGGCGCGCTTCCGGATCGGCTTCGCCGGGCTGAGACGGTTCCGGCGGCTGGACCGGATCGTCACCGTCTTCAACGCGCGCGCCGTGACGGTCTACCTCTGGCACGAGATCGCGCTGGTCCTGGCGGTGCCGCTGATCGACCGGCTGTGGGACGTGCCCGCCTTCGAGAGGTATCTCCCGCTGGACAGCCAGTGGTTCCTGTTCGGCGTCGGCTGGGTGCTGATCTGCGTGTTCGTCCTGTTGTGCGGGTGGGTGGAGGACGTGGCGGCGCGGCGCAGGCCGAGAGCGCTTCCGTGACGCGGTCCGGCGGCGTGCCGCGGACGCGGGCCGGAGAGTCCGCCGGAGCCGGCCGCCCGCCTCGCTCGGCCGCCCGGCGGCCCGGACCGGGACCCCGCAAGGACCGGCCGCTGAAAACATGTCAACTGACCCTGGAATGGGCATGATTGCTCCTGTCGGCAGTTCCGCGCGCAGAGGGGGAGTCAGCGGTGACACGTGTGGTGGGCATAGACCTCGGGACGACGTACTGCGCCATGGCGGTCGCCGACCGGGCGGGAAGCCCGTCCATCGTCCGCAACCGGGAGGGCGAGAACATCACACCGTCCGTGGTGATGTTCCAGGGCGACACCGTGGTCGTCGGCTCCCAGGCGAAGCGCTCCGCGGCCACCGCTCCCGACCACGTGGTGCAGTTCGTCAAGCGCTACATGGGGGAGACCAACCCCGTCTACCACTCGGAGTCGGGCACGCCCTACCGCCCCGAGGAGATCTCCGCTCTGCTGCTCAAACGCCTCAAGGAAGACGCCGAGATCATGCTGGGCGAGCCCGTCGAGCGGGCGGTGATCACCGTACCCGCGTACTTCGACGACGTCCGGCGCAAGGCGACACAGGACGCCGGACGGCTCGCCGGGCTGGAGGTGCTGCGTATCGTCAACGAGCCCACGGCCGCCGCGCTCGCCTACGGCCTCGACCGGTCCTTCGCCGCCGGGGAGGAGGACGGTGAGGACGGAGAGGGCGGCGCGAGCATCGGCACCGTACTCGTCTACGACCTGGGCGGCGGCACCTTCGACGTCACCGTCATGCGGGTCGAGGACGGCGATTACACGGTGATCGCCACCGACGGGGACCGCAACCTCGGCGGCTTCGACTGGGACGGCGCGCTGATGAACCACCTCAACGGCGCGTTCATGGCCTCGGGCGGCCCCGACCTCACCGAGGACAGCGGTCTGCAGGCCGAACTGCGGGACAAGGCGGAGATCGCCAAACGGACCCTCTCCAACGCCCCGCAGGCCGTCGTGATGCTCTCCGCCGGCGGCCGCCACGAGCAGATACGGGTGACCCGCGAGAAGTTCGAGGAGATCACCGCCGAACTGCTCGACCGCACCCGCATCATCACCGAGGGCGTCCTGGCACAGGCGGGACTCGGCTGGGAGGGCATCGACCGGCTCCTGCTGGTCGGCGGCTCCACCCGGATGCCCATGGTGCAGGAACTGGTCCGGCACCTCTCCGGCAGGGAACCGGAGCGCGGCATCTCGCAGGACGAGGTGGTCGCGCTCGGCGCCGCGCTGGTCGGCCTGGACGCCGCGGTGCGCGCCGAGGAGGCGGCGGAGAAACGGAAGTACGTCGGAAGCGGGGCGAGCGTCGAGTCCTCGCCCGGTGACGGCCTGGCCCGCCTCACCCAGGGGAAGGTGAGGTCCATCAAGGACGTCACCTCCCAGTCCCTCGGCATGGTCGCGACCGACCTGGACGACCACGACCGCCAGTACAACGCGGTGATCATCCCGCACAACACATCGGTGCCCACGAGGAAGAGCGACACCTTCTACACCCTCGTCGACCGGCAGCGGCGGCTGCGGGTACAGGTGACGGAGGGGGACGACGAAGACCTGGCCTACGTGAAGAAGGTCGGGGAGGGCGACATCGAGATCCCGCGATACCCGAAGGGGGCGCCTTTCGAGGTGTTCTACTCCTACGACGTCGACGGCATCATCCACGTCGAGGTGAAGGACGGGACCACGGGCAAGTGGCTCGGCGAGTTCGAGCTCGACCGCCCCGACAACCTGAGCCAGGACGAACTGACCGAGCTGGGTGACCGCGTCGCCCGCGTCCCGACCCTCTAGGGTCGTCCGTCCGGATCATGGCGGGTCGGTGACACCGCGAGCCAGGGACCTTCCGGCGCCCTGCGATCGCACGCACCGGACACCGCCCGCCGACCGGACACCGCTTCCCTTCGCAGCTCTGAGTCAGATCCGCCCCTCCAGCCGGAGCCGACAGCGATGACGACAGACGACATACCCGACTACTACGCCGAGTTCGGCATCGATCCCTCCGCGACCGCCGACCAGGTCTCCGGACAGCTCGACCGGGCCTTCCGCACCTGGTCGAGCCGGGCCAGCCGGGCCCCCGACGCCAAGAAGCGGCGGCAGGCCGAGGACAAGGTCGAGCTGATCTCCGAGGCACGCAAGGAACTGCTCGACCGCGCCCGGCGCCAGGTGTACGACCGCCGGCTGAACCAGGCGCGGCGCCCGGACGATTCCGGCCCAGGACCGCGGCCTCACTCCCCGCCGCAGCCGGGCCGGTCCGGCCGGGACTGGGTGGGCCACGCTCGCAGACTGATGAGCGAGGGCGACCACGAGGGCGCCCTGTACGAGCTGCGGCAGGCCGTGCACCATGACGAGCGCAACGGGGAAGCCTGGCGGCTGCTCGGTTCCCTGCACGCCGGCCAAGGACAGCTCACCGACGCGGTGCAGGAGTTCCGGCGGGCCCTCGCGCTGTCCCCCGGCGACGCGCTCATCCACGTCCTGATCGCCCGGGTCTACGAGCGGACCGGTGACCCGGTGACCGCCGCCGGCTGGTATCTGGCGGCGGTCAGGCTCGCACCCCACCAGATCGACCACCGGATCGCCGCCGCCAGGAACCTCCAGGAGGCCGGACGCCACGACGAGGCCCTCAGCCACTACGAGCGGGTCCTCGTGGAACGGCCCGGCAACGCGGTCGTCCGCAACGAGATCGGCAGGATCTGGACGCTGCGCGCCGAGGAATCGATGTCCTGGCACCCGGAAAGGCAGCGGTACGTCGTCGCCTCGGAGACCGGCGCCTCCACGGTCACGCACTGTGTGGAGCAGGCACTGGCCGTCGGAATCTCGGACGATGAACTGCGCGACGTCCTGAACAGCTACCGGGAGGACGCGAGCAGGGCACGCACCAGGACCTGGCGCTGGTACAAGAGCATGGCCTGGGCCATGGCTGCCTGCTGCGCGCTCATCTTCGTGCTGCCGCAGGAGTTCAGCCTGCCGGCCCTCGCCGGGCTCCTCGGGCTGCCGATCGCGATGGGCGTCAAACCGCGTTGGCGGCACAACTACAACGACCTGCCCCCCGACCAGAAGCCGCAGACCGGGAGAGCTTCATGACCACTCCGCCCCCTGTGCCGCAACCGGAAGAGCCACCGGGCCCCCGGCCCGCGGAACCGCCCTGGCCGCCGCAGAGCCCACTGCCCGCGCCGGCGGCGGACCCGTTCGCCGTGGTGGCCGACGCGGTCGACGGCATGCGCGAGGAACTCGCCGCACTCGGTGACCAGTTCCGCCGGCGGCTGCTCAACGACCGGGAGACCCGTCGCAGCATCGACGCTCTGCTCGCCGACCTCGACCACACGCGCAGGGCCGCCGAGGGACGCCTCCTGCAGCCGCTGCTCTACGACCTCGTCCTCCTCGTCGACCGGGTCGAGCGGCAGGACGACGCCTTCGCCGGCTCCGTCGCCGCCGAACTGCTGGCCGTCCTGGAGAAGTACGGCATGACCCGGGTCCCCGTCACCCCGGGACCGTTCGACCCCGGCACGCAGGAGGCCGTCGGAACGATCGCCGCGCTCTCCCCGGAACAGAGCGGTGATGTGGCCGAAGTGGTGCGGCACGGCTACCGCCTGGAGGAGCGCATCGTGCGGCCGCAGCAGGTCCGTGTCTACACCGACCGGTGAGCGGCAGCCGAACCCGGGCAGGAGGGATCTGACGCCTGTCTCCCCGGCGTTCGCTGTCCGGCGGGACGATCCTGCCGTCTGTTTCCCCGGCTTTCCCGGACTTTCCCCGACGCGAGGGCCGGCGTCAGGCTGACCCTCGTGGCCGTGGACGGGCAGGACCGGACGACAGGTCACCGCACCGGGCGGGATCCGTGCCGGCGCCGCTCGGACGGGAGCCGGTCCGCTCCCGTCCAGCGTGGATGGCTGGACGGAAGCGGGGCGGGCCCCTTCGGGGGTTCTTCAGCACAAGGGGCCCGCGCGGCCTCCCAGACCGGAAGGTGCGACGCCGGGGCGTCACTCCCATGGTGCGCCCTTCGGCTCGTCCCGTACCGCGAAGGACGAGTTCGCCCCCAAAAGTGTTCATTCAGGGGTCATCTGATGTCGGTGTGGGCCGGTATTGACGGGCTGCGGCGCCCGCCTGCGCCGGGTTGAGGGCATGGGGCCATTGTTCCGCAACTCCATGATCACGTTGAGTGATGCGAGGGGGAGCACCATGCTGTGGTCCAGCTTCCCCGGCGGCGCTTCAGCACCGCCGCCAGGAGAGCACCCCCAGACCCCTCTTTCTGCCTGCGCACGGAAGGTGCCATGAACAGTAAGCAGGTGATGACCGTGGCCGTACTGGTGACGGTCCTCGCGTGGAGCACGGTGATGACCGTGCTCGGCCATCTCGCGGCAGTGGCCGCGTTGCTGCCCTCCCTCGGACTCCTCATCCGGCAGATCGCCGCCGCGTTCGACGGCGGCGGCACGCGGCGCGCTCCGGCGGCCGGGAACGAGGAGCTGTCGCGGTGAACACGCCCCAGATATCCGACCAGTCCGACGGTGAGCCTCCCAGCCGCAGAGGACGCCCGCCCGGGCCCATCTGCGACACCGTCGGCGTGACCCACCGGACCTGGCTGGAGCAGGTCCGCCGGCGGCTCGCCGCCAGCGGGCTGACCCTGGACGACCTCGTCAGCCGCTCCGGCTACTCCAAGACCCGGCTGTCCGAACTGCTGCGGGGCAAGGGCTACTACCCGGGCTGGGCGATGACCTACAGCGTGGTCAAGGTCCTGGACATCCCTCCCTGGCCGTTACGGCGCCTGTGGACGGCAGCCGCCCGGGAAGCGGACAAGAAGGATATCTGGATAAAAAACGGTATCCGCGCCGTGCAGCCTCTGGGGCCGGAGGACCCGCCCATCCCCCACCTCGCCTTCAAACAGGCCATGGACCGCCCCTACACCGCCTACGCCCAGGCGTTCCTGCAGACCGAGGCCCGCGCCCGCCGGGTCGTCGCGGAGACCTTCGACATCCTGTGGCTGAACTGGAAGGAGGCGACCAGCAGCAGCAACACCCCCCGTCACGCGTGGAACCTGCTGAGGGCCAAGGTCATGGCGCGGGCCGACACCCACGCGGGGCACCCCGACCTCCGGGCCGCGGCCCTGCGGACCGTGGCCGTGGCCGGGAGCGACGACCTCGACGACTGCCTGGCCCGCGCCGCCCGGATGGTGGCCTTCTTCGACGCCGTCGCCCGCCTTGCCGAGGACCAGATGGATGTCACCGTCCTGCGCTTCCTGTGCGGCGTCGACGAGGACGCCGTGCCCGGCATCATCGGCCTGCCCCCGGCCATCGCCCACAGCCTCGCGCGCCACGCCAGGGGCGCCCTGCACGGCCTCCACCCCGGCACCCACCCCGACACCCTGGAGTGATCAGCCCCCATGAGCGCCATCGACGATCTCCTCGCCCAGTCCCGCCTGCTGGACGCCTCCGTGCCTGCCGACGTCGTGCCCCATGACGACTCGGCCTACTACGCCTTCGACGACTTCGGCCGGACCGCGGAGAACCCCGGTCCCGGCTCGGCCGACGAAGATGCGGCGGGAGAGCTCGCCGCCCTCTGCGAGACGGCCGTCGCCCACTGCAGCGCCGCACAGATCGTCGACTTCCTCACCGACCAGGTCCCCCAGCCGCGCGCCGCGTGGATCCTCGGCTGCGTGCTGCGCATCGCCGGCGACGACGACGGCGCCCGGTTCTGGTGGCAGTACGCCGCCGGCGCGGATGACGCGCCCGCCTCCTACTGTCTCTACCTGCACCACCTCGCCCGCGGCGACGCCCACGCCGCCGCTCTGTGGCAGACCCAGATCAGCGCCTACGCGGGAGAGGCAGACAGCGCCTCCTTCTACGACCGGGGCTCGCCCGCCTCCGACGTGGTCAACGCCGACACCAGTCTGCCCACCCTGCTGCGGATCCTCAGCCGCCTCACCCCGGCCGGCCCCCGCCGGCACACCCAGACGGCCACCGCGGTCATCCAGTTCGTCTCCCGCGCCGTCACCATCGGCTACGACCGCCACCCCGACCTCGAAATCCCCGCTCCCGGAACGAACTTCGCCGAACTCCTCCAGGTCATCCTTGCCGCGGTCCCCTCCGATCCTGCCGTCCCCGCATCCCCCGTACCGGGGTCTCCTGTCGCGGCGACGGGACGGTCCGAGGAACTGCCCAACAGGACGGCGCCGGAGGCCGTTGACGAACGGGTGCCCGGCGAACAGCAGACCCCCGGCCCGCGGCGCCTCCTGGTGGAAGTCACCGCCGACGACCACGAGTCCGCCCCCCAGTTCTTCAAGGAAGCGAGTGCCGTGTGCTGGAAAGAGGCCACCGACGCCCAGCCCGCCCGCCGCGGCAACGCCCTCGCCTACTACCTGCACCGGTTCCTGGGCACGCGCGTACGTCCCGCGCCGGCGCACTGAAGGCGAAAGGCCGCACCACAGCGGCCAGTCCGGCCCGGTGCGTGCCGAGGACGCGCCCCACGGACCCTGACCGTCGAAGAGCGCGGCCTCTTCCAGCGCACCCCGCTCGGTCACGACGTGGTGCAGGGCTCGGCGTCATCAGCGCGGTCGGCACGACGGGCACTGCGGGATGGCTGACCACGATGGGAAGAGAGGGTGCCAGCTGGTATTAGTGGTGTATGCAGGAAGAAACCGCGCGGTCCGCCATCGACATGTTCCTCTCCTCGTTCAACGCCTCGCACGACCGCTACGTGCCGGCCCTGCTCTCCCAGGCCCTGACCTCCGACGTGGTCTTCTGGGGGCCGTTGGGCCGCAGCGAGGGGATCGAGGCGGTCGAGCGGTTCGTGCTCGACATCCGTCGCCACCCGGCGGGGACCGGCACCATGGTGCGCTGTTCGGCGGTGGACATGCCTGGCGAGTGGGCCCGGTACCGGTGGGCCTTCACCACGCCGGACGGAGGCCCCCGCCTGGCGGGAACGGATGTCGTCCATCTACGGCGGAACCTCCTCGACCAGGTGATCGTCTTCGCGGGGGAGATCAAGCCGTCCGCCTCCTGAGCGGTCCTCCTGGGCCCCGCCCTTCCCCCTGGGACGCCGCCCTTCCCCTTGAACCGGCCGGTTCGGCGCCCCGGGTCATGGGGCGCGGCTCGGGCGAGGACGACGCGACGACGTCCGCGCCACGAGCCCGTTCTTCGGGGTCCTCGATGACCACTGCTGGTGGTGCCGGCCGCGGCCGTGGTGGGGGTCGGCGCGGGGTACCTGGTTCGCCGCTCCGGTGGGTCGTATCCCGCAGCGGCGCTGCGGGCCGGAGCGGCATTCGGAGCCACGCTGGTCGTGGTGGTGACGGTGACCGGGACCCTGGCCGCCGTGGCCGCCCTGCTGCGGTGATCGCGCCGGCTGCTCTCGGCGCTCATGGCGAGGCAGGGACCTTGCCGGACAGATACCGCTGGACCGCCGCGAGTTCACGGTCACGGTCGCGTGCGACACGGGCGAGATCGTCGCCGTCACGGGCGATGGCCGCCTCCTGGTAGGCGGATTCGACCGCGAACCAGACGCCGGCCAGATTCGTCCGCTGCTTGCAGGCGACGTCTGTCCGGGCCTGCGCGAGTTCCGTCTGATCGGGCTCGGGGAGGTCCAACGCGGACAACCGGGCCGAGGCGCTCAGCGGGTCGGCGGCCACGCGGTAACCGTTCCGCTCCATGCACCGCTGCCAGCGGCGGAAGACGTCCGTGACGCGCGGGTCCCGGGACGAAGCGACGAAACTCTCGGCTTTGATGCGGGAGACGATGCCGTCCGCTCCGGTGCCGGGCCCCTGGAGGCCGTCCGACGCCGAGGACCGCGCTCCCAGCGCGCGGTCGGGAGCGCCGTAACACCCGTTCACCGCAACGCGCCGGCCCAGATACTCGGTGATCCGTTCGCCGGTGGTCACGTCGACACCGCTGAGGACGGTCCGCGCCCCGGCGGACAGGGCCGGTGGCTTGGCCTGTGCCCGACCGGCGGTGGCGGCGGACGCAGGTGCGTCGCGAGGCACGTGATAGCCCCAAGTCCGCGCCGTTTCGGGGTCGGTGACACCGTAGCGCCGGAACATCACCGAGTACTGGAGGACTTGTTCGCCCGTGGCGGGGGCGTGACTGACGGGATAGGTGAAGCCGAACCCGCGCATGCAGTCGCGCACCAGCGAGGCCGCCGCCCAGTCGTACCGCGCGGTCTGCGCCGGAGTCAGCATGTACCGCTCGATGGGCAGGTGCAGGGACTGAACGTCCGCGCCGGCGGTGGGCGTGGCCGCGGGCGGGACCTCCTGACCGGGCTGGGCGCGGCCGGAGGTGCATGCCGTCGTGAGGGCCAGCAGGAGCGCGCACGGAGCGACAGGCCGGCAGGCGGAGCGGAAGAACCCCATGGTGTTGTCTCCTTGCCAGGCGGGGCCGCCGGTGGAGCGCGGCCCCGCACCGGATCACATCGGCCGGACGGACCGGGTCAGTGGCCCACGCCCGGGCAACGGGTGTGGTCCGAAATGGCTATGGACGCCTCGTCGTTGCGCAGGTAGTCCTTGAGGTTGCCGCCCTTGCCGGGACTGAGCCAGTTCGAGTTCCCCTGGAAGTCCTGCGAGTACCAGATGCCGACGTTGCAGGCGGAGGAGGCGTTCTCCGCGGAGGCCGCGTTGTTGCGCACGGCCTGACCGGCGCCCGCCGAGCCGTGGCCGTCGGAGGAGAACGTGGCGCCGCTGAGGTTGCGCACGGCGGTGGACTTGGACTTCCAGGCCGCGCCCTCGGCCCCCGGCGAGTAGTAGAGGCAGAAGAAGTACGGGCTGGTCGTCCCGCACCGCACCGGCGAGCTGTTGGTGTTCCAGCCGTCGATCGTGTCGCTGGTGGCGCTGGACTGCCCGGCCAGGACACCGACCAGGGCGAGTGAGGCGGCGGCCGCTGTCCCGAGCCGCGCGACCATGCGCTGTGCATACATGTGGGTTCCTCGTTTCTCCTCGCACCCCGATGAGGCGCGAGAGGGATCAAAGACGGTTCCTGAAGGGGGGAGCGCTTCATGGCGTGCCCGGGTGGCAGCCGTCGGCGCCCGCACGGGCAGGCGAGGCCCCCGCCGGCCGGTGCCGTTCCTCCGGCCGGGAGGGGGCACCTGCCGGGCCCGCTCCATCAGGATTCCTTCGTCGTCCGTGGCCGATCGAGCAGATTCGGGCTGCGCCGAATGGCGGACAAACGGCTTGCCCAGCCCGCTCGTTGGGGCGCGGGCGGCGATCCGGCGGTGTGCCGTCCTGATTCGGTCTGGACCGGACTTGGAGATTCACGAAGGATCACCCTCGGCTCTTAGAGCTGCGAACAAAAGGGGCGCCCGGCTCGCGACGCCCGGCACGCACGCTCGCGGCGTTGCCGAAAGGTCCTGGTAGCTCCGCTACCAGGACCTTCCGGCGCCTTGCGATCGCACGCACCGGACGCCGCGAGCTGACCGGACTCCCCTTCTGTTCGCAGCTCTTACGCACCGGGCACGGGGGGAAGCATGGTCTACCGCATTCACTTCACGGTCGAGGACCTGATGAGGACCCGGGTGGCGCAGCCCTCGCCACTGATGGAACTGGCCGCCGCGGTACGCATCCTGCAGAGCCGCAGCCACCCGGTGCGGTTCGGGGCGTGGAGACACGCCGCCTTCGCCGGCTTGGAGCCCATGGCCCGGATGGTCCTCGACCTGATCCCGCCAGGGGGCTGGGCGCCCACGTTCCTGAGTTCCGCCGGCACGGGCGAGCCGCACGAGCTGCTGGACCGGGCGCGCGCCGCACCCCGTTCCCGGGTCCGCGAGGACCTGGCCCACATAGCGGAACGGCAGCCGCTCCCGCCGTGGGCCCGCCACCTGGCCGACGACCGCGACCTGCGGCGGCGGCTCCACGAGAGCCTGGATCACGTCCACGACGTGCTGCTGTCCCCCCACTGGGCCCGTGTCGTCGGCGAAGCAACGGCCGACCAGGGGATACGGATGCGGCATCTGCTCACCGGGGGAGTGGAAGCCCTGTTCGCCTCGCTCGACCCGCGGCGGATCCGCTGGACGGCACCCGTCCTGGAAGTCGCCATGGTCTCCGGTTTCGATGGCGACCTGTACCTCGAAGGCCGAGGGCTGCTCCTCGTCCCTTCGGTCTTCGGAGCGGACTCGCCCGCCATCGACATCGACGCCGAACCACAGCCCGTGGTGAGGTACCCCGTCGGCCACGGCTCCGCGCCACCCCTCACGACGCCGGTCCGCCCGGCCCCGACCGCAGCACACACTTCACTGAGTTCTCTGATGGGCCGGACCCGCGCCTCCGTGCTGTACGCCATCGCCCAGCACCCCAGCTGCTCGACCAAGGAACTCGCCGCTCTCACGGGCATGACGCCCCCCAGCGCCAGCGAACACGCGACCACCCTGCGCGCGGCCGGACTGATCCACACGGTCCGGCACCGCAACACGGCACTCCACAGCCCCACCCCCATGGGGATCGCCCTGCTCAACTCCGCGCCACGCGCGGGAGTGTGACGGTGCGTCAGAGGAACCGGAACGGCTGAGTCTCCAGTGCCCCGGGTCCGGGCCCGCAGGCCGGACCCGTTCCACCTGGTGGACGAGCATTGACATCCGTTCGGGTCATTGTCTTAACTACGTGCCCAGAACGGTCATGAGTGTCAGCGACAAGCCCTGGCTGGCTGACCGGCAACCCTCGCACCGCGGTGGGGTGCCCCAGGCGACGACCGGACCGATGAGACTTCGGTAAGCGCGAGGCCCACAGGGCCGGAACAGTGACGGTGACGCCATGTACGCAGCTCCCAGGACGGCGACACGCCGCCCGCAGAGCCGCGTGTCGCCGTACCCGACCCCCCTCGTCGTCGATCGCGCCATCGATCTGCTCCGCGTGAACAGCGCACTGTGTACCGCACCGGGCAGCGCCCGCTGCCGGGGCTGACACCTCTCCGCAGCCCCCGCCTCCCCTGACCGGCACCGCCCGAGCGGTGTGCCGTCGTCCTCCACGCCCCCGGTGCCTCGCCGTCGTCCGCGCCTTCGCGCGCCGCCGCGCTTCCGGGGTGTCCCCACCCAGCCGGAGCCCACCATGAGTGAACCCCCTGGCGCCACCGTCACCCTCGCCGAAGCGCCGACCACCGAGGGACGTCAGCAGACCCTCACCGCCCAGCGAGTCCTGCCGCTACGGCGGCCGGGACGCTGGATCGCCACCGCGGCAGTCCTGGTCCTGGTCGCCCAGTTCGTCCACGGACTGGTCTCCAACCCCTTCTACCAGTGGGACCGCTTCGGCTACTGGTTCCTGCGGCCGAACATCCTCGACGGACTCCTCATCACCTGCGAAGTAACCGCCTACAGCGCGGTGCTGGGCCTCCTCGGCGGCATCCTGCTGGCCCTGGCCCGGCTGTCGAGGAGCCCGGTGCTGCGCGCGGTCAGCTGGACCTACGTCTGGGCGCTGCGCTCCATCCCGCTCATCGTGGTGCTGATCTTCCTCTACAACTTCAGCGCCCTCTACAAGACGCTGAGTGTCGGTGTCCCCTTCGGGCCGGCCTTCTTCTCCTTCGACGAGTCCCGGCTCGCCACCGACATGGCCGTCGCCGTCGTCGGCCTCAGCCTCAACGAGGCCGCCTACGCCGCCGAGGTGGTCCGCGGCGGCATCCTCTCCGTCGACCAGGGCCAGCACGAGGCGGCCACCGCGCTCGGTCTGCCGAAGAGCTACCAGTTCCGGAGGATCGTCTTCCCGCAGGCGCTGCGTTCGATCGTCCCGAACTACGTCAACCAGCTCATCGGTCTCGTCAAGGGCACCTCGCTGGTCTTCTACGTCTCCCTGCTGGACCTGTTCGGCACCGCCCAGTCCATGGGCTCCACCTACCCCGGCGACATCGTGCCGCTGCTGCTGGTCGTCACCGTCTGGTACCTGGTCCTGACCAGCGTCGTCTCCGTTCTCCAGTTCTACGTCGAGCGGTACTACGCCCGCGGTGCCACCCGCAGCCTGCCGCCGACGCCGCTGCAGAGGCTCCGCACCGGTCTCGGCGACCTGCGGACCCGCATCCGCCGGGAGGCCGCCG
Source organism: Streptomyces sp. NPDC006743 (assembly GCF_040703815.1). Taxonomy (NCBI): domain Bacteria; kingdom Bacillati; phylum Actinomycetota; class Actinomycetes; order Kitasatosporales; family Streptomycetaceae; genus Streptomyces; species Streptomyces sp. NPDC006743. The sequence continues at coordinate 13,661 of NZ_JBEYJA010000001.1, read as the reverse complement.
TATGACCGCCAAGACCCTGCAAGCCCTGGCCGCCGTCGAGCCCGCCACCGTGGAAGTGCACGACGTGCACAAGTGGTACGGCTCCCACCGGGTGCTGAACGGCATCGACCTGACCGTCCGCCCCGGCGAGGTCACCGTCATCCTCGGTCCGTCCGGCTCCGGGAAGTCCACCCTGCTGCGGGTCATCAACCACCTGGAGCAGCCCGACATCGGCCACGTCAGCATCAACGGCGAGCTGATCGGCGTGAAGCGGCAGGGCGAGCGGCTGAGGGAGCTGAGCGAGCGGGCCATCCTCACCCAGCGCGCCCGGATCGGCTTCGTCTTCCAGAACTTCCACCTCTTCCCGCACCTGACCGTCCTCGACAACGTGGCCGCCGCGCCGGTCGCCACCGGGAGGCTCGGCAAGCCCGAGGCGCTGGAACTCGCGCGCGAACTCCTCGGCCGGGTCGGCCTCGCCGACAGGACCGGCGCCTATCCACGCCGGCTCTCCGGTGGCCAGCAGCAGCGTGTCGCCATCGCCCGCGCCCTCGCGCTGCGTCCCGGCGTCATCCTCTTCGACGAACCGACCTCCGCCCTGGACCCCGAACTCGTCGGCGAGGTCCTCGCCGTCATCAAGGACCTGGCGACCAGCGGCACCACCCTCGTCATCGTCACCCACGAGATCGGCTTCGCCCGCGAGATCGCCGACCGGGTCGTCTTCATCGACGGCGGAAAGATCGTCGAACAGGGGCCGCCCACCGAGGTCCTCGACAGCCCCCGGCACGAGCGGACCCGCGACTTCCTCGGCAAGGTCCTCTGACACACCGCACCCCGCGACCACCCCACCCCGCTCCCTCACCTGAAGCGACAAGGAACAGCCATGTCTGCCCACGTCACCCGACGCAGCCTGACACGCGGCATCACCGCGGCGACCGCCGTCGCCACCCTCGCCACCGGGCTCGCCGCCTGCGGCGGCGACAGCGAAGCCGCCACGGCGGTGAGCGACACCGCCGGCACGGTCACCGTCGGCCGGCTGTCCAACGGTGCCGCCAAGGAGACCACCTTGAAGGTCCCGGAGGTCAAGTCCATCAGCGCCGAGCTGCCCGCCGCCGTCAGGAAGAGCGGCAAACTGGTGATCGGCTCCGGCACCCTGCCGTCAGGCTCCCCGCCGCTGGGCTTCGTGGGCAGCGACCAGAAGACCCTCACCGGTTCCGAGGCCGACCTGGGCAGACTGGTCGCGGCCGTCCTCGGCCTCGAACCGGAGGTCAAGCGGTTCACCTGGGAGAACCTCTTCGTCGGCATCGACAGCGGCAAGGTGAACGTCGGCTTCTCGAACATCACCGACACCGAGGAGCGCAAGCGCACGTACGAGTTCGCCTCCTACCGCAAGGACGACCTCGCCTTCGAGACGCCCAAGTCCTCGAAGTGGACCTTCGACGGCGACTACCAGGCTCTCGCGGGCAAGACCGTCTCGGTCGGCGCGGGCACCAACCAGGAGCGGATCCTGCTGGAGTGGCAGAAGAAGCTCCGGAGCGAGGGCAAGAAGCTCACCGTCAAGTACTTCCAGGACAACAACAGCCTCTACCTGGCCCTGAACAGCGGCAAGATCGACGCCTTCCTGGGCCCCAGCCCCAACCTCTCCTACCACGTCACCCAGACCGCGAGCACCCCCGACGCGACCAGGATCGCCGGCCGGTACTCCGGCGCCGGCGAGGCCCTCCAAGGGCTGATCGCGGCGACCGCGAAGAAGGGCAGCGGCCTGGCCAAGCCTCTCACCGACGCGATCAACCACCTGATCCAGAACGGCCAGTACGCCCAGTGGCTCGCCGCCTGGAACCTCTCCGGCGACGCCGTCACCAAGTCCGAGGTCAACCCGCCCGGACTGCCGCTCGACAACTCCTGACCACCGCGTGCCCCGGACTCCACCGCCGCCCGCGGCGGAGTGCCCGCGCGCCGCACACCCGAGCCGCCCACGGAGAACGCCACGCCATGTCCGTCACCACCCTCGACGCCGGCCCCTCGCACATCCTGGACAACCCCGCCTGGGCCGCGCTGACCGGACCCCACGCCCACCTCGCCCGACGCGTCGGCCGTGCCGCCCGCTACCACGAGGAGGTGGCCCCCTTCCACGCCGTCTCCGACGAGACCGACCCGCGCGCCTGGGCCGACCTCGCCACGCTCGTCGGCCCCGGCGGCACCGCCTCGGTGCGCGGCGTCACCGAGACACCGCAGGGCTGGGAGATCCTGCGCACCGGACACGGCGTCCAGCTCGTGGACACCGGTGTGCGCGCGGAGCCCGACCGCGAGGCCGTCCGGCTCGGCCCCGACGACGTACCCGAGATCCTCGGCCTGGTCGCCCGCACCCGGCCGGGGCCCTATCTGCCCCGCACCGTCGAGATGGGCACCTACCTCGGCATCCGCCACCACGGCCGGCTGATCGCCCTGGCCGGCGAGCGGCTGCACCCGCCCGGCTGGAGGGAGATCAGCGCCGTGTGCACCGACCCGGACCACCGCGGCCGGGGGCTGGCCACCCGCCTCGTCCGCGCGGTCGCCGCCGGCATCAGGGAGCGCGGTGAACGCCCCTTCCTGCACGCCGTGGCCACCAACGCGAACGCGATCCGGCTGTACGAGTCGATCGGCTTCACCCTGCGCCGCCGTACGGTCTTCTCGCTGGTGCGGCACACCGGCGCCGCCGCTTCGCAGGAAACGGCATAGCCATGACCTCGCGCTCGTCGCGGGCGGCCGCCCCAACCGTCGGGGCGCAGGTGCCACAAGTGACACCTGCGCGCCGCGTCGTCCGCCTCCCCTCCCCGCCCCGCGTCGGCCCGCAGCGCGTGCCCGGCTTCCTCTGTTGCTCCTGACCCGGATTCCCCAGCGCCGCGCGCCCCGGTTCCCGCGGGCCGGCGATCTCGTACGGACCTCCAGGAAGGCATCCACCCGTGTCCCCTTCTCCTTCGCTGCACCTCGCCGTGGCCCTCGACGGCACCGGCTGGCACCCCGCCTCCTGGCGCGAGCAGGCCGCCCGCCCCAGGGACCTGTTCACCGCCGGATACTGGGCCGACCTGGTCGCCGAGGCCGAGCGCGGCCTGCTCGACTTCGTCACCTTCGAGGACGGACTCGGCCTGCAGTCCTCGCACTACGGCGAACCGGACGGCCGCACCGACCAGGTCCGCGGCCGCCTGGACGCCGTACTGATCGCGTCCCGCATCGCACCCCTCACCCGGCACATCGGACTGGTGCCGACCGTGATCGCCACCCACACGGAGCCGTTCCACATCTCCAAGGCGATCGCCACCCTCGACCACGTCAGCGCCGGCCGGGCCGGCCTGCGGATGCAGATCAGCGCCCGCCCGCACGAGGCCGCCCACTTCGGCCGCCGCACCTTCCCGCCGCTGAGCCTGGAGGAGTTGCGGACCCCGGCCGGACAGGAGCGGCTGGCCGGCCTGTTCGACGAGGCCGCCGACCACGTCGAGGTCGTGCGCCGGCTCTGGGACAGCTGGGAGGACGACGCCGAGATCCGGGACGTGGCCACCGGCCGCTTCATCGACCGGGACAAACTCCACTACATCGACTTCGAGGGAAAGTACTTCAGCGTCAAGGGACCCTCCATCACTCCACGCCCGCCCCAGGGCCAGCCGCTGGTCACCGCCCTGGCCCACCAGACCGTCCCGTACCGGCTGGTGGCCCGTCAGGCCGATGTCGGCTACGTCACCCCGCACGACGCCGGGCAGGCCCGCGCGATCGTCGCCGAGATCCGGGCCGAGCAGGAGGCGGCCGGGCGGGCCGGTGAACTCCTGCACGTCTTCGGTGACCTGGTGGTCTTCCTGGACGCCGAGCAGGCCGCCGCGGAGGACCGGCGCGCACGCCTCGACGCCCTGGCGGGGGAGCCGTACACCAGCGACGCCCGCGTCTTCGCCGGTACGCCCGCCCAGCTCGCCGATCTGCTCCAGGAACTCCACAGCGCCGGGCTGACCGGTTTCCGCCTGCGGCCCGCCGTCGCCGGACACGACCTGCCGGCCATCACCCGCGGGCTGGTCCCCGAGCTCCAGCGCCGCGGCGTCTTCCGCACCGCCTACGAGGCCGGCACCGTCCGCGGCCTGCTGGGCCTGCCCCGCCCCGTCAACCGCTACGCCGCCTGAGCCGGAGGGACCGTACCCACCATGAGCAAGCCGCTGAAGCAGATCCACCTGGCCGCGCACTTCCCGGGCGTCAACAACACCACCGTGTGGAGCGACCCGCGCGCCGGCAGCCACATCGAGTTCAGCTCCTTCGTCCACTTCGCGCGGACCGCCGAACGGGCCAAGTTCGACTTCCTGTTCCTCGCCGAGGGCCTGCGCCTGCGCGAACAGGGCGGGCAGATCTACGACCTGGACGTCGTCGGCCGCCCCGACACCTTCACCGTCCTGGCCGCGCTCGCCGCCGTCACCGACCGTCTCGGCCTGACCGGCACCATCAACTCCACGTTCAACGAGCCCTACGAGGTGGCCCGCCAGTTCGCCAGCCTCGACCACCTCTCCGGCGGCCGCTCCGCCTGGAACGTGGTCACCTCCTGGGACGCGTTCACCGGCGAGAACTTCCGCCGCGGCGGCTTCCTGCCGCAGGAGGAGCGCTACTCCCGCGCCGAGGAGTTCCTGGCCACGGCGAACGAACTCTTCGACTCCTGGCACGGCGACGAGATCGTCGCCGACCAGGAGACCGGGGTCTTCCTGCGCGATGCCGAGCCGGGCTCGTTCACCCACACGGGGAAACACTTCGACATCCGGGGGCAGTTCGACGTGCCGCGCTCCCCGCAGGGCCGTCCGGTGATCTTCCAGGCCGGCGACTCCGAGGAGGGCCGTGAGTTCGCCGCGTCGAGCGCCGACGCCATCTTCAGCCGGTACGCCACCTTGAAGGAGGGCCAGGCGTTCTACACGGACGTCAAGAACCGCCTCGCCAAGTACGGCCGCCGCCCCGAGCAGCTGCTCATCCTGCCCGCCGCGACCTTCGTGCTCGGCGACACCGACCAGGAGGCCGCCGAACTCGCTCGCGAGGTGCGCCGGCAGCAGGTCAGCGGCGCCACTGCCCTCAAGCACCTGGAGTTCGTCTGGAACCGCGACCTGTCGGCGTACGACCCCGAGGGGCCGCTGCCCGACGTCGACCCCGTGGTCAGCGAGGAGCACATAGCGCGGGGCCGCGCCCAGGTGCGGATGTACCGGGACCCGATCGCCGTCGCCCGGCAGTGGCGGCAGCTCGCCGAGGCCAACAAGTGGTCCATCCGCGACCTGGTCGTCAACACCGGCAACCGGCAGACCTTCGTCGGCTCCCCGGCCACCGTCGCGCAGACCATCGACGACTTCGTGCAGGCCGACGTCTCCGACGGCTTCATCCTCGTCCCGCACCTCACCCCCGGCGGCCTCGACCCCTTCGCCGACAAGGTCGTCCCGCTCCTGCAGGAGCGGGGCGTCTTCCGCACCGACTACGAGGGCACGACCCTGCGCGACCACCTCGGCCTCGCCCATCCCGGCTCCCTGCCGGGCGAGCAGCGGGTGGCGTCGTGAAATTCCTGGCCGTCACCCTCATCGTGCACCGCCCGGACCCCGTCACCGGGATACAGAAGCCGACCCACGACCGCTTCCGCGAGGTTCTTGACAACGCCCTGCTGGCCGAGGAGCTGGGCTTCGACGGCTTCGGCGTGGGGGAGCGGCACGAGCGGCCGTTCATCTCCTCGTCCCCGACCGTCGTCCTCAGCCACGTGGCCGCCCTGACGAAGCGGATCCGCCTGTTCACGGCCGTCACGACGCTGAGCCTGCTGGACCCGGTCCGGGCATACGAGGACTACGCCACGCTCGATCACCTGTCCGACGGGCGCCTCGACCTGATCATCGGCAAGGGCAACGGCGCCGCCCAGCGCGACCTGTTCCACGTCACGCCCGAGGACCAGTGGAGCCGCAACGCCGAGAGCTACGAGGTCTTTCACAAGCTGTGGCGGCAGGACAAGGTCACCGCCGCGACCCGCTTCCGTCCTCCGCTGACCGACGCCGAGGTGTGGCCACGGCCCTACCAGCGGCCGATCCGGGTCTGGCACGGCAGCGCCACCAGCAAGAAGTCCGTCGACCTGGCCGCCCGTTACGGCGACCCGCTGTTCTCGGCGAACGTCACCCACCCCATCGAGCCGTACGCCGAGCTGGTCCGCCACTACCGGCAGCGGTGGGACCACTACGGTCACGACCCGGCACGGATCGCCGTCGGCGCCGGCACCGCGGGCATCTGCGTCGCCCCCACCTCGCAGGAGGCGCTGGCCGCGTACCGGCCGGTCTTCGAGGCCAACCGGGCGCTCGCCGAGAAGAGCGGCCTGCCGGTCGTCTTCGAGACCCTGGAGGACTTCGCCGAACGCAGCTCCGCCCTGATCGGCAGCCCGCAGCAGGTCATCGACAAGGTGCACCGCTACCACGAACAGCTCGGGCACACCGTGCTGCACCTGCACGCCGACGCGAGCGGGCTGACGGAATCCCGGCACCGCGCCTCACTGGAGCTGTTCCAGACCGAAGCCGCCCCCGTCCTGCGCCGCGAGATCCCGGACCCGCCGTTCGCATGGGGACCCGTGCTTCCTGCACCACCGCTTTCCCAGGAGTCCGCCCATGTCTGACATCCCCCTCGGCATCCTCGACCTGGTCCCGATCCCGTCGGGATCGACGGCAGCCGACGCCCTGCGCAACTCGATCGACCTCGCACAGCGGGCCGAGCGCCTCGGTTACGCCCGCTACTGGTTCGCCGAACACCACCTCAACCCGGGCGTGGCCGGCACGTCACCCGCCGTCGTCCTGGCGCTGACCGCATCCGCCACCTCCACCATCCGGCTCGGCTCCGGGGCCGTACAGCTCGGACACCGCACCGCGCTGTCCACCGTGGAGGAGTTCGGACTGCTCGACGCACTGCACCCGGGCCGGTTCGATCTGGGACTGGGCCGCTCGGGCGGCCGCCCGCCGGGACAGCCGGCCGCACCGTCGCCGACGGCGACCCCGGTCGTCGACGGCCGCGCCCCGAACGGCCTGTTGATCCCGCCTCGCTTCTCCTTCGAGCGTCTGCTCGGGTCACCGCGCACAGCGCTGCAGCGCAGACTGCTCCTGCTGCCGGGCGCCGAGTCACAGGACTACACCGAGCAGATCGACGACCTCCTCGCCCTGCTGGCCGGCACCTACCGCTCACCGGAGGGCGTCGAGGCGCACGTCGTGCCGGGGGAGGGCGCCGAGGTGGACGTGTGGATCCTCGGCAGCAGCGGTGGTCAGAGCGCCGAGACGGCGGGCGCCAGGGGGCTGCGGTTCGCGGCGAACTACCACGTCAGCCCGGCGACGGTGCTGGAGGCGGTGGAGGGCTACCGGTCCCGTTTCCAGCCCTCCGAGTTCCTCGACGAGCCGTACGTCAGCGTCTCGGCGGACGTCGTCGTCGCCGAGGACGACGACGCCGCCCGTGAACTCGCCACCGGATACGGCCCGTGGGTGCGCAGCATCCGCACCGCCGAGGGCGCCATCGAGTTCCCGACGCCGCAGGAAGCGCGCGCCCGTACGTGGACCGACGAGGACCGGGCCCTCGTCCAGGACCGCCTCGACACCCAGTTCACGGGATCGCCGGCCCGGGTGGCCGACCGGCTGGAACAGCTCCAGGAGGCGACGGGCGCGGACGAATTGCTCATCACGACGATCACCCACGACCACACGGACCGGGTCCGTTCGTACGAACTGCTCGCGCAGGAATGGCGCCGCCGGGGGCACTCCTTCCGTTCGAGCTGATGCCCGCGGGCACTCCACCGACCGGAAGCAGCGCTTCGGCGTGGCTCGCCTCGTCGCCGCGCCGAAGCCGTGGGCGGCGACGTGGCGCAGCCGCGCCCCGGACGGCGGCCGGTGCAGGCCGGTCCGGTGCCGGGCCACGGGGGAGCGGAGCCGGTGACCGCGACGGGCCGTGCCCCGCGGTGTCGACGACGACATGGACCGGCCGGAGGGACGATCCCTGTCATTCGGTGAGCGCGGCGGTGATGAGGGCCTTGATGTACGGCAGGTCGTCGCCGGCCCCGGTCGGGTTCAGGGAGTACACCAGGCGGTGCCGGAGGTCGCGGGTGGCGAAGAAGCCGTTGTCCCAGCCGGGACGGGAACCGGTCTTGCCCCACACCTCCTCGCCGTCCGGAAGCTGGTAGCGCATGAGCCCGCCGATGCTGTAACAGGCGTCCGGGCCGGAGCAGTTCTTGTTGTCGCGGCCGTTCGTCGCGGCCGGCACCTCGAAGACCAGTTTCTGCTCGGCGGGCGGGAGCAGGCGGCCCCGGAACAGCGCGGTCGTGAACCGGTCCAGGTCTGCGGCGGTGGAGATCAGGCCTCCCTCGGCCCACGGGTACGGGCTCTGCTCGGTCACGTCCTGCCCCTCGACGTACACCTCCGCGTGCGGCGAGGGGATCGTGGGATCGTCGGCGGCGGGCAGGCTGGTGTGGCGCAGACGCAGCGGGCGGATGATCTTGCGCTCCAGCTCGGTGCTGAAGGAGTGGCCGGTGACCTTCTCCACGATCAGACCGAGGACGAAGGAGTTGAGCCCGTTGTACTGCTGCTCGCGACCGGGTTCGGGCGGCGTGCCGGTGGCCGCGGCGAACGATGCGCGCAGGAGGCCTTCGGGCGTCACGGATCTCAACTGCCATCCGGGTCCGTCGGCCGGTCCGGGCGTCGGGGCGGGCTTGGGCAGGCCGCTGGTGTGGTCGAGGAGGTGGTGCACGGTGACGCCGTCGTACGCCTTTGGCAGCACCTCGGGGACGTACCGCCGTGCCGGTGCGTCCAGGTCGATCCGGTGCTCGGCGACGAGCTGGAGCACCACCGTGTTGGTGAAGGCTTTCGTGACGCTGCCGGCCCGGAGGTACGCGTCGGCGGTGACCGGGCCGGCAGCGGCACCCACGCCGTCCTGCCTGACCACTGCGCCTGCGACGATGTCGTCGGGCAAGTGACCGAGGATGTCCTGGACGGTGGGCCGCGCGGACGCCGGGGCACCGGAGGCGGCAGGTGCGGCGGACGCGGGCAGAACCGCACCGGCCGTGAGAGCAGAGGCCAGGAGAAGGGTGGTGACGGCAAGGCGCAGGTGCATCGAGGTACCTCCGGCGGGGCTCACGTGATTAGGCTGACCACGTCAACTCTGCTGCTTGGCAGCGGCGTTGCCCATCAGTGATCACCCTGACGGCGACCCTGAACCGCCCCTGACCCACCACCCCCCCGCCGTCAGGGCCCGGATCCGCCGTCGTCGACCGCGACCACGACGTCAGGAGCACACCCGTGACAGCCGCGATGTCCTTCCTGCTCGAACGCCTGCACACGGCCGGCCTGACCGATGTCGTCGCGGCCGAGCCGGCCACCGGCGGCCTCGCCGCGACCGCGGGGATCGCGCGCCGCGGGGACGGCACGCCGGTGTTCGTCAAGGCGTTCGAGGAGCCGCCGTCGGACGACGCGTTCGCCGCGGAAGCCGAAGGACTCACCGTGCTGCGTGAGGCGGGCGGCATCGTCACGCCCGAGATCGTCCGCGCCGACCGCGACCTGCTCGTCCTGTCCGTGCTGGAGACCCGGCCGGACACCGAGGCCTTCTGGGAGCGGTTCGCGCATGCGCTCGCCCGCCTGCACACCACCACGCGGCACCCCCGGTTCGGGTGGCACCGGGACAACTGGCTGGGCCGTCGCCGGCAGGTCAACGCCTGGGACGACGACGGGTTCGAGTTCTTCGCCCAGCACCGCCTGCTGCGCTGGCTCGGCGAACATCGCGTCCGGGAGGCGCTCGACGCCGCGGACCGGGCGGCGCTGGAGCGGCTGTGCGACCGGCTGCCCGAGCTGCTGCCGGTCAGGCCCGCGTGCCTGACGCACGGCGACCTGTGGGCCCAGAACGTCATGGCCACCCCTGACGGACGGCCCGCGCTGATCGATCCGGCCGTGTCGTACATGTGGGCCGAGGTCGACCTGGCCCACCTGTGGACGACGGCGCCGCCGCCCGAGGCACACGTGTTCTTCGGGCTGTACGCCGAGCTGACCGGACTCGACCGCGACTGGCGCGCACGCATGCCGATCCTCCAGCTGCGCCAGCACCTGGCCGTCATCGCCCAGTTCGAACCCGACTGGGGCGCCGCCGATCTCGTGCGCGCCACCCTCGCCCCGTTCCGGCGGCGTCCCTGAGCCCGGCCGAGCAGACGCCGGACACGGCGCCGGCGCCGGGAGTCAGCCCCCGAGGGACTTCCCGAGCCGGTCATCGGGCGCCAGGGTGCGCAGGACGTCGAACTCGTTTCCCTCCGGGTCGGCCATGACCACCCAGCTCCGGCCGGGGCCCTGGCCCACGTCCGTCCTGGTGGCGCCGAGGCCGAGCAGCCTGGTCACCTCGTCCTCGGTGCTGCCGTCGATCGGGCTGACGTCGAGATGGAGCCGGTTCTTGGCGGTCTTGCCCTCGGGCACACGGATGAACACCAGGGTGGGCGGCATCTGGCGGGCCCGCACCTCCTCGACGGTCGGCACCCAGGAGCCGATCTCGACCTTGCCCTCCGCCCGGTCGATCACCTTGAAGTCCAGCACCTCGCACCAGAAGGCCGCGAGCCTCTCCGGATCGTCGCAGTCAACGGTCAGTTCGGTGAACCTGCTTGTCATGCTTCTCCCAGACAGTAGGAACGAGGTCGCGGGCGGGTCGTGGCCCGCCTGGCGGATCCGAGATGGTTTCGGCCGGGGAACCGCCCGCGGCCCCTGGCCCGGCACCGGCACCGGCGCCCGCTCACCGTGCCCGCTGAGCGTTCACCGGGGGATGCGCGTCACCGCTGTCCGCGCCGAGGCCCGCGAGCAGGCGCAGCCCGTTCTCGTCGGGGCTGCCGGGGGCCGCGGACAGCACCAGCAGTTCCATGCCTGACTTGTCCGGCAGCGGGAAGTTCTCCTGGTGCAGCTCCAGGCGGCCGACCAGCGGGTGCCGGTAGGCCTTGCGGCCATGTGTGCGGGCACGCACGTCCGCGCGGGCCCAGAGGCGGCGGAAGCGCTCGCTGCCCATCGCCAGCTCTCCGATGAGCGAGGCCAGGCGGGGGTCCTCGGGGAACTTCCCGGCGGCCAGACGCAGGTGCCCGACCGCGTCGAGGGTGCAGTTCTCCCAGTCCGCGTAGAGGCCGTCCTCGGCCTCCTCCAGAAAGATGTGACGGGCCGTGTTCAGGCCCGGGATCGGCCGGCCGTAGAGGAGTTTGGCGAGACGGTTCCCGGCGAGCACGTCCAAGCGGTGGTCCATGATCAGCGCGGGGGCGTCGGCGACCAGGTCGAGGAGGCGCAGCAGCTCCGGCCGGACCCGCCCGCTCGGCGCCTTCGCGCGGCGGCGGCGCTGCCGGGCGAGCCGGTAGAGGTGCTCGTGCTCGGTCTCGTCCAGGCGCAGGACGCGGGCCAGCGCGTCGAGGACCTGCTCGGAGGGCTGGGTCGCACGGCCCTGCTCCAGACGTACGTAGTAATCGACGCTGACTCCGGACAGATGCGCCACCTCTTCCCGGCGCAGCCCTTCGACCCGGCGGCGACTGTCGGCGGGGATGCCGACGGCCGCCGGGGCGACCCGGGAACGCCGGGTCCGCAGGAAGCCCGCGAGATCGTCCATGTCCCCAGTATGGCCTCGCCGGTGTCCGTGAAGGTGGCCCTGCCGTTACCAGGAAGTCCCGTCCGACGGAGAAGGAGCCCCTGAACGCCGGGCGCCGGGACGTCCAGGATCTGATGCACCCGATCCGAAGGAGTCCCCATGAAGACGCTGATCGTCTACGCCCACCCGGAGCCCGAGTCGCTCAACGGCTCGCTCAAGGACCTCGCGGTGTCCACCCTGCGGGCCGCCGGGCACGAGGTACGGGTGAGCGATCTGTACGCGATGAACTGGAAGGCGGTCGTGGACGCCGCGGACTACGGGCCCCACGCCTCGAGTCCGCTGAAGGTCGTCCGGGACTCGGGCCGGGCCTTCGAGGCGGGGACGCTCACCCCGGACGTCCTCGCCGAGCAGGAGAAGCTGCTGTGGGCCGACACGATCGTCTTCCAGTTCCCGCTGTGGTGGTACACCATGCCCGCGATCCTCAAAGGCTGGGTGGACCGGGTGTTCACCTACCGTTTCGCGTACGGCGTCGGCGAGCACAGCGACACCAAGTACGGTGAGCGCTTCGGCGAAGGCACCCTCGCGGGCAGGAGGGCTCTGCTGTCGGTGACCGTCGGCGGCCCGGAGCCGCATTACGCCGCTCGCGGGATCAACGGCCCCATCGACGATCTGCTGTTCCCGATCCAGCACGGCATCCTCTACTACCCGGGCATCGAGGTACTGCCGCCTTTCGTGGTGTACGGCGCCGATCGGATGACCAGCGAGGACTACCAGGAGGTCGCCAAGACCTGGGAGCAACGCCTGCTCACCCTGGAGTCGACCGAGCCGATCGCGTTCCGGCGGCAGAACTTCGGGGACTACGAGATCCCCTCGCTGCACCTGAAGGAGGGACTGGAGCCGGCCGGCCGCACGGGTTTCGGGCTGCACGTCCGCGGCTGACCGCCCGCGAGGGACGGAGCGAACGGGGCGCGGACACCCGGGGGCGGAGCCAGGGCGTGACGGCGTTCACCGGTGGGTGAGCGATGAGGGCCTGCTGCGGTCGGGTGTGAAGGTCGCGATCCACACCGAACCCAGAAGGCCCTCACCAGTTCAGGCACCCGGCACGCGTGTCACCGACGTCCCGGGACGGGACACTTAGAGGTCCTAACAGAAGTTATTGATCAAGTAACCATCGGCTTGTCTGCTCGTTGGTCGGGTCGTGGGGAAGCGTGAGTCGCGGCCGTGGATCGTGTCGGACGAACTGTGGTCGCTCATCGAGCCGTTGCTGCCGGAGCCGGGCCCCAAGCTGGTGGCAGGCCGGCCGCGGGTGCCGGACCGGCAGGCCCTGTGCGGGATCCTGTTCGTGCTGCATACCGGGATTCAGTGGGAGTACCTGCCGCAGGAGTTGGGCTTCGGCTCCGGCATGACCTGCTGGCGGCGTCTGGCCGCCTGGAATGAGGCCGGCGTGTGGGAGAAGCTGCACCTGGTGCTGCTGAAGAAGCTGCGGTCGGCGAAGCAGCTGGACTGGTCGCGGGCGGTGATCGACTCCTCCCACGTGCGGGCGGCCCGGCGGGGCCCAAAAGCGGTCCCAGCCCGGTCGACCGTGCACGGCCGGGCAGCAAGCACCACGTCCTTGTCGACGGTCAGGGCGTCCCGCTCGCGGTGTCGCTGACCGGCGGAAACCGCAACGACGTCACCCAGCTCGTGCCCTTGCTGGACAAGGTTCCCGCGGTGGCCGGCGTCGTCGGCCGGCCGCGCAGACGGCCGGACATGCTCTTCGCGGACCGCGGCTACGACCACGACAAGTACCGACGCCTGCTGTGGAAGCGCGGCATCCGACCCGTGATCGCGGAACGCGGACAGCCACACGGCTCCGGTCTGGGCATCTTCCGCTGGGTCGTCGAGCGGACGATCTCCTGGCTGCACGGCTTTCGCCGCCTGCGAACCCGCTGGGAGAGACGCGACGACATTCATGAAGCCTTCCTCGGCCTCGCCACCTGCCTCATCACCCACCGCCACGTTCAACGCCTTTGTTACTGAGGTTGAACTCGTGATGTCGTGGAGTTGCTCAGGCGGGCCTGATGGTCAGGCCGGTCTCGGTGAGGCAGCCGTCTATGAGGTGACTGCGG